>JALFGN010000034.1 GCA_022777285.1 Blautia sp.
AGAGGCTTCAAAAACATGAAGAACTTCATGGATATGATCTACTTCTGTTGTGGTGAACTCGACATCTGTTTCCAGTCTATTATGTAACACGGTTACCCACTACAAATAGCGAATAACCTTAATGTCTAGTATAAGTCTTTATAAATAAAGGGAATATTGACTATTTTTTAATGAAAAATTCATCTTAAACTACAGCTTTTTCATAAGGATTGAAAAAACACCCGAGTAGTTACCAATTCTTTAAAAAATAACTTTTTTATCCTTAAACTCAGTCGAATCAATATACTGAAACAGAAGTTGTCCTTGACAATATGCTAGAGGGCTACCAATGGCAAGAGGAATTGAAAAATTTATTGATCAGTTCAAAGATTACCCAGATCACAAGACACGTTTATTGGAATATCATGTGAGTTTTATCTCAAAACTCTTATTACAGAACGAGCGATTAGTTACATTTACAGTGTCCTTTGTGATATTCTTCTTTCATAATCAAAAGGAGGATTTCATGAAAAAGAGAGCCCTCATCCTTTTAATAACCCTAAGATAACAGCAAAAGTAGAACCATATTCTACTTCTGCTTCTCCTTCCTAGGTTTCAAAAGGTAGTTCTCTTCAAACTCTTCCAGATTCATCGATGACGGAATCTTTATTCCTGCAGCCTTGAATATCTCCTTCACCTGTCTGTTTGCCTCCTCGACTATCACGGTGCCGTCCTTTTTCCTCGTGCACATCAGGGATGAGGCTCTTCCGAAGAGCTTGGACATTGAAAGGCCTGTGCCGGAGAGGGCCTTCCTCATCTTGAGATATACTATTGTGGATATGATGTCGTTAAGGAGCTTCCCTTCTATGGTCTCCCTGGTCCATTTTGAAAGGGGCAGAAGAGAAAGGTACTCCTTGCTGGTCTTGAAGAATGACTCTATGTCCATCCTTCCGAAATATCTCTCCAAGGTCTCGGCGGGTGTGGAGTCAATGTTGGAGACAAGGACAAAGTATCCGTTCTTGACCTCCAGCCAGTTCTTTTCCTTGTCAGACATCGCCTCGTATTCATCCCTGTTGTTCTGCCGATAGCTCCTTCCGAGGGACAGGGCCCTGTCCCTGTCTATATATACATAGAGGTAGACCCTCTTCCCGAAGAGGACATCCTCGAACCTTCTTCCGAAGTATGTATGTCCATTCCTGTCGAAGAAATACTTCGCCTGATGTATGGATCCTCCGCATCTGTGGTAGAGCGTCCTGAAGGGGAAGCCCTTCCTTGCAGGCATCCTTCCTGTGAAGCTGACGAACCTGTCGTCTGCATTGTATGCAGTGATAAGCTCCTTTGTAATGTATCCGGCATCAAGAACAAGGTCGTCTATTGATACCCCCACGCTTGTCTCCGCGTCATCGATCTCGTCCATGAGTGTGCTCATGTCCTGGATGTTTCCGGAAAACAGCGAGTACCATACCGGAAGTCCGGAGGCGGAGTCAAGGCACACTGCAAGCCTGGCCTGCATCTCGCATCCTCCCGTTCCATGTGAACACAATGCAGATATAGGTATGTCTATGTCGTTAGGAAGCGGAGTGGAGTCCACATAGCATCCGCTGCCGAAATCCTTGTTGCCGCTTCTCTCCATTTCAACGTACCCCTTCATGAGGGAAACCTTCATGGAGTCCCTCCCCAGGTCTGAGAAATACTTGGTGTCGCTGTAAAGCGAATGCAGAGGGACATCCGGCACTACATATGAAAGGAATGACCTCGAGACGAAGTCGTCGCAGGAAATGTGTGAGCCGTCCTTTGCCACCGTATGGCATATGTGGGCCAGGACCCTCTGGAAGTCCTCATCCTTTGTAAAAACGCTCCTGAGAAGTGCCGCGATCCCCGTCTTTTCCATAAACGAGAGGATGAGGTAGGAATCGCCGAAGACCGTATGTGTTTCAGGCTCAGGGAACAGCTCCAGCCCTGCGATCCTCCTGTCATCCCTTCCGACCTCAGCGAAAAGGTCCTTTTCGCTGTCATATTCCACCAGGCCCCTGGTGGGCGAGAGGAATATGCCGCATTTCCTGTCGTCTGAAATACTTATGACTTTGCCAAGCCTCTCCCTGACCCTGTGGCGTGACCTCCCCTTCACGCTGCTGTCATATACTGTATCGACAACGGCAGCCGAACCTGAGACGACATTCCCGTCTTCAGACAGCACCAGCTTCTGCACCTTTATGAACGCCATGGCCTGGACCTCCTCGTCTTGGCTTATATGGTATTAAGTAGAACCATATATAGTATACATCATATCCAGGCTTATGTACACAGAAAGACGACAAAACCCACCAAAAACTTTCGTTCCTGATGGGTTTCCAGAGGCCATTTGTAGTTCCTAATGTATATGGTTCTACTTTTCAAGAGATCTTAGGTTAAGTCATAACTCTTTGATTTATCTTTTGCGCCGCAAGCTCTATCCTATGTAACTACTATTTGCTGATTCTTGCTTTTTGGCTTTTCAGGGATTGTATATCGCAGTTTTCCTTCAGCAATCAGAGGCATGACGTAGTTATTGATGAAATATGATGGATGGTGTTCATCAAAACCGAATTCCTTTGCAAGTACTGCCTTTGTGCGTGGTTTTCTGCAGAAATCAACAATCTTTGACTGAAAATCATTGTATATGACCTTTTTATTGTAAAGAGTAACCTTGAAACTCCCACGAAAATCCTCAAACTTCGGTTCCGGAAGACCTGCCTTTTTCATTTCAGCATAAACAGTAGGAATACCGGAATACCTATTTTCTGTCTGACTCAGAATCTCAAGTGCAGCTGCCAAAAAAGGATTCCTTACATCACCCTTAGCTTTTCCCAGTTCATCAATTGTCAGCCTGCCATATAACCCACCAGGATTTGAAACCTCTATTCGGTCTGGATACATCTCGATACGGACCGGCTCATTTTCAGTATGAATACTGTAATCACGATGAATAAGCGCATTTAGAATTATTTCCCGGATTGCCTTTATAGGATATTCAGTAACATCCCTTCTCTGCCCACTTTCATCAATAATTGTCCGTGTTTTCATATTCTGCAGAACAAAGGCAATTGATGTCTCAATCATTTGGGGAATGGTTCCATCCAGACGCTTATTTACCAGGAAACGTGCACCATCTTCGCTTTCCTCTGCATAGTTTTCCGTTGCACATACCACTGCCACAACATCAAGGTTAGGAGACAGGTATTGAGGATATTTACCGAATAGCATTATTCCACAGATGGTAGGCTGGTTATCCTTATCGGCTAGTCCGTTCAACCGGATAAGGGTTCCTTTATCAAGATTAACAAGGTTAGGTTTAACGGAGACAGCTTTTGCAATAAAACCATCCAGCTGAATCTGGTCAAAAAAAGTCTCATCTATTCTGGGATTGGTTCTCAGTTCATCTTCAGTCTTGTATTTATAGGCGTCATAACTGTATATTTCATATTCAGTCATCGGAAGATCAGCGTCCCCCACACGGATATAAGAACCTTTACTCTTTCCTTTTCCCAGATAATAACATGGTTTATTTATAGCATCCATTTCAGTAATTTCTGCCGCCACAACAGTTTTCCCGTCATAATTGCATATTGTTATGTGAGGTCGTACCACAGGCTCCATTTCTTTTGCCTGTTCGACAATTTTCTTTTCAAGCAGATCTGGATCCTTTACACCACATACTTTATATCCAGCTTTCTCATCAATACCGAACAAAATGATTCCACCATTTGTATTTGAGAAGCTGGAGAAGCTATCATAAAGCTTTTCAGGATAGCCTTCCTTGGCACTCTTGAACTCTATATCTGATGTTTCAGTTTTCTTCTGAAGAATACTGTCGACCAGGTCCTTTAACTCGTTTTCCTGCATAACTACCTCTCAATTAAAAGAATAACTATTTTTAGGAAAATATCCAATATTTTAGGAAAATAATAGTCAATTTTCATTCAATGTATTTTCCTTATTTTTTTCTTAAAGTATCCCCACCCGCATTGACCTGAATCAATCTAATTGATAACTTTGCTTACCCCTTTTACCAAAACACCAAAGAAAGAGAATCATTAAATGTCTAACTTTCTTTGGAAAGTGGATTACAAAGAACTAAGCTAAGAGACATGCCAGGATAATATCTGGAGAAGGAGACAGGGCGGATTGAGAAGGCTCTTGGAGACTTCAGGGCCCTGGACCTTCTCATCATTGACGAATGGGGCTATTGCCAATTGGACAAGATGAGTTCCGAACTGGTGTTCCAGGTGATCGCCGACAGCTATGAGCACAAGAGTCTGATACTGACGACAAACCTTCCTTTCAGCGAATGGGGGAAGATCGTTGCTGACGAGCAGCTTGCAGCAGCCATGATCGACAGAATTGTTCATTTCGGTCACTTGATCGATACTATACTAAGATATAAAAGTGTATATGGATTCATCGCC
>JALFGN010000035.1 GCA_022777285.1 Blautia sp.
TGGTAGCCTGCCATCTTCCATAAAAGTTTCAAGATATTTTTTCTGGTTTGTGGCGTAATGAAGTGCCTTGGTCAGGTTTTCATTTGTCGTATACAGGCCAGAGGTCTTTTCCAGCCACGCTCAAAAGGCATCAAGGATGGGGCGTGATGCATCCTGACGCTTCTTTTTTCGTTCTTCTATTGGCAGGTCTTTGATCTGTGCCTCTACTCGGAATAGAAGATCTATATAACCGACCGCTTCGGCACCCTTTGAACCTGGGATTGCTTTCCCTTTCCCATCTAACGGGATACTGTCCAGGAACTTTCGGCGCACGTGCGACCAGCAAAGGGAACGGGTGATGTTTTCAACCTTCTCGTAGCCACTGTAGGCATTTGTTACAAGATATCCCGAGAATCTTTTCAGAAGATCCTTTGCAACGTCTCCGTTACGCGTACGGGAATAATAGAAGAATGCCGCTCTGACCTCTTCGTCTGCCGCACTCCAAATCACCCACATGAAAGACTGGCTGCTGGCTTTTTTTCCGTCTTCCTTGTTACACTGGATACGCGTTTCATCCATATGCAGGATTGCACACTCCATCAGCCTTGCATGGATCGCCCAGTAGACCGGCTCCAGCCATTCCTAGCTGCAGCGGATGATCCAGCGTGCCATGTTTCCCCTTGGGAGTACCAGGCCTAGCCGGTGCCAGTCATTTTCCTAACGGGCAAGCGGAAGTCCCAAGGCAAATCTCTGGTACATGATCTGTGCCACAAGAGATGGCGTGGAAATGCAATGGGGAAGCAGTGGAGCCGGTACGGATGCTTTCTGCATATGGCAGTTCGGATGCTCACTTCCTTCTGTCCCACAGCTTACACATTTTACCACCTGACGGATGATCTGCTTTACGGTCACTTTGGCCGGCTGAAACTCCACTTCTGTGCGGACAACTTCCCTTCCTACCACTTTCAGTTCACTTCCACAAATGCTGCAGGTCTCGTCAGCCGGAATGATGTATTCTTCAATTTCCTGTGGAAGTCCTTCCAGCATCTCTGCACGTACTCCAGGTTTCCTTGGTGTACGGGTATGGGGTTTTACAGAGATCTTCTGCCTCTGTGTTTCCAGTTCTTCTGCTAATTCCTGCGCGGTTTCAAACAGAGACAGCTGTCCTTCTAACTGGCTGGACGCTTCTGTAGAGGACCCGAACAGCTTTTTGCGAGCATGCAGGAGTGCCTGGATCATATTTTCAATCTGGATATTCTGTTTTTCAATCTTCTCATTTTTTTCTTCTATGATTCGGTCCCTTTCTTCGAGCTGCTGTTTCTGTTTTGCAGCAAGTTCCCGAAGCATAAGCAGTTCCTCATGCTCTGTCACGTATATGATCTCCTTGTTTTTTACTGCTTATATTTTACCATTTTTCCTGTATTTTTGCCACTGAAAAAGGCTGTAAAATGCGCAGAAAAATGCCGAATTTAAAGGCTTTTCCGCATATTTTACAGTCATTTTTTCCTGCTTTAAAAACAGGTGTCCTGTGCACGGATCTTCACAGGATGATGGGCTTTTTTCTGCTCGATCTCCAGTCCCTGAAGTAGCCATTCTACCTGTTGAAAAGAGATCTCTTTTACTTCATCCGGTGTCCGCGGCCATTGGAACTTCATGTGGTCCAGCAGCTTCTTGGTTGCCAGTACAAAGCCGTTCCGGTCGTATCTCAGTACTTTTATGGAATCTCTTTTTTTATTGCAAAAGATAAAAACCAGGTCTCCCTGATATGGATCAAGTTGAAACTGTGTGCTGACTGCAGCGACTAACCCCGGGATCTGTTTCGGAAATCTGTACTGCCACATGCCAGAAAGATCCGGCTGGCCCCTTCCGCCATACGCCTCATCATAATTTTTTCATTACCTGCATCAGCTTTAATAAGGTATCCGGATGAAACCCATCCGGAATGTATAGTTTCATTCCCTGAAAATATATCATCAGCCGGTTATCATTGGTATTTGCTGTCCGGTTATTTTGGTGAGATGAGATTCCGGATGAAGAGAAAACCTCCGCAAATGTGGTTATAGTTTCCTGGTTGGTTTTTCCCATAGAATAAGTCCTCCTTAAAATATATTGGTTTTTCCCAGTATATCAATTGGTGGAGGAAATAGCACTACGCCTTCTTTTGAAGCACTTACT
>JALFGN010000048.1 GCA_022777285.1 Blautia sp.
TGAGAAAAAAATACCTCAGAGTAAAATAAGATTACTGACTTTGCACGGTTAGTAAAAAATCTTATTGAACAGAGAGGTATCTGAAATGAATTATAACACACAGAACGCAAAAATTGCATCTATTACGGAAAAAACTTTAATTGTTGGCATCGATGTTGGAAGTGAAACTCATTATGCAAGGGCCTTTGACTGGCGGAATTATGAGTACTCAAAAAAGCCGTTTGCTTTCAATAATGATGAAGCTGGGTTTGCTGCATTTAAGGCATGGATGGAAGACATAGCAGAGAAACATGGGAAAGAGGCGGTGATTCCAGGAATGGAACCCACCGGTCATTACTGGCTGAACCTTGGAGCGTACCTGCAGGAACAGGGAATGAAGCCGGTGCATGTGAATCCGCATCATGTAAAGAAGTCCAAAGAACTGGATGATAACAACCCGAATAAGAATGACCGTAAGGATCCAAAAACAATTGCGGGGCTGGTAAATGAAGGAAGGTTTTCGTATCCGTATATCCCAACAAGGATATACGCAGAGATCAGAAATCTGTCAAATCTTCGTATTCAGACGCAGGAAGAACTTACAAGGATCAAAAACCGGATAGCCCGATGGTTCAGTATTTATTTTCCGGAGATAAAAGATGTTTATAAAACCCCGGATGCTGTAAGCGGGATGATGGTGATCAAAAAGGCACCGTTGCCATGTGACATAAAAGAACTTGGCGTAGATGGTGTAAATCAGGTATGGAGGGATGCAAAGTTGAAAGGCGCTGGATTAAAGAGGGCAAGGACCCTGGTATCAGCTGCGGAGCACAGCATCGGAAGTACAGAAGCACCGGGAAGTGCCAGAATAGAGATCCGCAACCTGCTGAACGATTATGAAATATATAAAAACAGAATGGAGGATCTGATGCGGGAGATAGAAGCGAAACTTTCTGAGATTCCATACATTGATAAACTGATGGAGATCAACGGGATTGGTTTAAAAACCGTAAGCTGTTTTATTGCAGAGGTGGGTGACATTCGTCGTTTTGATAACCCAAAGCAGCTGCAGAAACTGGCAGGTTATGCCATTGTTGCAGACAGTTCCGGCAAACACAACGGAGAAAGCCGCATCAGCCACAGGGGAAGAAAACGCCTGAGATATGCATTGTATGAAGCTGCGATATCTGTGATAGGAAAGAATAAAGAGTTTAGAGAAATCCATGACTATTACAGGACGAGGAAGCAAAATCCTTTGAAGAAGATGCAGTCAGTCATAGCGATTGCGTGCAAGCTGATCAGGATCTTCTACACGATACTGACAAAAGGTGTAGATTATGATGGTCAGAAGATGCTGAGTGATATCATAAGGCCGGAAACAATAATGGCAGCATAAAAATATCAGGAAGCAGCATATCGTGGTTGGTTTGAGCATTTGAGTAAAGAATGCTTGAATGCTGAGACCAGCCACGGTAGCTGGAAGTATAAAAATCGGAATGCAATAGGAAAACGTCCACTGAAAGTGCTGTTGCAGGAAGGAAGAAAGTCAGTAATAAAACACACAAAGAATGAGCCAGTAGTCGGCAGGAATATATTCCAGAGGGCATGACCCTGTAAAGGAGCAGAGCTGACACCCAGGTTATGGACAGGCGGGACGAGAGAAGTTAGGACTCGGCTCTTGAGGGCTGATGATCCTGGTAGACACGGGAGGTTCGCTGCCGTAGATGGATGGGTATACATAAGGCCATGTAGAACGAAAAGAAAGACGTTTTACTTCGTGTACCCAAAATCCACTATTTCCGTACCAGATACAGAGAAATGTCCATTCCTATGGCTCCTTCTTCTGAGATATTTATTGATGATATATTGAAAAAATCCTTGATTTTCAAGGAAAAAAGACTTGACGAGCGGTCTCGGAAACTCGATGAAAAGTTAAGAAAATTCAGGTTATACCAGAATATACGGGATGCGATTGGGGGTAGATATTATAGGAAATGATAAGCAGGGGAAAAAGATGGTTTTTGGGCATGGCGAGCAGGCTCCCCGTAAAAGGAAGCTGCCCGTATCATTACGCGATAAACTAAATTTCAGATAGAGAAGCTTTTGCTTTTTGTTTATATCTGCCATCTAAGTGAAGGCAGATTCCGATCATGGTTGTCATGAAAGAATAATGCTCTCTCCGGTGTATCATGAGTCGATGCAGGCCATAATCATTCAGGATACGGTTATTGATGCGCTCCGTTGCAGTACGTTGCTTATATATTTTTTTATAAGCTTCTGTGCCTCTTGGGATATCCGTATATAGCCGGATGTCCCACTCGGGTCTGGTTTTAATGACGCGGCCATATTTGGAAGAGGTGCAGCTGCATTTACATTTTGTCTTATGGTCTTTTCCATAAGGACAGCGCCACATCTGGCAACCAATATGTCCTTTGGAGCTGTAATCATTTCCGTTTGGGAGCATAGGGAGCCCGGCAGCGCAGACAGGAGTACCGTTTTTATTTATACGGATGTTGTCATGGATCGTTTTGGGATGACCGCTTTTGCTGTTGAGGTCGATCAGGGCACTTATCTTCCGATCTTTGAGAAGCCGGTAAGTGGGAAGATTGTCCATGGCAGAATCCAGGCATATATTCTTTATAGGAAGACCAGGCATATGTTTTTCCAGCTCATGGAAAGCAACAAGAAAGGATACGGAATCATGGCGTTTGGCGCTGGTGAAGCGGAGCAGCAAAGGGATATCCGTATGCAGTACAGGATTGTGGCAGGAAAGCTGGAACAAAGTATAACCAAAGTAAAAGGAATCAAGGTCGCTGTCCCATCCCCAGGAAGCATCCGGATCAGGATAATGTCTTGGGAGCGAAGCATATTCCTGCGGGGAAATAGTCTGGTCAGGGTGAGGCAGGCAGTGTCCGTTTGGGTTAGAATGGGTATGGACAGCCGTACCGTCACCGGATACGGTAAGCGAGTCTTCGGGAATGAGGCCGCATTTAAGGGATGGGAGTACAGCGACGACGAAAAAAAGCTTTTGGAGCCGTGCTTCAAAGTTGAAAGGGATATCCTTTCCGTCAAGAATCCGTGAAACAAGGGAGTCGGTAATGGAGGGACGGGTTTCGGAAGCCTTCTGGTGCTTGCCCTTGGGTTTATTGGGTTTTTTACGGTTCCAGACAGGAGAGAGAAGTTTATTCCTCTTATAAAGGGAGTGGTTAGGATCAGTCCAAAGGCGGTCCATGAAATCATAGTAAGATCCCAGGGGAGGAAGCGAGTTTAGAGGGCATCCGATCAGGGAGGCAAGGACGCGGTCAGATTTCAAACGTTTTACCCATGAAGTAAGGGAAGGGGATGTAAGATCCGTGGAGACCAGGAGGAAAAAAAGGATAAACGAGCGGAGGATCTGAGGCTGATTTAATGCAGGCCTTCCAGTGTTGGAATAAAAGGGGTCAAGAAAGCGCATGGCAGCATCTGTGTCCAAAAGGCGGAGTTTTTCCCTTGTGGAAGCAAGCTCAGATTGGAGCCGGATTCTTTCGGAAGAGTCAAAAGTAGTTTTCGCGTTAGCGAGAAAGCAGTGGTATTCCTGGTTGGTTTGCCAGTGTTTGATCATAGTGCGGTACCTCCTTGTAAGTAAGTTGGGTTGGAATACTTCTTAATTACAAGGGCACATTTGATGATTGGGAACAATCATCAAATGTGCCGCACAATTCAGAGGAAATGTCAATAGTTTTTTGAAAATAAATTTAAATTGTCACTCCCGATAGGGAGGATAAGAAAATAGAATCAATGAAAAAAAGAGCGGTAATTCGGGTTTTATCGAGTTTCCGAGACCGCTCATTATGATATAGGGAGGAAACGCACAGTGGCTACATTAAGAGATGCAAAATGCGGTCAGACGGTAAAAGTTGCGAAAATTCATGGAGAAGGTGCAGTAAAACGCAGGATCATGGATATGGGAATTACAAAAAATGTGGAAATTTATATAAGGAAAGTGGCACCTTTTGGAGATCCGGTAGAAGTAACAGTTCGAGGGTATGAGTTGTCTTTGCGAAAGGCAGATGCAGAAATGGTAGAATTGCAGTAAGGCTTATTTTTTTGAATGATAGTTAGTTAAAACTAAAAAAGATTTGAAATGTATAATCAGGAGGAGAGGGAGCATATGAAGGTTAAAATTGCACTTGCGGGAAATCCAAACAGTGGAAAAACCACATTGTTTAATGCGCTGACTGGATCCAACCAGTTTGTAGGAAACTGGCCAGGCGTAACGGTGGAGAAAAAGGAAGGAAAAATCAAGGGATTTACAACCAAAGGAGAAGAAGCGATTCTTGTGGATCTTCCGGGTGTCTATTCTTTATCACCTTATACACTGGAAGAAGTAGTATCCAGAAACTTTTTGATCGGTGAGAAACCGGATGCAATCATTAATATTATTGATGGAACGAATCTGGAACGAAATCTGTATCTGACTACGCAGCTTACGGAACTTGGGATTCCGGTCATTATTGCAGTGAATATGATGGATCTGGTAAGAAAGAATGGAGAAGAGCTGAACATCGAACGGCTTTCAAAAGATACCGGATGTAAGGTGGTTGAGATTTCTGCTTTAAAGGGAGAAGGAATCGAGCAGTTGATTCAGCGCGCAGTTGCAATTGCGAAGAGCAGAAAGAAGATTCAGCCGGCGCATAAATTTGAAGGTTGTGTAGAACATGCCATTGCGCATATTGAAGAAGCGATTAACGGGCGTGTAGACGCAAGTATGGAACGCTGGTATGCAGTGAAGCTTTTTGAACGGGATGAAAAAGTACAGGAAAACCTGCAGCTTGGTCAGACAATGCTGGACCATATTGAAAAAGATATTATCAGCTGTGAAGAGGAAATGGATGATGATGCAGAAAGCATCATAACCGGAGAGCGTTATAATTATATTGGAACTATTATAGAAGATTGCTATAAAAAACGCGTGAAAAAACAGATGTCTGTGTCAGATAAGATTGACAGTATCGTGACAAACCGTTTCCTGGCGCTTCCGATTTTTGCAGTTGTTATGTTTCTTGTATACTATGTGTCGGTTACTACAGTAGGAACAATTCTGACCGATTGGACCAATGATACATTATTCGGTGAGTGGATAATTCCGGCAGCACAGAGTGGATTGGAAGCAATCGGATGCGCAGACTGGCTGACAGGGCTTCTTGTAGATGGTATCATCAGCGGTGTGGGTGCAGTTCTTGGATTTGTTCCACAGATGCTGATATTATTCCTCTTTCTGTCATTTCTGGAAGGTTGTGGATATATGGCACGTATTGCATTTATTATGGATCGTATCTTCCGTAAATTTGGTTTGTCCGGTAAATCTTTTATCCCGATGCTGATCGGCACCGGATGCGGCGTTCCGGGTGTTATGGCATCCAGAACCATTGAAAATGACAGAGACCGTAAGATGACGATTATGACTACTACATTTATCCCGTGTGGAGCAAAACTTCCGATCATTGCACTGATTGCAGGTGCGTTGTTTGGCGGTGCAGCCTGGGTAGCTCCCAGTGCATATTTTGTCGGTATTGCAGCAATTATCTGTTCTGGTATTATTTTAAAGAAGACAAAAATGTTTGCAGGTGATCCGGCGCCTTTCGTTATGGAACTTCCGGCTTATCATCTGCCAACGGCAGGAAATGTATTAAGAAGTACCTGGGAACGCGGATGGTCGTTTATTAAAAAAGCAGGAACCATTATTCTTCTTTCTACAATCCTGATATGGTTTGCCCAGGGATTTGGATTTGAAAGCGGACATTTCGGCATGGTAGAAGATATGGAAAACAGTATTCTGGCAGCTGTTGGATCTGCAGTTGCATGGATCTTTACACCACTTGGATGGGGAAATTGGAAAGCAACTGTGGCAGCGATCACGGGACTGGTAGCAAAAGAAAACGTTGTAGGAACTTTTGGAATTCTGTTTGGATTTGGTGAAGTAGCGGAAGACGGAGCAGAAATCTGGGGAACCCTTGCAAACTCCTTTACGCAGATTGCTGCATACTCCTTCCTGGTATTTAATCTGTTGTGCGCACCTTGCTTTGCAGCAATGGGAGCCATCAAACGTGAGATGAACAATACAAAATGGTTCTGGTTTGCGATTGGATATCAGACAATTCTTGCTTATGTAGTATCTCTGTGTGTATATCAGATTGGAACGTTTCTTACAACAGGTGCATTTGGAATCGGAACAGTTGCAGCATTGATTTTAATTCTTGGATTCCTTTATCTGTTATTCCGTCCTTATAAAGAATGTGATCGTCTATATGTACCCAAAAGTGTGTCAGATAAAATCAGAGCATAAAAAAGTGACAGCAAGGTGGAATGGATGAAGGATATGATCGATACATGCAGTTACCAATCGGTTCATTTGCAGAAAAATGTGGTAATTGAGCGCCTCAGAAATCAGGGATTTCGAATTACGAAGCAAAGAGAACTATTGATGGATATTATTTTGAATGAGACCTGCAGCTGCTGCAAAGAAGTGTATGTTCTTGCTGCAAAGAAAGATCCTGGAATCGGGATCGCAACGGTTTATCGGATGGTGGAGGCCCTGGAACAAGTTGGAGCTTTAAAACGAAGTGCAGCCTATGAGTTGTGCAGCCAAGAGGATGAAACCTATCAAAAGTGTCTGATAGAGCTGGAAGACAGCTCTACCGTGACATTCGATTATACATTCATAGAAAAGATTATTGAACAGGAAATGCAAAATTGTGGTCTCTCAAAAGGAAAAAAAATTAAATCGATTACTTTATTATAAGTAGGAGGAATGTTGTATTTGTAATATACGCCAAGTTGGGCGTTTTATTTTAAAAATGAGTTAGCCTAAACTAATTAAGAAAGGAGCGTTACCTATGAGCGTAGTAATTATTGGTGGAAATGAATGTATGGTGCGTCAGTATAAAGATTTATGTCAGGAATACAGTTGTGATGCGAAGGTTTTTCCAAAACAGAACAGCAGTTTAAAGGGAATCGGAAATCCGGATCTTATGGTCTTGTTTACCGGTACCGTATCCCACAAAATGGTAAAAAATGCATTGAATGAGACAAAAGGAAGAAAGGTAAGAGTTATCCGTTCTCATACAAGTTCTATGTCTGCATTGAAAAATATTCTGGAAGAAAATATAGATTAAGAGGTAACTAAGGGATGGAGTCATGATTTGGGAATGGTTGTACTTCGATACAGACAAGATATTTTATTGAGAAAAACAGCATTTTCGTTCTCTTTTGGGAGTGCGAAATGCTGTTTTTCTTTAATGGGATTCTTTGTAAACTTTTTTTCGAACAAAATAGAAGCAGATGACCTGCAGGATAATTGTTAAGATCCAGGATAAAGGATACGAGAGAAACAGAAAAGATAAAGTTCTGTGATGAGGAAAAAAAACAAAGATCCAGATAATTCTTGTTCCGACGGTTCCGATAATCGAAAGCAGCATGGGAACTGCAGAACGTCCCATTCCACGCATCGGACCGGGAAAGAGATCCATTAATCCGCACAGAAAATAGGTGACAGTCGTATAGGACAATATTTCCAGACCACATTGAATGACGCTTGGATCTTCTGTATAGATTTTCAGCAGTTCGTTACCAAAGATATAAGATCCGCATCCAAGAAGGAGCGATACAACGGTTGTCAGGATGATACAGTCTACAAGAATCCGATCCATACGTTTGTATTTCCGCACACCATAGTTCTGGCTGGTAAAACTCATACAGGTCTGCGTGACAGAATTGACTGCCACATATAAGAAACCGAAAATATTGTTGGCTGCTGTATAACCGGCCATCGCAATGGAGCCGAAAGAGTTTACAGAAGATTGCAAAAGTACATTGGAAAAATTGATGACTGTACTTTGAATGCCGGCAGGGATTCCTACCTGAAAAATCAGTTTCAGATAAGAACTCTTTAACATCAGTCCGGAAAAGCGAAGACGATAGCTGCCTTCCGACTGACACAGACAGCGAAGGACCAGAACACAGGAAATCATCTGGGAGATGATCGTGGCAATTGCAACACCTGCCACGGCCATATGGAATACGATTACCAGAATCATATTAAGCCCTGCGTTGATAAGCCCGGAGACAATCAGAAAAATCAGAGGACGTTTTGTGTCTCCAATAGCTCTTAAAACTGCTGCTCCGTAATTATACAGCATAAAAAAGGGCATTCCCATAAAGTAGATTCGCATATAGAGAACGGACTGATTCAGAACATCCGGGGGAGTTCCCATTAAAGTAAGGGCAGGTTTTGAGAAAAAAAGTCCGAAAAAAGCCATAAAAATCCCGCTGATCAAAGCCAGTGTAATGGAAGTATGTACAGTCTCAGACATTTCTCTGGATTTTCCTGCTGCAAAAAATCGGGCAGCCAGAACATTGGTGCCAAGAGAAATACCAATGAACAGGTTGGTGAACATATTAATCAAAGCAGTTGTGGATCCTACCGCTGCAAGCGTCTGGCTTCCGCTGAATCTTCCGACAACCACAATATCTACTGCGTTAAACATCAGCTGCAGGATTCCGGACAACATCAATGGAAGAGAAAAAGAAATTAATTTGTCCATAATGGAACCATTGCACATATCGATTTCATATTTATTTGTTTTCAACGTTGAATCCTCTTAGGTATCTCATATTTTTCGGCTGGAATAGGTATACTGGTACATGATCTTGCCGGAGGTAATACATACATCGGTAGACTCTATAGAAGGAAAAGGGGTCGGGACTGGCTGACCGGATTTTCTGCCGGCGATCAGATCCTCTGTGATTTCCATTAGATCCTCGACATAAGCAAGATCAATACAGGCATTGGCATCACCGCGATAATCCGGTATCTGATAGGTATGTCCCGGATAGATAATCAGATCCGGATGATTACGGAGAAATTCCAGAACCGGTATCAGATTTTGACGGAATACAGAAAGAGGCAAACTATGAGGCATCCATAGCCAGATATCTCCGGAACCAAAGGAATCGGAACTAAACATAAGGTTTTTTTCCGGACAGTAAAGAACGCAGGAACCGGGTGTGTGTCCGGCAAGTGCCATGACCTGGAGAGAAATTTCTCCAAGATCAAAAGAATCGCCGTCTTTTATAAAGTGAAAAGCATTTTCAGGGTAATCAAGCTGAAAATCAGGTAATAAGCCCAGATCCTCCTTCATGATAGAAACGGTGCAGCCGGCATCTATAAATTCTTTTGCTCCGTTTCCCGCATGATCCGGGTGCCCATGCGTAATGATCATTTCCAGGGGAAGATCGGTCAGTTTTCGTGCTTCTTTCAGAACGCCCTTTGCATCCATCAATCCGTCAATGAGGATTCCCTTGTTTTTTCCGATGACCAGAAAGGCATCCACATTCATATCTGGTCCATTTTCATTAAATTTGTAAATACGATCGCGTAATTTTGTTATAGTTAAAGTTATCATAATTCTCTGCTCCTGTTTCTTTGTGATAGACCTTTATGATTCCAGTATATACTCAAGCGGACAGGAAAGCAAGAGGGTGACTGCGAAACCCGTTATCCAGCTATCTCTATCCATTAAAAAGAGATTTCTGTTGTATTTAGGAAGTACTCTATGATATTCTAACAAAAAAGACAAAAGGAGAAAAAATTATGAGTAAAAGTGAAACATGTAGTGTGAATAACATTTACAGGCTAAACGGGCGTGTTCCCGTGACAAAAGCAGTTCCTTTCGGATTGCAGCATATCCTTGCAATGTTTGTTGCAAATCTTGCACCAATCACAATTATTGCATCAGCGGGAGGACTAGCGCAGGAAGAAATCGCAGTTCTTTTGCAGAATGCCATGTTTATTGCGGGAATTGCAACTTTGATTCAGCTGTTCCCTATATGGAAGGTTGGGGCAAGACTTCCTATTGTTATGGGAGTCAGTTTTACCTTTGTGACGGTATTATGTACGGTAGCAGCAAATTATGGGTATCCTGCAGTGGTCGGTGCTGTTATCTGCGGCGGGATTTTTGAAGGAATTATCGGACTCTTTGCAAAATACTGGAGAAAGATCATTGCCCCGATCGTAGCGGCATCAGTAGTCACTGCAATCGGTTATTCTTTGTTTACGGTGGGTGCAAGATCTTTCGGAGGCGGTTATGCAGAAGACTTTGGTTCCGGAAAAAATATGCTTCTGGGAACGATTACACTGGCAGTTTGTCTTGGATGGAATATTATTGCAAAAGGCTATTTGAAGCAGTTGTCTGTACTTGTTGGTCTTATTGTCGGTTATATTGTGGCGATCTTTATGGGACAAGTCGATTTATCTGTGATTTTCTCGGAAGGTTTTGTATCACTTCCTAAATTTCTGCCTTATACACCGGAATTTCATGTAGGTGCGATTTTCTCTGTTGCAATTATTTTTATGGTATCTGCAGCAGAAACCATTGGGGATACCACAGCCATGGTGTCTGGTGGTCTGGATAGAGATATTACAGTAGAAGAAATCTCCGGTTCACTGGCTTGTGACGGATTTGCATCTGCAGTTTCCGCTTTGTTTGGATGTCCGCCGGTTACTTCATTTTCACAGAATGTAGGCTTGATTGCGATGACAAAAGTAGTAAATCGTTTTACCATAGGGACAGGTGCCGTCTGTATGATTCTTGCAGGACTTCTTCCTCCTGTTGGAAATTTCTTTGCGTCTCTTCCGGAATCTGTTTTGGGTGGATGTACGATTATGATGTTTGGTACGATTATGGTGTCTGGAATTCAGATGATCGCAAAGGCAGGATTTTCACAAAGAAATATTACCATCGCTGCATTATCGCTTGCAATCGGAATCGGATTTACAACTACCAGTGAAATTGATCTGTGGCGTATTTTCCCGGATGTTGTTCAGTCTGTATTTTCTGCAAATGTAGTGGCAGTAGTATTTGTTGTATCGATTATCTTGAACCTGATTTTGCCGAAGAACCTTGAAATAGAAAAAGTCAGTGAATAAAAATGAACAAAAGGAGAAGCGTATATGAGTAAAAATTCTCTGCCAGAACTTCATACAATTGCGTATCCGGAAAAGTACAAGGAGAGATTAAAGGAAGACGGAGCTTCTGCTTTTGCCGGTAAGACGGATCACGCAGATTCCAGATATTATGTATTTAATGATTACTATAATATGGAAAGTGACGAAACCCTGCACATCTTAACGCATTTTGAAACATATCAGCAGACCACAGAATATACCTGCGGGGCAGCATGTACATTAATGGTACTGAACTGGTTCGGCGCAAAGAAATATCATGAAATGGCAGTGGGACAGTTAATTGAAAGTCAGCCGGAAAAAGGGACCACTGTGGAAAATATTGCAGACTTTTTTGACCTGATCGGATGGAATGTGAAACATCATGCAGGAACCGAATTAAAATTTGACAGTCTGGAACATTTTGAACAGTCTGTCATCCAATATATCGACCGGGGGATTCCGATTCTGGTGGACTGGGTAGACTGGGCCGGTCACTGGCAGGTGATTATAGGAATTGATACCTGCGGATCCGATACCCCGTATGATGATGTGCTGATTTTTGCAGATCCTTATGATATTACAGATCATTATCAGGATGGATATTATATCTTTCCTTTGGGGCGTTTTTTCGGAATGTGGCGCGAAGGTCCTTGTGCGGGGAAGGAGAATCCCTATAAACAGCCTTTTGTTGTGGCATATCCAAAAGAATAACCGATATGAGAGACAATGGGCGGTACATAACTGAGAGTATACAGAGGAGAAAAATTATGGTATGATAAGTCCGAAAAATAGAAAAACAGGAGAATAAGTTATGCCAGTATTTGATTTCAGTAATACACCGGATGAGCAGAAACCTTCCGAGTGTACGTATATTACTTTTTCCTCAGAGGAATCGGAGACTACTCCTCAAAAGCCCATTCTGATTCTTGATAATAGTCAGAGAAAATGGAAGCACCATTCCTGTGGTATTTTCACCAATCCTATCCATAGGACTGCCTTTGAATTTGATGAAGAAGGTGGAACGGTCAGTGCGGATATTCTGCAGATCGATGCCCGTTTTGTCAGTCTTCTTCGATGGCTGGGAAAAAATCATATCCGTGTACGTCTCTCCGGTGCAAACAGGGAAGAGGGTTATGCTGTATATAAAATCAGAGAAATTGCTTTCGGTGGAGGAACCAAGCTTTCTGCGGAAGACGGATTTCTTCAGTATATGATTGAAAGGCTTCTGGCCAGCAATGCGCCGAAAGAAGAGCCGGAAGATGAAGATCAGGAAGAAACAGGGGATGATATGAAATTGACCAGTCTGCAGAGCATTACAGACTTTATTACCTGTGCCGGCAGAACACTTCCGGATAATATCCGACTTTGGGCCAGAAGAAATCTTGCAGTTGCCCGTTCCCATGAGGTTACAGCAGAGGAAAGAAGACATGCCCAGCGTGCTCTGTCCATTATGCTGAATATTAAGTGGAAAAATAATTATTTTGAATCCATAGATCCCAAAGAAGCCCGCCGTATTCTGGATGAAGAACTTTATGGTATGGAGAGAGTAAAGCAGAGAATTATGGAAACCATTATTCAGATCAACCGTACCCATACCCTTCCTGCATACGGATTGCTTCTGGCCGGTCCAGCAGGTACCGGAAAATCACAGGTGGCTTATGCTGTTGCACGAATTTTGAAGCTTCCATGGACCACGCTTGACATGAGCTCTATTCACGACCCGGAACAGTTGACCGGAAGTTCACGTATTTATTCCAATGCAAAACCGGGAATCATTATGGAAGCCTTTTCTATGGCCGGAGAATCCAATCTTGTTTTTATTATCAACGAGTTGGACAAGGCAGCATCCGGGAAGGGAAATGGAAATCCTGCAGATGTACTTCTGACGTTGCTGGACAATCTTGGATTTACAGACAACTATATGGAATGTATGATTCCAACGGTTGGGGTATATCCAATTGCAACAGCAAACGATAAAAATCAGATCAGCGCACCGTTAATGTCACGTTTTGCAGTCATCGATATTCCGGATTATACACCGGAAGAAAAGAAGATTATCTTTTCACAGTATGTTCTTCCAAAAGTTCTGAAACGAATCAGTCTCAAGGAACAGGAATGTGTGGTAACGGAAGAAGCTGTGGAAGCTGTGGTTGAAAAATATGCAGGCACCACCGGGATTCGCGATCTGGAGCAGGCTGCGGAACACATTGTGGCAAATGCTCTGTATCAGATTGAAGTGGATCATGTGTCTCGGGTTGTTTTTTCGGCAGATATGGTACATGCGCTTCTGGATTAAAAAATAGACCTCTCTTGAGAGAGGTTTATTTCTGTTGTGTAATTTGCAAAGGAGAAATTATGTTAGGGAAAACACATATGGCTGTGGGCGTTGCCGCAGGGCTGCTTGTTTTGCAACCAAAAAATTTACAGGAACTGATTCTGGGAACGGGTGTATCTGCAATTGGTTCCGTGATCAGTGATATTGATGTGGGAACATCAGAATCCCATAAGGATGCAGATAAGATTATCGGTATGACCATTGCAGCACTCATCTTTATGGTTGCGGTGGAATGTATCTGGCATGTAGGGATTTATAAAAAACTGATGCGGGACAGCAGTGTGCCAAGAGAAATCATAGCGGCTGCAATCTTTCTCGGCATCTGTGCATTTGGAAAAGAGCAGTCTCATCGTTCCTTTATGCATTCGATTCTGGCACTGGTTTTGCTGACCGGATGCGTGGCCATTTTTCTGCCACTGGCAGCACCTTATTTTGAAATTGGATTTCTTTCCCATCTGTCAGCAGACCTGTTGAATCGAAGAGGAGAACGTTTGCTGTATCCCTGGAAAAAAGGATTTTGTCTGCGGCTTTGTTCTTCCAGCGGAATCGTGAACAAGTGGATGTTTCAGATTGGAATTCTTGTATCGGCAGGAATGTTCCTGCTGCTGTTGGTGAATATTTGTTTCCAACGTTGATTGAAATATTCGAAAACATTGACAAATTGAACAATAAAATTTAAAATAGGATAGTGATTATTGTTTAAAATAAAAAAGGGGGATGGAGGGGTTGATAAAGGATTTTGAACATTTGAAAGACTCGGTTGGAACTTCAGAGCCAAGAACCGTTGCAGTTGCTGCAGCGCATGATCCGCATACATTGGAAGCAGTGCTGAAAGCCAAAAGAGAAGGTATATTGGATTATATTCTGGTGGGAAAATCCAGAGAAATCATGAAAATTGGCAGACAGATGGGGTATGAAATTTCCAAAGAATTTATTGTGGATGCAGAAAGTGACGAAGATGCAGCGGCAAAATCCATAGAATTGATTCACGACAAATCGGCAGATTTTCTGCAGAAAGGATTGCTCCAGACATCGACACTTCTGAAAGCAGTCGTGAATAAAAAGACGGGAATCTCAAAAGGAAGACCCATGTCTCATGTAGCACTTCTGGATATCCCTTGTTATCACAAAATTACAGGAGTCACAGATGGGGGAATGATGATCAATCCGGATCTGGAAGGAAAGAAAGCCATTGTAAGAAATGCAGTGGAAATGTTTCATGGACTGGGATACGAAAAGCCGTTTGTTTCTGCAGTCTGTTCCGTAGAGGTGGTAAATCCGAAAATGCCGGAGACACTGGATGCAGAAGCATTGAAACAGGCAGCTTTACAGGGCGAATTTGGGCCATGCTATGTGGAAGGCCCCATCTCGTTTGACTTATCTGTAAGTAAAGAATCGGCAGGGATTAAGAAGTATGAAAGTCCAGTGACAGGAGAAACGGATATTTTTTTTGTTCCGAATATTACAGTAGGAAATGTAATGGTAAAAGCATTGACAGCCTTTGCCAAAGCACGGATGGCAGGATGTGTAGTAGGAGCCCAATGTCCAATTGCATTAAATTCAAGAAGCGCATCCTTTGAAGAGAAGTACTTTTCTTTACTGGCCTGTGCACAGATGGTACAGAAATAAAAGCAAAAAGGAGGAGTGAAAACTTATGAAACAATTAATGACAGGCGATGAAGCAATCGCAAGAGGTGCTTATGAGGCGGGTGTCCGTCATGCATCTGCTTATCCGGGAACACCGAGTACGGAAATTCTTGAAAATCTTGCTACGTATGAGGAAATCTATGCAGAATGGGCACCAAATGAAAAAGTAGCTATGGAGTCTGCAATCGGAGCAGCAATTGCAGGAGCAAGAAGTATGGTTTCCATGAAGCATGTAGGCGTGAATGTGGCAGCTGACCCGCTGTTTACCTGGGCTTATATGGGAGTGAACGCAGGAAATGTACTGATCTCAGCAGATGATCCTGGAATGTTTTCTTCTCAGAATGAACAGGATAACAGAAATTATGCAAAATCTGCAAAACTGGCGATGTTTGAACCTTCCGATTCTCAGGAATGCATTGATATGGTAAAGGCTGCATATGAATTAAGTGAATCTTATGATACACCGGTCATGATTCGTATGACGACCCGTGTCTGTCACTCAAAGTCTATTGTAGAGACAGGAGAAAGAGTGGAAGCACCTGTTAAGACATGGGAGAATAATCCTGCAAAATATGTATGCCTTCCTGCAATTTCCAGAAAACTGCGTGTAAAACTGCAGGCAAGAATGGAAAAACTGGCAGAATACAGTGAGATTTCCCCGTTTAACCGGGTAGAGATGAACGATACAAAGATTGGTGTGATCGCTTCCGGAATCTGTTATTACTATGCAAAAGAAGTATTTGAAGAGAAAGCTTCTTATTTGAAACTTGGATTTACAAATCCAATGCCGGCAGGACTTGTAAAAGATTTCTGTGATAAAATGGATGTTGTCTACATACTGGAGGAGAACGATCCTTATATTGAGGAATTTGTAAAACGACAAGGCGTAACTTGTGAACTGCACGGAAAAGATATTTTTCCGTATACACTGGAGATGACTCCGGATGTGATTCGTAAATCGGTTTATGGGGAAGCTTTAAAATCCATTGATTTTGACAAGAATAAACTGATCAATCGTGCACCTACTTTCTGTGCGGGATGTCCTCACAGAGGTCTTTTCTATCGTCTTGGCAAGAGAAAAGACATTATGGTAAGCGGAGACATCGGATGCTATACGCTGGCTGCAGGAAAACCGTATTCTGCTCTGAATTCTACCATCTGCATGGGAGCCAGCCTTTCTGTCGCTCATGGTGCACAGAAAGTCATGAATCTGAGTGCTTCAGGAAAACGAGTAGTAGGTGTGCTTGGAGATTCTACATTCTTCCATACAGGCATCAACTCTCTGATGAATACCGTTTATAATCAGAGTAATACGGTGAATATTATTCTGGATAATCGGATTACCGGTATGACCGGACATCAGGACAACCCGGGAACCGGATTCACTGCAAAAGGAACACCTGCGCCGATTCTCAATATTGAAGAAATTGTAAGAGCAATTGGTATCAAACATGTGAAAGTGATCAATCCGAATAATCTGAAAGAAGTAGACGAAGCACTGGATGAATGCCTGGCACTGGATGAACCATCTGTAATCATTACCAGATGGCCGTGTGTTCTGAAACAGTTCTCTCAGGCAGATAAAACAGAATTTGAAAATCTGTTCAAGACAAAGAATCAAGTGGAAGAAGAGAAATGTATAGGATGTAAGGCATGTCTGAAAACAGGATGTCCTGCCATGTCTTATGATGCAGCAGCAAAGAAGGTACGCATTAATCAGGCTTCCTGTGTGGGTTGTGATGTATGTGCACAGGTTTGTCCGAAAGATGCCATTGTAAAAGTGGATTAAGTGCTAAATGGAGGAAATCATGACAAAGAGTATTTTATTAGTTGGAGTAGGTGGACAGGGTACCATTCTTGCCAGCAAGATTTTAACACTGGGTCTTATGGAGGCCGGCTATGATGTGAAAATGAGTGAGATTCATGGAATGTCGCAGAGAGGCGGAAGCGTATCTTCGCAGGTGCGTTATGGAGAAAAGGTTTACTCACCTGTAATCGAAAAAGGTGCTGCAGATATTGTAGTTGCTTTTGAAAAAATGGAAGCACTTCGTGCACTGGATTATCTAAAGGAAGACGGTGTGCTGGTAGTGAATGATGTGGAAATTCCTTCTATGTCTGTAATTGTAGGGGATGAAGCGTATCCTTCCGATGTACTCGAAGAAATCGGAAAACATGTAAAAGAAAAAGTGGTGAATGCAACAAAGCTTGCTTCTGAACTGGGCAATGAGAAAGCTGCCAATATGATTCTTCTTGGAACGATTATTAAATCAATGGGACTGGAAGCGATTCATTGGGATGCGATTCTGGAAGCAAATATTAAACCAAAATTTGTAGAATTGAATAAGAAGGCTCTCAAAGTAGGAATGGAAGCTGTCTAAAGGAGTGGATTTATGCAAAATAGAGAAAAATTTGGCTCACGGTTGGGATTTATCCTGGTTTCTGCAGGATGTGCCGTAGGACTGGGAAATGTATGGAAGTTTCCATACATGTGCGGACAGTATGGAGGTGCCGCTTTTATTTTGATTTACCTGGTTTTTCTGGCAATCCTGGGATTTCCGATTATGGTATGTGAATTTTCTGTAGGAAGAGGAAGTCAGAAAAGTTGTGCAACTTCGTTTCGGGTATTGGAACCGGAAGGATCCAAATGGCATAATTTCGGCTATTTCGGTATGGCTGGAAACTACTTGCTCATGATGTTTTATACCATGGTTGCAGGATGGATGATGTATTACTGTTATCGGTGTCTGACTGGCGAATTTACCGGTACGGCATTGACTACAGATCAGGTGGGAGAAAAATTCAATGCTATGCTTTCTTCTCCGGGAACTCTGACTTTCTGGATGGTGATTGCGGTTGTTCTTGCATTCGGAATCTGTTCCCTGGGTGTGCAAAAGGGAGTAGAGAAAATCACAAAGATCATGATGCTGTGTTTGTTATGTCTCATCGTAGTTCTTGCAGGGCACTCGGTAACACTGCCGGGAGCTGGAGAAGGAGTAAAATTCTATCTGGTTCCTGATTTCGCACAGATGAAAGAAAAAGGAATCGGAAATGTAATTTTCGGAGCAATGTCACAGGCTTTCTTTACTTTAAGTATCGGTATCGGATCAATGGCAATCTTCGGAAGTTATCTGGACAAAGAACGTTCCCTTACAGGGGAAACAATGAGTATTACCCTGTTGGATACTTTTGTTGCATTGATGGCAGGTCTGATCATTATTCCTGCATGCTTCTCCTTTGGTATTGAACCGGGATCCGGTCCTTCTCTGATTTTTATTACCTTACCAAATATTTTCAATCAGATGGCAGGCGGAAGAATCTGGGGAACGTTGTTTTTCCTGTTCCTTTCTTTTGCAGCTCTGTCTACGGTAATTGCAGTATTTGAAAATATTATTTCTTTTGCCATCGATTTATGGGGCTGGGAGAGAAGGAAAGCAGTTCTTGTAAATATTGTTGCGATTATTCTGTTATCTATGCCATGTATTCTTGGCTTTAATGTACTGTCCGGGATTCAGCCTCTGGGACCAAATACAGGAATCATGGATATGGAAGATTTCCTGGTATCCAGTAATCTTCTTCCTCTTGGTTCTCTTGTATACCTTATGTTCTGTACCAGACGTTATGGATGGGGATGGAAAAACTTTATCAAAGAAGCCAATGCAGGACACGGAAAAAGATTTCCGGAATTTTTAAAAGGCTATATGACCTTTATACTGCCATTGATTGTAATTGTTATTTATCTGAAAGGTTATTATGATATGTTTGCACCGAAAGGAAAACAATATCTGATTCCGTGGATGATCGTAGCATTTGCATTTCTGGCACTGATTGGATGGTTTGTTTTTGGTGGAAAACGTAAAGAAGGAAAATAGAAAAGGAAGATGCGTATGTCCTTTAAGCAATTAATTATCAATCCTGGTTCCACCAGTACAAAACTGGCTTTGTATGAGAATCGGAAATGTGTGGTACAGGAAAATGTAGAACATGCAGCAGAAGAACTGGCAGCTTTTGAAAAAATACCGGATCAGATCCCATATCGTATGGACGTTATTCGGGATTTTATGGAGAAAAACAAAATCAAGGGAGAAGAGCTTTCTGCAATTATGGGAAGAGGAGGCCTTGTTCCGGGACTCCATACCGGAGGTTACCAGATGAATGATGCCTTGTTCTATGCATTGGAAAATGACAGGATCAGTTCACCGCATGCGTCGAATCTGGGCGGTATGCTGGCAAAACTGATTGGAGATGCTTACGGAAAACCGGCTTATATTTATGATGCAGTGACTTCCAGTGAATTGCCTCCGGTGGCTCAGGTGACAGGAATTCCGAAAATAACAAGACAGAGTTTCTGTCATGTGCTGAACAGCCGTGCCATGGCACTTCGTTATGCAAAAGAAAATGAACTGGATTATAAGAAGCTGAACCTGATCGTGGCACACCTGGGAGGAGGAATTTCTGCCAGTGTGCATTCACAGGGAAAAATCATTGATTCTCTGGGAGATGATGATGGACAGTTTTCACCGGAGCGTGCCGGGAGTGTGCCGTCTCTGGAATTGATTCGTCTGTGCTATTCCGGAGATTATACAAGAAATGATATGAAAAAGATGGTACGGGGAAAGGGTGGAATGTATGCCCATCTGGGTACCAGCGATTGTCGTGAGATCGAGAAAATGATCCTTGCAGGTGATCCGCATGCAGACCTTGTATTTCAGGCGCAGGCTTATCAGATTTCCAAGGGAATCGGTCTTTTATCCATTGTTCTCAAAGGGAATTGTGATGCGATCATTCTTACAGGAGGGGTTGCACGTTCCAAAATGCTTACCAAACGTGTAGAAGAATATGTAAAATTCATTGCTCCGGTAGTTGTTATGCCCGGAGAAAATGAAATGGAGGCATTGGCGTTCGGAGGACTTCGTATTCTGAATCAGACAGAAGAAGTCCATATCTACGAATTGCCGTCGATACAAAAAGAACATACGTACAGTCAGTGGAAACCTCCTCTGCCTTAATAAAAAGGAGAAATTATGACACAAAAAGAGCGCATGATAAAAGGTATGCTTTATTCATTGGTGATCATGTGATGATTGGTCCAAATGTTACCATTGCCACTGCAGGACACCCCGTTCAGCCGGATCTTCGCAGAAAGGCCATTCAGTTTAATCAGCCGGTACACATTGGAAACAATGTCTGGATCGGGGCGAATGCTCTGATCTTGCCTGGAGTAACCATTGGAGACAATTCTGTGATCGGAGGCGGCAGTGTTGTTACAAAAGATATTCCTGCCAATGTAGTAGCAGTGGGAAATCCTTGTAAAGTTCTGCGGGAAATCGGTGAAAGAGATGAGAAATACTATTTTCGGGATATGCCTGTAGATGTGACTGCAGATGATTTTTAAGCAGTACTGAAAAATCCCCGACTTTTCTTTGGATAAAAACGGAGAGAAGAGTCGGGGATTTTTGTAAAATCAGAAAATACCGGAAATAAAAATTTCGAGACCGATAAAAATTAAAATCATACCGCCAAAGACCGTTGCTTTGCCGGAAAGCGCAGTTCCGGCTTTCTTTCCGATGATCAATCCTCCCATGCAGATCACAAAAGTAACAAGAGCGATGATAAAAGCAGCCAGAGCAGCAGATAAGAAATCATAATCGGCAATGGTAAAACCTACAGAAAGAGCATCGATCGAAGTGGCGATTCCCTGAATCATCAAAGCGACGAATCCGACTCCCGGTTTTTCCTCTGCGTCTTCTTTGGATGTAATGCCTTCATAAAGCATTTTTCCGCCGATGAAGCCCAGAAGTCCAAGCGCGATCCAGGGAACAAACGATGCAAATGCCTGGAAATACTGCACGATGGTATGAACGCAGATCCAGCCGATCATAGGCATCAATGCCTGAAAGACTGCAAACACACCGGCAATCTGACACATTTTTCCCCTTTTCATGCGGGGTTCATGCAGACCGTTGGCAAGGGATACGGAAAAAGCATCCATTGCCAGACCAATGCCCAACAGAATGCTGTTGAAAAAGAATACAAATCCAAAATTCATTTTAAATTCCTCCAAAATAATAAAAAATTCTGACTGGTAAAAAGAAAACCAGGTACAGTGAAAACTATACCTGGTGTTAAGACAAAAAAACAGACTCTATGTATAGCTCTCCGGTTATACATGAGTCTCGCAATTTAAAACAAGCCAGACCCGAAGGTCAGTATGTTGACTTATTACGCAAAAGATTTACGCATGCTACTCCCTCATAGCAGTGCCATTTTAACATTATTGAGAATGATTGTCAATGGTTAATATGAAATCAATAGTGGGAACTCTTTTTTGATGAATTGCCACCGCACACTCGTGACTTTAGTCGTGAGTTAGGTGACTTTACTTGTACAATTAAGGTACGTATGGTATAATGTAAATATGAATAAAACATCGTATATAATAATGCCAAAAGATGTTACGCATGGTAGGGGATATGTGTATTCATTGCAGTATCATATTGTATGGGTTACAAAATATAGAAAACCCATATTCATAGGCGAAATAGAAGAAGATGTTAGAAGTTATCTTCTTGAAACGCTTAA
>JALFGN010000067.1 GCA_022777285.1 Blautia sp.
TTCCCTCTCTGATCCAGCACCGCTGTGTACCAAATCCTTCTTTTGAGAAACGATGATAACCGCCTCTTTTCCATCCAATGATCTGTGTGTCCATGATCTGGCATATCTCATTGGTCTCATATTTCCTTGGTTCACCATCATAATGGTTAAATGCCTCTTTCCAGATCTGTCTGGAGCAGACATAAGTCCCGGCATATCCATCTAGCCATCCCTGAACCTGCCCTGCCATCGTATCTTCCTGCATGAACTGTTTCCGGTAATCAATGATCTGCTCCTCCATTTCTTTTGGAAGTTTCAGAAGACTGCTTTTGTCCTTGCAGGAATTGAAGATGACCATTGCTTCCGCCCAAAGCTGGTCGAAGTATGCCCTCGATTCTTCTTCATTATCAAGAAGATGTTTTTCCGCCTTTGAGGAATCGACCTCAATTGCAAGGAAACGTCTTGCTCCTGTACGGTCAAAAGGCAGGAACTGCTTTGTATTGGTTGTCCCGGCAAACAGACATTGTCTCGGTCTGTCCTCTTCAAATTTTCCATAGGAATTCCGAAATGTATCTTTCTGCCGGCTCAAAAAGGACTTGATCTCTTCATTGCTCTTAGCACTGATCGCAGCAATCATCTCCGACATTTCCATAATCCAGTGTCCCCGGAGCTTTTCATAAATCTTTTTATCTCCCAAATCCCTCAAGTCATCTGAAAACCACTCATCCTTAATAGCCAGAAACCGGAAAAATGTAGATTTTCCTGCACCCTGTGTTCCTACAAGGCAGAGCATCTCATCTGCCTTACATCCCGGCTTAAAAATACGGAGCAGTGCTTCCATCATAAAATGCTTCAGGCATTCATAGACCATATCCGAATCATCTGCCCCCATATACCTCTTCAATACATAACGGATACGTTCTGTGCCATCCCACTCTAAGCGGTTCAGATATTCGCAGATCGGATGATACTGTTTGCTGTTTGCTTCCGCCCTCAGGGCTTTATCCATGTTTTTCTCATTACCCAGACTATAAAACTGTTCAAAATACAGATAAAAGAAATCTCTGGCAGCATCTGTCATAGAGATGATCCCATCATTCCACCAGAGTTTCCTGACGATATCGATCCTCTGGTTCAGGAGATTAAATCTCAGGCTCCCTTTCAGGAGCGGGTCTTCCCGAAGCACGATCATATAATTCTGCATCGTCCCTTTGACGGTTCCCTGATTTGTCACAGACAGATGGGAGCGGATCTCCCTTATGGCATCCACATCCGCCATCTGCTCCATGATCTGCAAAGCGTCCTGCTCCTTTACATTCTCGCTCAATCTTTTCCACCTCCTTTCCTTTTTCCTTGACAAGCATTTTCTTATCCTTTTCATCACCGAATAGAAGAATATCCAGATAATATTCAACGATACTCAACTCCCTCAGTGCGGTGCCAAAATGCCCATCCCACTCTTCCTCTGGTGTTTTTGGTGCATAACATTCTTTCCATTCCAGAAGCAGGGTGCGGTAATCCAGATATGCTTTTGTAAATCTGGCACATTCTGTTTTCCAGTCTGTTTCTGGAGCCTTCCCTTTTTCTTTCACCAGAGACTTTTTCCCACTTTTGGGAGAATCCCTTGCCCTGTTCCCATAGGAGATCCAAAAATCATCTGCCAGCTTCAAAGCAGCCTCTCTGGATTTTAGTCCGAAGAGCTGGGCAGTAAAATCGATCACATCCCCGGTACACCCGCATCCAAAACAGTAATATCTGCGGTCAACTTTCATGCTCGGTGTACCGTCATTATGAAAAATGCACCGGATTAATCCGCTCCTGTTGGGCTTAAATCCATAAAGTTCCGCAGCCTGCCTGACCGTCACATTCTGCTTTACTACTTCAAATACATTCACTTTCTATCCACTTCCTTTCCAACCCGTTCAGATATGACCGGGTTCAAAAAAAGAGCATCCTGACTTTTATCCAAAACTGAATAAATCAAAATGCTCTTTATAGGGAATCCCTGTCATGATATTTCGTTTTTGTTTTTTTTCTGGCTGCATTTTCTTCTGCGACCCGCTTTTTATTGGCAGCCAGTTTTTCAAGAACACTCGTCCTTGCCTTCTTCTTGATCTGCTCCGTATTCGCTTTCCTGACCTCTGGCTCCTGAAGAGTTTTCTGCACTTTTTCAATAACTGCATTTGCTGCATTCCGTAATTTCTCTTTCGCCAGCTTAATCACATTTTTGGTAATTGTTTTGCCTTATCGGAATTATTTGGATTCTGGACAATGTTATTGCAAAGCTGATCCAGAAGCCTGATATCCTCTTCCTGTGTCTGTGCCCTTACTTTTTCCGTAACGACTTCCACCGCCTTGTCATAAGCGATCTCTGACACTTCATCGATCAGGGTTTCATTATCCATGATTTTTTCTTCCTGTTCCTTTATCATCTGTTCCTGCCTGGCAATCTTTTCTTTCTGTGCCTGTATGATAAACTCCTGCTTTTCCAGATACTTCTTTCCGCCATATTCCGGCGCTTCCTCAATCTCCAGCCCATACTGCCTGCAAACATCAAACAGAAGATTCCTGCAGATCAGATCAAAAGTCATCTTCCGGTTATTGTTTCTTCCTCTGGGCTTATCCGGATCGGGAAGAGGAATGCCAAGTGCTTCCAATGCCTTTTCCTGTTGCGGACACAGTTCCCCATATTTATTCTCGCAGTCAAACACGTGACGTTCATGGATATGGGGAGTGGTCTCATCCATGTGGAGTGCAAAATCCAAAATATGCACATGGTCTCCAAACATCCCCTCGAACCTTTTCATAAAAGAATCCGCAATATGAAAAAGCTGTTCTCCCGATATATGCTCCCCCTCCTTTCCGATCTGGAATATCGTTTCTTCCGGACAGGTCATTTTATTTTTTAACAGATCTTCCGTTGTCCGGTTTCTTTCCGGGTGGCGGTTTTTCTCATTTCTGGCATTCTGCCCTTTTATAAAATCGCTGTAATGGTCTTCATAATACATCTTTTCAATATCATGAAAACTTGCCTCCGGCTCGACCGGTCCCCAATTCCTAAGTGTCTCATCTGAAGGGTTCTGGACATATCCCCGGTAACAGTCCCAATAGATATTCTGCTTTTCCCTCTCCGCATCAATATGCTCGCTGTTGGCAATATCGAATTTTCTGTCATTGTGCTTTGGATTATAAACACCATGTTTCCCCGATCTGCCATTATGCCTTGTAACTCTCATTCTTCTGATTCCCCCTTTCACCGATTCTGCATTTTTTCATTTTTCTTTTTTCCCATTCTGCCCTTATCTGTGGTCTTTCCATTATCTGCCTCTTGCGTTTCACATGTTTTTTTCATGTGGCGGTCAATCCCGAAAATAATTTTGGGTAACACAATTCGCCAGATAATACCCAGTACGACTTGACGCAGGCATCAAATCACTGGGCAAGGCGTTTCACCCTTGACCCGATAATGGGCTTTGCCCCTTAACCCCAGCATGGAGCTGCCGGTCTCCGCTCCGCTTCGGTCGGTGCTAAACGAGTGCCACCGACACTCAGCACCCCTTTGCATTCCCTGCACAAAGAGCTCCGCCCTCTGCACACCCGCCGGACAAAATGTAATTTCTGCTACTGTCCCATCTGCCAGAATTTCCGTTTCGCCCGGTTTTACAAAAATCCTCAAATCGGATTTTCTCAAAAAATAAGAGCCGACACTTTGTCACTTTTTTGGGAAAAAGTCCAATCGCATCGGCTCTCATATTTGACCTAATCGGTCATATTCAATTTTTCTTTACATCTCCTCTGAGCATTAATGAGCAAAACAAAAGGCACCAACTTTTTACGGTTGATGCCCTTTGGGTTACTCACTATTCTCTTTTCACAAAACTGAAAGTTTCTGTCGCTTTGTAAAATTGGAATTTGTAGTTATCTATACTCATTTGGAATTTCGATATGAAATGTCTCACACAATAACTTCACATCATGCACATCATTCTCATCAAATTCGTATCCCAGATGGAACATTACTTGACTATATGGTTCAATACAGG
>JALFGN010000033.1 GCA_022777285.1 Blautia sp.
AAAACGGAAACGCCGGTTACAGCGTTCCATATCGAGAAAATAGGAAAAAAATAAGAAAGGGGAATGTTACTGGAAAACAAGTAACCTTATAAAAAGAGAACAAGAGCTTTTGAAGATCAGCCAGAGGCTGACGAATATCCGTCGGAACCATATAGCAGTGATTTTTACAGACCGTTTTTTCCGAGTTCCAAACAATGCAAAAGCATACACAGAGAAGTAGGAATGAAACAGAAAAGCTTACAACTTTTTATAAGTTTTCAGTAACGGGATATAATATGGCTGATACAAGGGCAAAGATATTAATGACAGCATTGCAGTTATTTGCAAAAGATGGTTATGAAGCTGTTTCTGTCAGAACCATTGCAGAGGAACTTGGCATGACGAAAGGTGCTTTGTACAGGCATTATAAAAACAAGCGTGATATTTTTGACAGTATCGTGGAAAGAATGATACAGATTGATGCCCAAAGAGCAAGGGAATACCATATGCCGGATGAGGAATATGATACGAAGCCGGATGCCTATGAAAATACTTCTTTGCAGAGTATTCAAAAGTATACCATTGAACAATTTCTGTTCTGGACGGAAGATGAGTTTGCATCCCGCTTTCGTAAAATGTTAACTTTGGAACAATACCGGAATGAAGAAATGGCAGAGCTTTACAGTCAGTGTATTGTTGCAGGACCGGTTGCTTATATGGAAGACTTGTTCCGTGAACTGATTCAGAAAGGAGCATTGAAAGATGAAAATCCCAGACAGCTTGCTGTAGAATATTATGCTCCGCTTTTTCTTTTTATCAATATGTTTGACAAAAGCGGAAAAGATGAGGATTATGTAGCAATTCTCCGTAATCATATGGAACACTTTATGCAGAGCCACGTTAAGGATTCAGGAGAGGAAGAAGAGTAGTATAGGAAATGAGATTAATATGAAACAGTATGGTCTGTCTGAGGCATTTGTAAAATCAGTTTATAATTTTTCAGACCTGACTGTTGCGCGGATTCTTTCGCAGGAAAAAGGAATATATCGGCTGGTTTCTTCACATGGAGAAAAATGGGGAGAAATATCGGGTAGATTTCATTATGATGTACAGGCAAAATCAGAATATCCGGCAGTAGGCGATTTTGTTATGGTTGATTGGAACAAAAGCGGCGGCAACGCAGTGATCCGCCATGTTCTTCCGCGAAAAAGCTGCTTTATCCGAAAAGCCGCCGGTGTAAAAAATGAGGAGCAGGTCGTTGCGGCAAATATTGATACTGTATTTTTGTGTATGTCTTTGAACAACGATTTTAATTTGCGACGATTAGAACGCTATGTTTCGATTGCATGGAACAGCGGTGCAGTGCCGGTTGTTGTCCTGACAAAAGCAGATTTGTGCGAGGATTTGGACAGTAAACTGATAGAAGTATCTTCTATAGCAGCAGGTGTGGATGTTTTAGTGACGAACACCATAAATCAAGACGGTTATGAGGAGATTTATCTCTATCTGGGTGAGGGAAAGACAATCGCATTTATTGGTTCATCCGGTGTGGGAAAATCAACCTTAATCAATTGTCTGCTGGGCGAAAAACATCTGGACACGAATGGACTGAGGAATGATGATAAAGGGCGGCACACGACAACCCATCGTGAACTGATTCTTTTGCCATCCGGCGGCATGGTGATTGACACACCAGGGATGCGTGAACTGGGGATGTGGGATGCCGGAGACGGAATCGATCAGACTTTCGCGGATATTGAGATGCTGGCACAAAAATGCCGCTTCCGTGATTGCACTCATTCCGGCAATGAAACGGGGTGTGCAGTACAGGAGGCAGTAGAGTGCGGAGAATTGTCGATAGACCGACTTCGTTCCTGGCAGAAGCTGATGAATGAGAATCGGTATGCGGAAGATACACAAGGTTATCTGGTTGAGAAAAGGCAAAAATTTAAGAACATTGCAAAAATCAATAAAAGGAATCGGAAAGGATAAGGAAAAATGATAAATACAAACAGTATTATGATACGTTTAGAGAAAAAAGAAGAATATCGAGAAGTGGAAAAAATGGTAAGAGAAAGCTTTTGGAATGTATATCGTCCTGGATGTTTTGAACATTATGTTCTGAATCAGCTGCGGGATGATCCGGCATTTGTTCCGGAACTTGATTTTGTTATGGAACAGGACGGCCAACTGATTGGTCAGAACATGTTTATGAGAGCAAATATCAAAGCGGATGATGGCAGGACTATCTCCATCATGACTATGGGGCCAATCTGCATTACACCTGAACTTAAAAGAAAAGGATATGGAAAAATTTTATTAGACTACTCCTTAGAAAAAGCAAAGGAACTTGGCTGTGGTGCGGTTTGCTTTGAAGGAAACATTGATTTTTATGGAAGGAGTGGATTTGCTCCGGCAAGCACCTTTGGAATTCGCTATCATGGTTTGCCGGAAGGCGAAGATGCATCCTTCTTTTTATGCAAAGAATTGATTCCGGGATATTTAGATGGGATTACAGGTGAGTATGCAACGCCACAGGGGTATTTTGTGGATGAATCAGAGGTGGAAACATTCGATAAGGAGTTTCCGGTTAAAGAAAAGTTGAAACTTCCGGGTCAATTATTCTAGATCTGAGCCGGATAACAATGGAGCGTATGCTTGTAAAGCTCAGGCATTGTTTATAAAAGATATGGAAAAGAAAATATCACACTTAAGAAATGCGGATTTATCAAAATACAAAGACAGTTATGCGCCCATTGATGGAAAAGGATATTGCGGAAACAAAAGCGATTCTAACAACTTCAAATCCATAGCAACAGAGAGTTGCTTTTCAATTTGATATATTGAGTATAGAATATCTATGGAGGTGGAAAAATGCATGGAAACGAAAGAGGTTATTTTAGAATTAAGAAATAAAGCAGGTCTTTCTCAGGATGAACTTGCAGAAAAAGTATATGTTACGCGTCAAGCCGTATCCCGTTGGGAAAACGGAGAAACGACACCAAACACGGAAACATTAAAACTGTTATCAAAATTGTTTGATGTTTCTATCAATACACTCCTTGGCTCTCCACGACAGTTAATCTGTCAGTGTTGTGGTATGCCATTAGAAGATTCTAATATCAGTAAAGAGACGGATGGTTTCTTTAATGAAGAATACTGCAAATGGTGTTATGCAGATGGAGAATATATGTATCATAACATGGATGATTTAATTGATGTTTGTGTAAACAATATGGCAAATGAGCATTGTGCGCCTGAACAAGTACGTTCATATATGAAGGATATGCTCCCGAAATTAAATTATTGGAAACAATATACATATTTGGCTGGAGCAGAAAAGTTTGAGGAATTCAAAAAGCAGCTTATTGATGAAATAAATGCTCTCTACATAGAAGGAATGCCCAAGGTTGAAAAACTTAATGCACTTGTGGGTGGATATATCAATCTTGAATATAGACTTCCTAATGGGAAAAGTGTGAAGTTCTTAGATGATGGGGCAACCTATTTAGGGAATCAATTAGAATGCGAATTTGGTGGAGACAGATGTTTTGGGATTGCTGCAAACATGGAATTTATTTTGGTCAGTACCTATGAAGAAAACGGCGAGAATCCGGAATTGATTGTTTATAAGAAAAGATAGTCAGATATTGGCACGCCTGTCACTGCCTTTTTTAGAAAAAAGTAGAAAACTGCGCCATAGCCTTGGCAGGCCATCGCGCAGCGATTTTGTTCACTTTCAGCTTTTAGAGCTGAATCAACACAGAGGATGATGATATAGAATCCAATGCGGATAATCCAATGACAGAAATAGATGACTTTGATTATCAGGCATTGCTGGATGAAAATTCAGACTGCATCGGGTGGCTGAAGATTGATGAAACCGATATCAGTTATCCGGTCGTGCAGGGAGAAGATAATGAATTTTATCTTCACCATGATTTTCAAAAAAACTATGCTATCTGTGGAACACTGATGTTGGACTGCCGGAATGATGTTGAAGCCGGGCAGGAACATTTGATTATTTATGGTCACCAAATGAAAGATGGCAGCTTATCAGCTTTATCCGACGGGTGTTACCGTCAGGGAGGATGATGAGCTGCTTTCTTTATCTACCTGTGAATATTCCAGCACAAACGGCAGGCTGATTGTACTTGTCTATGCTGCAGAATGTGATGAATACCATAGCCTTGGAAAATTATATAAGAGTACCAATCTGGATGAGATACTTGCAAAATACCGGGAAATTATAGATGACCCAACGTTAAGCTACTATGGCAATGGCATGGGCATTACTTACCGTGACCCGAATGATACTTTTTATGATGAGGCGGAGGTATCACTGGTCAGCCGGAAATCGATCCGGGGAGACAATCTGGATGATGTGGCATTTCTGGCAGCACTTCCAATGGTACATGAGGCACTGGAAAAAATTGTAGAGGCGTTTCCGAATTTTCGATATTATCCCCCGAAGGAATTGAATGTCCATTATTATCCGGAGAAAATGACTGCGGATGAACTGGCTGCAGCAATGGATCAATTAGCGGAAGACTTTGACTCTTATGATTATCATGACAACTTTAGCCCGGAGGAAGATATGGTGGAAACTGTCACATTGGAATTAAGATGCGGCTATGCCCATAAGTACATTCCGTTTTTGAAAGATATTGCAGATGAGGAATGTGAAGAGTCTTCACGGGCAGAAGAACTTCTGGAGAAACTGAAAGCCTATCAGCCGGAAATACCAGAAACAGCAGTACCGGTTGTTCGCATCAATTTCTGCGAGGATAAGGAAATGGAGATTTCCGGTTATCAGAAGCTGGGAAGCCTGGATGAAACTACAGCCAAAATGGATGCAGAACTGGCTTCCCAAGCAGATCCAAAGACTGGAATGCAGGAGAAAACAGTTCCGATGTACTTTACGATTTACTATCCGGATCGTAATCAGATGCAGGAATTAAAAGGAAAAATTAATATCGGAGATGGAAACGGCGGTATTGTGAGCCAGTTGAAGAACCAGAATGAAATGAAGCTGCATGATGAAAGCTGGCTGAATTACCAAAAGGGTAAGGGAGAAGAATCCTTTCAGGCATATATGGCGGATCTTACGGATATGCAGGAGCATGTTCTGCCGTATTTGCAGGATTTCTGTAGTCTGGAAGAAAGAGCACTAGAGCGTGTTTGAAAAATAAAATATGCACAAAACATATGTTTTTTAACCTTTTTCTTTATTTTAACATGAGAAAGGCAGGTAAAACATATATTTTGTGCAATTTTTATTTTTCAAACACGCTCTAAAACAGGGCTCCTTTGTAGAGGGCAAAAAAACAATGGAGAAAAAGGAAAAGAAATCTATTCATGAGCGGTTGAAAATCAATAAGGAGATCATTGCCAAACAGTAGGGAAAAGATAGCAAAGAGAAAGGGGTTGAACTATAGGAAGTAGAAAAGTTTATATTGACAATGAGAACGGTCGTTAGCTATAATAAAGAAAACGACCGTTCGCATGGAGGATCGAGTATGAAAGATATGCCAACAAAGGAAAGAATTTTATATTCAGCACTGGATCTTTTTTCGGAAAAAGGATATGACGGTGTAGGGGTAGACTTGATTGCAGAGAATGCCGGATTAAAAGGGCCGTCTCTTTATAGACACTACAAAGGAAAAGAGGATATTTTTTCTTCTCTGATAGATATGGTTGAATCCCATTATACGAAAGGATTTGGATTAAAGAATACGGAAGTGGGATTTCCGGAAAGTATGGATGATTTGATTGAGAATGCCATGGGGAGAATACAGTTTACAATGCACGACGATGTCATTCGCAAAACACGAAGAATCCTGGCAATGGAGCAGTTTCGGAGTGAACGAATGGCGGAGATGACAACTCGTTATCATCTGGAAAATCTGCAGGAGTTGTATGCTATTATTTTTGCAGACATGATGAAAAAAGGAATATTGAAGCAGGATGACCCAGAATACCTTGCGCTTGAATTTGTATCACCGGTTACTCTTCTGATTCATATATACGACAGACAACCGGAGAGAGAAGCAGAGGTTTTGGAAAAAATCAGAAAGCATTTTGAGCACTTTGTGAAGACGTATGGAGAGGAGGAATCTGCTTGCTAAAGATTGCAATCTGTGATGACAGAAAAGAAGACAGAGACAGAATGCACCAGTATGTACAGCAGTTTTGCCAGGAAAAGATGCTGCAGGCTGAAATCAAGGTGTTTGATCATCCGGATGATCTGCTCTGTGCGTGCGAGAAATACAGGCCTCATATTTATCTTCTTGACATTGTGATGCCTATGGTAAACGGGATACAGGCGGCGAGGGAACTAAGATGGAACCAGCCGGATACACAGATTATTTTTGCCACATCCGAAGAGTCCTTTGCGCTGGAATCTTTTGATGTGAATCCTGTCAATTATATATTAAAACCTGTAAAAAAGGAAAAGCTGTTTGAAACATTAGATTTAGCCATGAAGCGAATCCATCTGGAGGAAGAAAATGCAGTTACGATTAAAGTGAAAGGTGGATATCGTACGCTGTATATGGGAGACATTATGTATCTGGATTATCGAAATCATGTGGTCTGTTATCATCTGTTATCCGGAGAAACGATCTCTACCAGCACACTTCGTATCGGGTTTGCAGAGTACTTGATACAAAATCATGAGGAAGACAATATTGTATTATGCCATGAGTCTGTAGCAGTTAACATTCAGTCAATTGATAAACTTACAAAAACAGATCTTATGGTGAGAAACCGGGAGATTCTTCCGGTGGCAAAAAGCCGGTATGCACAGGTGGCTGAAAAATATATGAATTATAGATTTCATTAAAAATGCATAAGGAGAGAAAACATGCCGATACATATATCAGCAACAGAACTGTTGTTGGGCGTTGGAGATTTTCTGACAATCTATCTTTTTGGATATATGCAGAGAACCTTCTTTGAAAAAAAGAACTGGATAAAAGATAATCTATGGCTGGTGCCGGTCATCTATCTTCTTGACTGGTGCATGATTTTTGCGGCAAATCTGCAGGAAATCCCTCCACTAAATTTTTTGTCAATGCTTGCAGCATATATGATTCCGCTTTTTCTGATCTATCAAGTGAAGAGGTTCAGGGACTTGACCAATTTCTGGTTCTATATGGTGGGAACCATGGTGATGGAGGTTGTTCTTGGAATCAGTGGCGGATATCTGAACAATGAAATGGGATTCCGTACCCAGTATGAGCTGATCACACCGCAGACAGCACTGCTTATGAATTTTATGGAAATGATTCTGGTAATTATCATCTGCAGATTCGGAAGTAAGGAAAAAGATAAAAAATCGGATTATATGATTTTTCTGCTTATGGCAATGCCTCTGGTTTCCGTAGTTTTGATTGTTGTGGATATGTTTTTGTTAGCAATGGGGAAGTATGATCATTTTAATTCTGGACAGTTTCTTCGTATGGCAGTCATGCTGGTCATTGTCAATATTGCGGCTTTTGTAATTCTTGAAAAGTATACAGGTTTAATGAAGCATGAGATGGAACTGGTACAGGAAAAGACCAAATTGGAATCGGATGCATACCTCATGGAAATTGCTGCAAAAAATATGAAAGAACGGCTTCAGTTAACAGAAAGCTCCATGCAAAAGGATCGGGTAATGCGACATGACAGAAGGCATTTTGAAGCATTACTGTACCATTTGCTCGAAGAAGGAAATGTAGAGGAAGCGAGGAAGTATCTGGCGGAACGTCTTGCAATGGAACCGCAGCCGGTGATGAAATACTGTGAAAACACCACAGTAAATGCAGCCATTAGCCATTATATGGCTTGTGCCAAAATGGAACAGATTCCAATGACGGTTTCAGCAAATATTCCCAGTGGGCTCTCTGTTAATGAATTGGAACTTGCGATTGTCATCAGTAATCTCCTGGAAAATGCAATCAAAGCCTGCCGCAAACTTCCGGAAACAGAACGATACGTGAAGCTGACAGCAAAATATAAAAATCAGTTACTGCTGGAAATTGAGAATTCCTGTGATAGAAAGGTAGTACTTGACGAGGATGGTTATCCATTTTCCAGGGAAGAGGATCATGGAATCGGAACCAGAAGTGTAGTAGCCTTTGTGAATAAAACAGACAGCGAAATCTGTTATCTCACAGAAGGAACGAGATTCAGGGTTCGGATGATCATTTAGGACAAGAGGTGAAAAGAGGAAGAATGATTCCTATCAATCAAATAGCGGTTAATTCAGTGTAAAACTGGCCGGAATCCGTGTGGTTCCGGTCTTTCTTTTTTGAAATGTGGTATCTTCGGGACAGGACAAAGAAAAGGAGAAAAGATTGTGAGTAAGCAGGAGAATATCATCGAGATTCATCATTTGAATAAGAGTTTTGGAAAGGTAAAGGCA
>JALFGN010000039.1 GCA_022777285.1 Blautia sp.
CACATCATTCTAATACCTGGTGCATTTTTCTGTACACAACTTTTACACAACTTCACTGCAAAACATGATAAACAGCTATAACAATCATTCCTTATTTTACAGGCATAATAGCCTGTTATAAATATAGATAATCTCATATCCTTATACATGAACAATCTATGAAGAAAAGACAAAGTATTTTTAATGCTTTTCATTTTCTTCAGAATAGGTTAAAATGGTTATACGCCAAATGGCTACTTTAAAAAATAAAGGTGATAGATTATGAATGACAAAGCTTTAAAAACTCTTGAATACTATAAAATCATAGACCTTCTGGAAACATTTGCCTCCTGTTCTATCGGAAAGGCCAAATGCCGTGCATTAAAGCCACTGGACGATATTACTGCAATCGAGATTATGCAGCAGGAAACTGCAGATGCCCTGTCACGTATTTATCAGAAGGGCAGTCTGTCCTTTTCCGGAGTAAAAGATATCCGTGGTTCTTTAAAACGTCTGGAAATAGGAAGTACGCTTGGAACCGGAGAACTTCTGGCGCTTGGTTCTCTTCTGGAAACAGCCAATAAAGCCAAAACCTACTCCAGACATGAAAAAGAGAATGAGCGAATAGATTCCCTTGACCATATGTTTGAAATTATTCAGCCACTTACTCCTGTAGCAGCGGAAATACGCCGCTGTATTCTTTCAGAGGAAGAGATTGCCGATGATGCAAGTCCGGGGCTCAGACAAGTTAGACGTTCCATGAAAACCACCAATGACAAAGTACACGCACAGCTCAGTTCCTTTGTAAACGGCGGCTCCAGAAACTATCTTCAGGATGCTGTTATTACCATGCGAAACGGCCGCTATTGCATACCCGTAAAATCCGAATACAAAAGTCAGGTTCCAGGCATGATCCATGATCAGTCCTCTACCGGTTCTACTATTTTCGTGGAACCTATGGCAGTCGTAAAGTTAAATAATGAACTGCGCGAACTGGAGATTCAGGAACAGAAAGAAATCGAGATCGTGCTTTCTACTTTAAGTGAGCTGGCAGCAGAAAATTTGGAAGCACTCTATGACAATATAAAAGTCTTATCGGAACTGGATTTCATTTTTGCACGAGCGCTTCTGGCCAAATCTCAGAATGCCACAGAACCCCGTTTCAACCGTGATGGAATCATTGATATGAAAAAGGCGCGCCATCCACTGATTGAAAAGCATCAGGTCGTTCCCATTGATATCCGACTTGGGGAATCGTTTGATCTTCTTGTTGTAACTGGCCCAAACACAGGTGGAAAAACAGTATCTCTTAAGACAGTTGGTCTTCTGACACTGATGGGACAATCCGGACTTCATATCCCGGCTTTTGATAATTCCAGACTCAGTGTATTCCGGGAAGTCTATGCAGATATCGGTGATGAACAGAGCATTGAGCAAAGCCTCAGTACCTTCTCTTCCCATATGACCAATGTAGTGCATTTTATTGAAAAGGCTGACCGGGATTCTCTTGTTCTTTTTGACGAACTGGGAGCCGGTACGGATCCTACAGAGGGTGCCGCTCTTGCCATTGCCATTTTATCTTCCCTTCATGAACGTGGAGTACGGGTAATGGCTACAACCCACTATAGTGAACTGAAAGTCTATGCCCTCTCTACCAAAGGAGTCGAAAATGCTTCCTGTGAATTTGATGTAGAGACGCTTCGTCCTACCTATCGCCTGTTGATCGGTGTTCCCGGAAAAAGTAATGCCTTTGCAATTTCCGGAAAACTTGGACTTCCTCCATATATTATCGAGCGTGCCAAAGAACAGATCAGCCAGGAAGACGAAACCTTCGAAGATGTATTGAGTAATCTGGAAGCAAGCCGTCAGACAATCGAATCAGAACGCGAAGAACTGGCTGCTTATAAAGAAGAAGTAAAAGCCCTGAAAGCCCAGCTTGAGGCAAAACAGGATAAACTGGATCAGCGAAAAGAGCGAATGATCACAGAGGCAAATGAAGAGGCACACCGCATTCTCCGCGAAGCCAAGGAATACGCAGATCAGACCATGAAGATCTTCAATAAAGCCGGCAAAGAAAGTATGTCTGCCAAAGAACTGGAAAAACGTCGTTCCGATCTGCGAAAGAAAATGGACGATGCCGGAAAGAAAGTTGCATTAAAAACTCCGGCAAAGAAGCAATCTTCCCTTCGCCCTCAGGATTTGTCTCTGGGCGATTCTGTGAAAGTATTAAGTATGAACGTAAAAGGAACCGTCAGTTCCAAACCAGATGCCAAAGGTATGCTTTTTGTACAGATGGGTATTCTGCGATCCAAGGTTCCTATTTCCGATCTGCAGCTTCTGGATGAACCGGTCATTACCGGCCCTGCCCTTAGCCGCACCGGAACCGGAAAGATCAAAATGAATAAATCCGCTACGGTCCGGACAGAAATTAATCTTCTGGGCAAAACCGTTGACGAAGCCATTGCAGAACTGGACAAATATCTGGATGATGCTTATCTGGCTCATTTGAATCATGTACGAATCGTTCATGGAAAAGGAACCGGCGCACTCAGAAAAGGCGTTCATAACTATCTGAAACGCTTAAAATATGTAAAAGATTTCCACCTTGCAGAATTCGGTGAAGGAGACGCCGGAGTCACGATTGTGGAATTTAAGAAATAAAGGGGGAAAACAAAAACATGGCTTCCAAACAGAGAATCCTGATCGTTGATGATGACAATAATATTGCAGAGCTGATTTCCCTGTATCTCACGAAAGAATGTTTCAACACGATGATCGTAAATGACGGAGAAGAGGCCTTACAAGCCTTTTCTTCCTTTGCTCCGAATCTGATTTTGCTTGATCTCATGCTTCCTGGCATAGACGGCTATCAGGTCTGCAGAGAAATCCGGCAGAAGTCCAATGTTCCGATCATTATGCTTTCTGCCAAAGGAGAAATCTTTGATAAAGTACTTGGCTTGGAGCTTGGTGCCGATGACTATATCATCAAACCCTTTGACTCCAAAGAACTGGTGGCAAGAGTAAAAGCCGTACTCCGACGTTATCAGCCAACCGTCGCCCCTGCCTGTCAGCCTGCGGGAAAATATGTAGAATACCCGGATCTGGCTATCAATCTGGCCAACTATTCTGTAATGTATTATGGAAATCAGATTGATATGCCTCCAAAAGAACTGGAACTTTTGTATTTTCTTGCCTCTTCTCCAAATCAGGTATTTACAAGAGAACAGCTTCTGGATCACATATGGGGATATGAATACATCGGTGATACCCGTACCGTTGATGTGCATATTAAGCGTCTCCGGGAAAAAATCAAAGATCATCCATCCTGGTCCATCAGTACGGTATGGGGAATCGGTTATAAATTTGAGGTCAGAAACCGATGAAAAAATCGCTTTATATAAAGTTTGTCATCTTCTGTCTGTTCCTTGGTTTTATAGGATTTTTCACGGTCTCTCTTCTTGGACCGATACTGGTGAAGAGACATTTGGAGTCGGTCTACAGCACCAATCTTTACCGGGAAGCCTCTGACATTGCTCAGAACCGGGCTTCCCTGTATTACCAGAACGAAACTTCTGCCAACAGTGTTTTTTCCAGTCTGAAGACCGTATCCCAATATCAAGATATAGAAATATGGCTCATAAGCCCTCAGGGAGCAATTCTTCTCAGCAGCAGCCAGGACATGAATACCGCTTCCACAAAAACCATTGAAAATTTCAATCCGGGACATAACAGCGGTTCCTATTATCAGGTTGGTTCTTTTTATGGTTGCTTTAAGGAAGAGCAGCTAAGCGTCATGGTTCCGGTGTCCTGGCAGATGAAAATTCAGGGATATGTAGCCATGCATCTTCCCATGTCTGTCCTTTTGGAACAACAAAGCCATATCATGAATATTATCTACATTCTGATTACCATAGTGTTTCTTATTATGCTGCTCATACTGGTAGGTTTTTCTTTCATGATATACCGGCCTCTGAAAAAAATCATAGCAGGTGCAGATGCCTTTGCCTCCGGAGATCTGAAATATAATATTCCCGTGAATTCACAGGATGAAATGGGATATCTGGCCCTTACTCTGAACTACATGTCCGATGAACTGGACAAAATGGGCGAATATCAGAGAAAGTTTGTCGCCAATGTATCCCACGATTTCCGCTCTCCTCTGACTTCTATCAAAGGATATACCGAAGCGATTCTTGACGGAACCATTCCGGTAGAGATGCAGGATAAATATCTGAACATCGTTGTATATGAGACTGACCGGCTTTATAAACTGACGCAGAGTCTTCTTACCCTGAACGATATGGACGAAAAAGGACGGCTGTTGGATTACACGAATTTTGATATTAATCATGTGATTAAAACGACGGCTGCTTCTTTTGAGGGAACTTGCAGAGAAAAACGGATTTCCATAGAACTGCTCCTCACCGGGCAGAATCTCTATGCGAATGCAGATATGGGAAAAATTCAGCAGGTTCTCTACAACCTGATCGACAATGCCATAAAATTCAGCCCATCTGAATCCGTAATTAAGATAGAGACCTCCCTGAAACACGAAACCATCTTTGTTTCTGTAAAAGACAGCGGCTGCGGCATTCCGAAATCCAGCCTGAATAAAATCTGGGACAGATTTTATAAAATCGATTCTTCCAGAGGAAAAGACCGGAAGGGAACCGGTCTTGGTCTGTCGATTGTAAAAGAAATCATCCGGTCTCACAACCAGAACATTAATGTCATCAGCACAGAAGGGGTAGGAACAGAATTTATTTTTACTCTTGCCAAAGCAAACGACAATAATTCCAACAAATAGCATAGCAAATAGAAACAGCCATCCGATTCAGAAATAAAACCTGAATCAGACGGCTGTCCTTTATTTCCAGTCGTATTTTGTCAGATGCCCTTCCAGCCGCATATGATCAAAATGATTCTGCCGAAGGGCTTCATAAAGAACAATTGCCACAGAATTGCTCAGATTCAGAGAACGAATATCTCCGATCATAGGAATTCGAATCGCTGTCTCCTGATTTTCCAGAAGAATTTCTTCCGGAATTCCTCCGCTTTCCTTCCCAAACATAATGTAACAATCTTCTTCATAATGTACGTCCACATAGGTCTGCGGCCCTTTTGTAGTAGCCATATAAATTTTTGCTCCCGGATTTTTATCCAGAAAATCCTGATAATTGATATACGTTGTCACATCCAGATCTTTCCAGTAATCCAGTCCTGCACGTCGGAGTGCTTTTTCAGTCAGCTGAAATCCCAATGGCTCAATGAGATGAAGTCTGGTTCCTGTTGCCACACAGGTTCTTCCGATATTTCCTGTATTAGCCGGTATTTCCGGCTCAAAAAGCACAATATTCAATTTTGCCATGTTCTCTCTTCTTTCCTGCTTTTTTCTTATCTTTACATCTGATAAATTTTATATAATTCATCACTCTGCGGTTTATCCAGGTAACGGGTATCCTCCCCGTTTCTCAGAATACGGTCATTTCCCTCCGTTGTCTTGCCCACTACAGAAGCAGGGATACCCGCCTGATTTAGCTTTCTTACCAGTCCGAATCCATCTTCTGCTGCAATCATCATAGAGCCACTTGACATGAGAATATACGGATTCAACCCCAGAACTTCACAGATTTCTATTGTTTCCTGACGAATGGGAATTTTCTTCAAATCAATATCAAGTCCAACACCGGAACCGCTTGCCATCTCCCAGAGTGCACCAAAAACACCCCCTTCTGTAATATCGTGCATAGCAGAAATACCCCATTCTCTGGCTATTTTTGCATCCGGCACGACAGACAGATACTGATCAAATCTTTTAGCTGTCTCAACAAAAGAAGGCGCGAAGCGTTCCAGAAGTTTTTCTTCCTTTTCTTTTGCTGCAATGGAAGTTCCTTCCAGTCCGATCCATTTTGTAATTACAATATCCTGTCCCGGTTTCACAGATGAAGTAGTCAGTACCGCTTCTTTTTTAATCTTTCCAACACCGGTAACCGAAATAAGGGGCTGTTTTACCACATCCGTAATTTCTGTATGACCACCCATTACTTCCATATTCAGTTCCTGACACGCTTTTTCCACACCACGCATCATTTCTTTCAGCTCTTCTTCCCTGGTTTCCGGAGTCAGCAGCATCGTCAGCATAACACCCACCGGTTCGGCTCCGGAAGCTGCCAGATCGTTGGCTGTAATATGAATGCTGTGACTTCCGATATCTTTCACAGTCCCGGTAATGGGGTCTGTGGAAAAGACCAGTACTTCTCCTTCCCCAGCTTCCAAAACCGCACAGTCCTGTCCGACTGCCGGTCCTACCAGGACTTCTTTTCTTCTATGCTGTACTTCTTTTAATACGGAACGAATCAGAATCGGTTCCGGTAATTTTCCTATCTTCATAATGCTTGATACCATCCTTTTTCGAAAACTATAAATCAGATCAGATAATACAGAATGGAGGGTACTACCATAGCCAATGCCATAATAACTGCAATCACTCCTGCAATAATCCGCTTTGTTTTTTTATCATTCATATTCATTGATTTTTACCTCATTATTCTATGCTATTTTTTTCTTTCCTGCAAGTATCCATTTCCTGCAAATTCACGCGCACAGCTTTTGCATCATTCGTCAAAGGACTTCTGCTGCTGTAATCAAACAGTACCGGATACAGACCGCTCTTTTCCTGACGGTTCATCACGTCATAGGAAAAAACCTCCAGATGTGTCATCTTTATGGTCTGTCTTGCCTGATATCCCTCATAACCGGTAAGCAATACCGGATGTTCTTCTTCTCTTTTATAGAATTCCTGAATCTGTTTTTTATAGGGAGACAGATCACAAGCCCAGTCCGGTCTTGTTTTCATATTTTCCCTTGCATACAGATCAAACAGCATGAGCTGCCGGAAATATTCTTGATTTCCCTCTTTTTCCTGAAGAAATTCCTGAAGGATCTCATATCTTCGGATACGCGTATGGGAAATATCCATATATCCGTTTTTTTCATAAAAATCTGCCAAAGCCTCATACATGGAAAATGCATCTGTAAAAAGTGTTTCCATTACTTCTATAATCCTCGAGAACTGTCCGCTGTTATAATAGACCTCCACCATCTCTTCCACACCTTTCAGTCTGAGAATCTCTCCGTAGTCCAGCCATCTGGTGTGAAGTACTTCATAAGGCGGAGCGGATTTATATCTGCACTGATATTCACCGACTGCCTCCGCCATGTAGGATCCCTTTAAGACCTTGAGAAACCCAAGCTGCAGCTGTTCCGGCCGAAGGCGATACACATCATTAAAAGATTTGCGGAAACTTTCATAATCTTCATAGGGAAGACCGGCAATCAGATCCAAATGCTGATGCACATTTTTTCCGGACTGTACTGCCTGTACTTTTTTTGTAATTTCTTCAAAACTGGTTTTTCTGTGAATCGCTTCCAGTGTTTTTGTATTGGTAGACTGTACACCGATTTCCAACTGGATCAATCCCGGCCGCATGGTATGAATCAACTGAATTTCCTCTTCTGTCAACAGATCTGCTGCCACCTCAAAGTGGAAGTTTGTTACTCCATTATCATGATCTTTGATGTATTGCCAGATTGCCATAGCATGGTCTTTTTTACAGTTGAAGGTTCTGTCTACAAACTTTACCTGAGGCACGCAGTTTTTCAGGAAAATTTCCAGTTCTTTTTCTACCAGAGACAGACTCCTGAACCGCAGTTTCTTGTCAATTGAAGAAAGACAATAACTACAGGAAAAAGGACATCCCCTGCTGCTTTCATAGTATATAATTTTATGAGAAAAATCAGAGAAATTCTCATAAGGAAAGATCAGCTGATCCATATCCATAATTGCTCTTGGAGGCGCTGCAACGATATTCCCCTCTATCCTGCATACGATTCCTGGAATTTCCTCCAGTTTTCCCTGACCGGTTTCATACCATTCCAAAAGCTCCGTCAGTGTCTTTTCTCCTTCTCCACACATAACACCTTTTACTTCTTTATGACGCTCCAGAAAAGCTTCTGCATCATAAGAAACCTCCGGTCCTCCGACCCAGATTGGTACGTCCGGCAATACCTTTTTTGCATCACTAAGGATTTCTTCTATATAAGAAATATTCCAGATATAGCAGGAAACGCAAAGCAGATCCGGTTTTCTTTCATAGATTCCCTTTAAAATCTGATCCTTTGACTGATTAATGGTACATTCCAATATTTCTGTCTGATATCCTTCCTTCCCTGCATACGCCTTCAGACTATAGACTGCAAGGTTGGAATGAATATATTTGGCATTCACTGCCAGCAACAGAACCTTCATAAAACTCTCCTTTCCAAAACCCGATTCACAAAAGGGACAATCTGTACCAACACAAGATTGTCCCTCCATCCTTTTTCTTATTTCTTATCGCCTACATAACGAGCCGTGTCTTTCATGGAATGTGCATTTTCATAATCCCGTTCCACTGCTCTTGCATGCCCATTTTCCATATATTCTTCTGATGTTTTTTTCGAATGGAATGTCATCTTCAGAAGAACCGGTGAAATAATCGTTGTAATTACGACTACCACTACCACCGGACCAAGAAGAGACGGCGACATCAAGCCTACTGCATTTCCCTTGGAAGCTACGATCAATGCAACCTCTCCTCTGGAGACCATACCCATCCCGATGCGCAGAGCATCCTGATTGGAATAGTGACAGAGTTTCGCTCCCAATCCACAGCCCACGACTTTTGTAAGAACTGCTACAATGACCAAAAGTACCGCAAACAGAAGAATCATCGCATCCATCTTTGGCAGTTCTACCTGAATACCAATGCTAGCAAAGAATACAGGAGAAAGCAAAATATAAGACAAAATACCGAAACGACGTTCAATATAATTCGTATGCGTTGTATTCGTAATAATCAGTCCTGCAAAAAACGCACCGGTAATATCTGCAACACCAAAGAATTTTTCTGCACAGTAAGAGAAAATCAGGCAGATAACAAATGCAATAATAACAAAACGCCGAAGGTCTCTCTCATATCCTTTTACCCATTTCTGGAACAGCGTGTGAATCAGATAACCGCCTACTCCTACAAATACGAAAAATCCAAGAATCTTTGCAAATACCATCCATACATTCACAGATGAATCTGCCAGACTTGTAATAATTGTCAATGCAATAATACCCAGAATATCGTCTATAATTGCAGCTCCAAGAATGGCATTTCCCGCTTTTGTATTGAGTTTTCCCATCTCCTTGAGAGTTTCTACGGTAATACTTACACTGGTTGCTGTAAGTATTACACCAATAAAGATATTCTGAAGCATAATACTGGCAGTTGCGGTAGATTCAATCATACCTGGACGATTAAAAATCCATGCAATCCCAAATCCTCCTGCCAAAGGAACGAGAACACCCAGAAATGCAATAATAAAAGAAGCCTTTCCCGTTCTCTTCAGTTCCTGAATATCTGTTTCCAGACCAGCACAAAACATCAGAACAATAACACCAATTTCAGACACCTGATGAATAAACTCCGTGCCTTTTAAAACACCAAGACAGGCAGGTCCAAGAATCAGTCCTGCAAGCAGCGCGCCTACCACCTGCGGCATACATACCCTTCTGGTAAGCAGACCCAAAACCTTTGTACTGAGAAGAATTAATGCAAGATCCAGTAAGTACTCATAAGAATTCATTTTTTCTCCATCTCCCTCTTGAGTTAAATATTAATTGAAACCAAAAATCGTCTCAATGTTAGCACATTTTATTCCAAAAGGAAAGTATAAATACAACCAAAAAATTATAAATTTTACTGGGATTTTTTTCTAATCTCTCAGAGTAACATTCCTGCCATATGTATAACAAACGCTGCCAGCCAGGCAACTGCACATTGACCGATTACGACTGCGGCTGCCCATCTGCCTCCAAGCTCCCGTTTGATTGCTGCAACAGCTGCCACACAGGGGGTATACAAAAGGCAGAACACCAGTAAAGAAGCAGCACTGAGAGGGTTCAAAATACCAGTGATACCCATTCCGGAAGGAATCAATACCGATAAAGTAGAAACCACACTTTCCTTGGCCATAAACCCTGTGATCAATGCAGTCGAAATCCTCCAGTCACCAAATCCCAGCGGTGCAAATACAGGAGCGATCAAACCTGCCACGGATGCCAGAATACTATTCTGAGAATCTGTCACCAGATTGAAGTGCAGATCAAATGTCTGTAAAAACCAAATTACAATCGTGGCAATAAAAATAACTGTAAATGCCCGCTGAAGAAAGTCTTTTGCTTTTTCCCATAATAACTGCGCCACATTTTTTGCTCCCGGCATACGATAATTCGGTAATTCCATAACAAAAGGAACCGGCTCTCCCTTAAACATAGTGCCGCCGAGAATCAATGCTGCCAGAATTCCTGTAAAGATTCCTATCAGGTACAGACCAATCATGATCAGTCCTCCATACTGAGGAAAGAATGCCGCTGTAAAAAATCCATAAATGGGGAGTTTTGCAGAACAGCTCATAAACGGAGTGAGCAAAATCGTCATTTTCCTGTCTCGTTCCGAAGAAAGCGTACGGCTTGCCATGACTCCTGGAACTGTACAACCAAATCCAACCAACATGGGAACAATGCTTCTTCCGGAAAGCCCGATTTTACGAAGCAATTTATCCATGACAAAAGCCACCCGGGCCATATAGCCACTGTCTTCCAGCATAGAAAGGAAGAAAAACAAAGTCACAATCACAGGGAGAAAACTAAGCACGCTCCCTACTCCGCTGAAAATACCATCAATGATCAGAGAATGAAGAACCACATTTACATGGGCACCGGTAAGTGCCTGATCCGTCAGTGCTGTGATCCAGTCAATACCAAATGCAAGAAGATCCGAAAGCGCCGCTCCAATCACATGAAAAGTCAGCCAGAAAACAAGTCCCATAATCCCGATAAATGCCGGAAGTGCTGTATATTTGCCGGTAAGAATTCTGTCAATCTTTCTGCTTCTGGCATGCTCTTTACTTTCTTTCGGTTTTACTACGGTTTCTTCGCAGACCTTCTGAATGAAACGAAAGCGCATATCCGCAATGGCTGCTGTACGATCCAGACCTCTTTCTTTTTCCATCTGCAAAAGAATGTGTTCCAGCATGTCTTTCTCATTCTGGTCCAGCTTCAACTCTTCCAGAATCAAAGCATCTCCCTCTGCCAGCTTTGATGCTGCAAAACGTACGGGAATTTCTGCTTTTTGGGCATGATCTTCAATCAAATGCATGATTGCATGGATACATCTGTGGACTGCACTTCCTTCATCATCTGCACAACAAAAATCCAGTCTTCCCGGTTTTTCCTGATATTTTGCCACATGCAGTGCGTGATTGATCACTTCTTCGATTCCCTCATTTCTGGCTGCTGAAATAGGGATCACAGGAACGCCCAACAGGGATTCCATTTCATTGATCAAAACAGCTCCTCCATTTTCTTTTACTTCATCCATCATATTCAGCGCAACTACCATCGGAACATTCAGTTCCAAAAGCTGCAGCGTCAGATACATATTTCTCTCAATATTAGATGCATCCAGAATATTAATGATTCCTTTCGGCTTTTCTTCCAGAATAAATTTTCTGGTTACAATCTCTTCACTGCTATAAGGAGACATGGAATAAATCCCCGGAAGGTCTGTAACAAGCGTATTATTATGTCCTTTTATAACTCCGTCTTTCCTGTCTACCGTAACTCCGGGGAAATTTCCCACATGCTGATTGGAACCGGTAATCCGGTTAAAGAACGTCGTCTTTCCACAGTTCTGATTTCCTGCAAGAGCAAAGGTCAGTTTTTCTGTTTCCGGAAGCGGATGTTCATCTTCTTTCCTATGGTATTTTCCTCCTTCACCCAGACCAGGATGTGGTGTCTGTACGGTTTTTCTCTCTGTTTCCTTTGTTTTTTCTGCCTTCTGATCAAATGTCTCAATCGGTCGAATTTCTATCTTTTCTGCATCTGCAAGTCGAAGTGTCAGTTCATATCCATGAATTCTCAATTCCATCGGGTCACCCATTGGTGCCAGCTTTACCATGGTTACTTCTGCGCCGGGAATCAATCCCATATCCAGAAAGTGTTGTCTGAGTGCCCCTTCTCCTCCTACAGATAAAATCGATGCTGTTTTTCCTTTCTTCAGCTCTTTCAGCGTCATAAAAGCACCTCCAAGTATTTCTATCTATCTGAAGTAAGATTATACTAACTGATAATTTTTGTCAATAGAAGACTCCAAAAAAACAGTGCCAGTTTTAAAAAACTGACACTGTTCGTCCTTTACATTGATTTTCTTTCTGCAATTTCTGCCATCTTTGCCGAATTTAATCGCGTATCTCCATGTACACGGCTATAAGAAAGATATCCGTTCATGCGGTCTATTTTGGTAAGATTTCTGGAACCACAGACCGGACACGCATCCATTTCCAATTCCTCATGTCCGCAGTCATCACAATATGCTAAAGACAGATTCACGCCTTCATAATACCCCAACTGCATGGCTCTTCTGACCAATGCACGGATTGCTTCTACATTATACCCGATCGGATAACGTACATACTGAATTTTGCCCCCGTTGCACAATTCCCAGAATCTGCCTTCACAGTCCTGTTTCTCAATCGGTGTAATATCTTCTGTTACATGACAATGAAAACTATTACTTACATAAGGACGGTCAGAAACACCTTCTACGATTCCGTACATTTTACGGAATTGTTCCACCTGAAGCCCACAAAGACTTTCTGCCGGTGTGCCGTAAATCGCATACAGGTTTCCATCTTCCTGCTTGTACTGGTTTACTTTCTGATTGATATACTGAAGCACTTCCAGAGCAAATTTACCGTCTTCCCGGATTGATTTTCCATTGTATAGTTCCTGCAGCTCGTTCAATGCGGTAATGCCAAAAGATGCTGTCATCGGTTTCAGCAATGGTTTTATTTTATCGGACGGTTTCAGACGGCCTCCATAAAATCCGCCCTCACAATATGCCAGCGGATTGGTGGATGCTTTCATCTCACCAAGATAATCATAAGTCCGGATGTGAAGCTGACGAATCATTTCCAGATAAAAATCAAGAACTTCGTAAAAGTCTCTGTTCTCTGCTCTGGCCTTTGCAAGAATCATTGGCAGATGCAGGCTTACTGCTCCGATATTGAAACGTCCTACAAAAACAGGAGCATCATTTTCGTCTGCCGGATTCATGCCGCCTCTTTCATACCATGGACTCAGAAACGCTCTGCATCCCATAGGGCTGATTACTTTCTTATAGCGTTTGTACATACTGGAAATGTAGCCTTTTCCTGTAAGAGAGAGCCAGTCCGGATACATGGTTTTTGCAGAGCAGGCAATTCCTGCTTCAAACACATCTTCTCCTTCTTTTCCCTGTCCATGAAGTTCTTCGTCATATAAAAATACGATTTTAGGAAAAAGCACCGGTTTCTTATGTCCGGCTCTTCCCTGTCCTTCTTTGTGTACCTCCAGCAGAGAAATGCTGCACATTTTTTCAAATCGTTCCATACCAAGTCCCAGGGTTACGGTAACAAATGGATAATCTCCTCTTGAAGAACCCACCGTATTCAGTTTATACTCGATTCCCTGCCAACCCTGGTCAAAATCTCTGCGCACCTTATCCATAGCATATTTCTCTGCTCTGTCATCTGCCAGTTCCCAGTCAGGATCCACATATTTTTTGAATTCTTCTTTATATTTGCGATAACTTTTCTCTGCATAAGGAGCCAGAATCTTATCTACTTCCGGAACAGTGAAGCCTCCATACTGCTGTGCTGCTGTGCTGAGAATAATATCTCCCATTACATCAAAAGCCGTATCCAGTGTTTTCGGCTCATTATACCAGACATTTCCCATTTCGAAACCACCCTTGAGCACATTGGCCACATCAAACAGGCAGCAATTCATGGTATCCAGACGTGCGGACTGATCATGAATGTAAATATAGCCGTCTTTGCATGCCTGCAGTTCGTTGCGATTCATAAAAAACTTCCTGTAAAGTTCTTTATTCAGTTCATTAAAAATCAGACTTCTTTTCGTTGCTACCAGTGCACTGTCTGTATTTGCATTGCTTTTATCCCCAATATAACGGATGGACTGGCTTTTGGTATACACTTCATCCATCATATGAATAAAATCGCGTTTATAATTTCTGTAATCACGATAACTTTTTGCTACAGCAGGATTTACTTTTTCAAGAGCACCTTCCACTACATTATGCATATCCTGTATGGAAATTTCTTCCTTTCCCATGGACTTTACCTTATCCGTAGCATATTTACAGAGGAAATCAATTTCTTCTTCTGTAAACTGATACAGGATTCTCCCTGCCGACTTATTCACTGCCCGTATGATCTTCTGTACATCGAATTCTTCTCTTGTACCATCTTTCTTAATAATGCAAACCATTTTCATCACCTCTATAGCAATACTATATCTTGTGTTGCTTATTATTTCTTTCCTTTTTTCTTCCCATATTTGGTATTAGTCAGTATATCATGTTTTACAGTAAAAGAAAAGAGGGAAAATTGCACAAATCTGGACAATTTGTGTCAAGTATCCCTCTTATGCCTGTTTTACAAAGTATTCTTTGTATTTACAGATTGATGGTTCCGTCAAAAACAACTTCTG
>JALFGN010000097.1 GCA_022777285.1 Blautia sp.
ATTTGAGCATAATTTCGATGAACCATGCACTGTTCGGGCAAATGAAGGCGGAAGACTGGGAAAGAGTGCGGAAACAGATGAGGGAAGATTTGCGGAAGTATTATGACGGGATGGGCGGAGTGTAAAGAAATTTTTATGGAGAAATAGGTGTAAGTTCATTACGCAGGTTGCCAATGTATGTGATATAGCGGGGTAAAACAAATGAAAAATAGGGAATATCCGGAAAACAGAGAATGGAAACAAAAAGCTTTTGGAATGCCCAAGCTGCCAAGTGGAGATATAGGACAGGATAAAGTCCTGTATTATATTCTGAAAATGGTCAAAGACGGTAAATCAGCAAATACAATGCTTAATATTGAAGGAAGCAACAGTACAGCCACCTTAGGTCGAATGTGTGAAAGGATCCGTCCGATTGGGCTGGTTAATAAAGAGAAACAGGTGTGGACGCTGACAGAATTAGGAGAAATGGTTTTGGAACGACAGGATAGTTGCTTTTCTACGGCTGTTTTTTGTTCCACGATTGTATTTATGGGAGAAATCCTATTTTATCTGCAAGAACCAAAAAACACACAGGAACTCCTGAAAATCGCGGAAGAATATCATCTGAACTGGAAAACAAATTCTGAAATTCATAATCGGATCAAATGGTTTCGGGATGTGGATATGGTTCGGTTCAAAGAATATAAACTGGAGGATAGTCTGACACAAAAAGGACAGGAATTTCTGCAGCAAATAGAGATTACCATGCCGTCAGAGACAGAGGAAGAACCGGACGAAACACTTCTGGAAACCCAGCTTCCAATGTCAGAATGGGCAAGTGCCTTAAAGCCTGCAACAACAGAGAAAAAAAGAATGGCGATCGGATACATGCCGGGAAAAACAGCCGATGCATGTATAACAATCAGTGCATATCTGCAATTGATGAATCAGGCAATTTCTATCGAAGAGATTCGGGAGTATTCGAAAGTTAATTATCAGATTGCAGTGTCATCGTCGAATATGTTTCTTTCATTTTTGGAGAAAATAGGATTCGTTGATCGTATCAGTAAGAATATGTATGTGACCTCTGAACTTGGAAATACATGGCTTGAAAAACAATCACCGGTTGATCTGATCGCATGTCTGGATGCGAGATATTTATTTGTCTATGAATTGCTGGCAGAGCTGAGAAAAGAACCGAAAAATGCAAAAACACTTTCTATAATAGCTAAGGTATCTTACGGATTCGACAGGGAAAGTATCGAGGAAACGCGTAAAAGACTGATTCGAGGCTGTAAAAAATCTTGTGTCTTTGGAAAGTGAATCTTTCTGATAAGAAATAGATATGTAAGGTTTTGCTGTCGAATTTATGATTATGTTGTTGTCGAATTTATCTTTCTATTTATAGTATAACCATCTGATAAGATTTTATACATCCGTTTTGATTTTTTTGCATAACAAATAAGACATTGTATTGATTGCTTTTTTCGTGGGCGCTGCCCACACCCGACCTCTGGAATAGAGTAGGGAAATTCTGGCAATAATACAGATGCCGACGGAATAGAAAGGAAGCGGGAATGGTCAGCTTTGGAGCAAATCCATTCCTGCTTTTCTTTTCTCTACAGATAGTTGGTAAGCCGTTCTCCATATAGGACAATCAACTGATTCAACACTTGATCCCAGTTTCGATACCTCTGCGTCCATTTTTTGACTACATTTTCACTGGCAAGGTACAGCATCTTTTCCAATGCTGTATCGCTTGGAAATACACTCTTGGTTTTCGTGACTTTCCGGTACTGACGGTTCAATCCCTCTATGATATTTGTGGTGTACATAATGCGCCTGATGTCGTTTGAAAACTGGAAAAAGGAACTTACATCTTCCCAATTATTTTCCCAGTTGCTAATAGCATAGGGATATTTCTTTCCCCATTTCTCCTTAATATTCTCCAGTTCTGATAAAGCGGCTGTTTCATTCGGAGCATTATATACCGCTTTGAAATCCGAGGAAAACTTTTTCAGATCATTATAGTTTACATACTTGAAAGAATTACGCAGCATATGGATGACACATCTCTGGATTTCTGCCTGCGGATAGACTGCCTGGATGGCTTCTTTAAAGCCCGGAAGCCCATCTACACAGAAGAAAAGGACATCTTTTACTCCGCGATTCTTCAGATCGTTAAGCATTCCAAGCCAGAACTTGCTGGTTTCATTGGCTCCCACTGTGATGCTGAGGATATCTTTGTACCCTTCCACTGTAACACCAAGAACAACATAAGCAGCACGGCTTAAGATCCTGCCATCTTCCCGGACTTTGTAATGAATACAATCCATGAATACAAAAGGATACACCGGGTTCAGAGGACGGGACTGCCACTCCTTGACCTGAGGTAGAATCTTATCTGTGATCTTGCTGACCATTTCAGCTGATAATTCAATTCCATAAAGATCCAGAAGTTGGTCATGAATGTCACGTGTACTCATACCACGGGCATACAAAGAGATCACTTTTTCTTCAATCCCGGAAATATCCCGCTGATATTTAGGAATCAGCTTCGGTTCAAACTCTCCATTGCGGTCTCTTGGTACGTCAATTTGAAATTCGCCATACTGGCTTTTTAAGTTCTTTGTGGAATGTCCATTTCTTTTATTGTCTGTCTGCAAATCTCCCTTATGATTTTTCTCGTAACCGAGGGTTGCATCTAATTCTGCCTCCATCAGCTCCTGCAGGATATCTTTGAAGCTGTCTTTCAGAAACGTGTATACATCGGCAACGCTACTAATGTTGTTTTCTGAGATAATCTGTCGAATTTGTTCCTTTGCAACTGCCATAAAAATACTCCTTTTCGATAAGAATTGTCATATCTGAATTCTTACCAAAAAGGAGCCATTTCTTACCAAAAACACAAACTATTTTACACTACCTCTCCAGCACCACTTTTTTTAAAAAATGTCTTTTCCTTTAATAACCGCTCAATATTATGGATAGTCGATATTCTTTCTTCCCTTTTGTCCAGTATCCTGGCCAGTTTTTTCAGGTTCATACATGCAAAAGTAAGCCCCGCTTTCATTTCCATCCGGGCTCTCCCTATGTATTGTGTATAACGAAATCCATGTTGTTCCTTGGCTGTTCCGAAAATCCTCTCGATTGTTTCCTTTCTTAGGTCATATATCTGTTTATTGCCAAGTGTATGCCTGATATCCTCCGCTTTCTCCATATATTCTTCCCACACATGGCGGGTAACCACTTTTGTGTGTTCTTTACTTTCCGTACATCTATGAAGATTGGGGCAACTGGCACATATTTCTCCGCAGCTTACGTATTCCCTATACCCCTCTCTGTTTGTCGTTTGATAGGATAATATATGGTTTTCCGGACATATGTAGCAGTCATAGTACTCATCATATGCATACTCATATTTTCGGAAAAACCCCTTCCTTTGTCATTGGCCTCTTGTATGGGAACAGAGGCTCGATACCATCTTCTAACAATTCATGGGCGATTGCTGGTGTACGGTAACCGGCATCTGCAATGATCATAGCCGGTGAATAGATCTTTATCTTGTCATAAAGTGTTTTGAATGTCCGGCTGTCATGTTCATTCCCCGGATGAATGCTGTATCCCAGGATCCAGCCGTGTTTATCACAAGCTGTTTCCACTGCATAGGCGAAAACATGTTTATGCTCGCCTTTACGGAACCAGCCGCTTTCCGGATCACTGGTACTGCATTTCTGCGTTTTAATCCCTTCTGTAATTTCTTCTTCCTTTGTATTATTATCGCTCCCGCCGCCGGATGGGGGATCATTTCTGTCTTTTTCCTTTAAAGGTTTTTTCCCGTGCGCTTCACGATCCCTGGATATTTCCTTCTGTAATTTTTCTTCATACCAAAGGGCCTGTTCATGTGCAACTCTTTTTCGCATTTTTTTGCTGTTTGCACATGCTTTCACATGAGTAGAATCCACAAAGATCTGATCGGTGTCCACCAGTTTAAATTTCATGCAGTCTTCTAATATTTTCGCAAAGATCTGCTCAAAAAGATCTGTGTCCTTAAAACGGCGGGTGTAGTTTTTCCCAAAGGTTGAAAAATGAGGGACAGGGTCCAGCATGTTTAATCGGCATGACAGGGTCCATACTGGG
>JALFGN010000051.1 GCA_022777285.1 Blautia sp.
GTTCGATTCCGGTCTGCGGCATTGTTTAAAAGTGGGAGAAACGTTGATTTCACAGCGTTTCTCCTGTTTTTTTGTTTTCAAAAGTGTGATTACATGTGATTACACATCTAAAATATCGGTCATGAGACTGGTTGTCTGTTCATCTGCTTTCTGTTGACGGATATAGTGGAAGGTGGTTCTTGTTTCGCTATGTCCCAGAAAAGTTGAAAGCTGGTTTACTTTGATTCCACCTTCATAGAACATGGTTGCCATGGTGAAACGTATCTGATGACTGGAACGGTAAGGAATTCCAAGGTCTTTACAGATGCTTTTTAAATGTCGGTTAAATGTATCTGCAAGAAGGGGTTTTCCATTTCTCATAAAAAGGTATTTTCCCTCGGGGTAAAGTTCCATAGTCTTTTTTACGATTTCCTGTGCACGTGGCGTCAAGGGGATAGAACGGAATCCTTCTTTTTGATTCCCCTTTATACGTTCCTCTGTATCATAATAGACCTTGCCAAAGGTCAGGTCATCATTCATTGCCTGCCTTCTTCTGGTAGCACGGTGGATAAAGATGGAACCATCATGGATATCTGCTTTTTCAATAGAAATCAGTTCTCCGATTCTGAGACATAGATAAAAGGCAAGCTGAATACTCAGGGAGTAAACATCTGTTTTTATGCTCAGATAGTAGAGAATCCTTTGCCGTTCTTCTTCTGTGTAATTCTGCTTTGAGGATGTGGGCGGTTTACACCGGGTACGGAACTGTTTGTAGTCCAGCTCATTCATGGGATTATGCTCTATGAGTTTCAATCGGACTGCATGTTTGAAGACACCATTCAGAACACTCTTGACATTGGTCAGGCGTTTATAAGTGATTGCATGGTCAGCAGTAATAGAAAGGAAAAAATCTTCCATATCGGATAATTCCAGAGAAATTACTTTTTTCCTTCGGATTGGGTGATTGGAAAGAAAGCGGTTCCAGTCATTTTTGTTTTCCTTGATGGTCTTCGGGTCAGTACCGGTGTCACGCCTCCATAACATCCAGAGTTCAAATAATTTTTCAAGGTTCATGTTCCGTATGTTTTCTTCTTCGCTCTTGTTTTTGTAATAGCGGATGATTTCCTGTTCTACTTTCTCTTTGGTGGATTTAGCAATCTGTCTTCTGCCTTTTGGTTTGCTTTCATCTGGAAGATAAGTATACCAGCGTCCGTTAGAGCCTTGGGAAACTGCATAGGGATGTTCTTTTAATATGTCCTGATTTTTCATGTTTTCTATATCATTCAGCACATCTTCTAAGGACATATTACAATGTTCAGTCATATATTTCAATAGCTGAACATCAATTGCGTTGTTTTTGTTCATGTAATTTTTTTTTCTTTCAATAACGTCCGGAAAATTCTTTTATCAATCTCTTACTGCCTGAAATAAATACTTTACAGCACGTTGCTGTACATTGCGATGCGATAGGCGTATTGATTAGAATTTCTCCTTGCTGTTGTTTTTTTCTGTGTTACTTTTGATGAGTTTTGATATACTCGACTGCACGCAGGAAAGCTTCTGCCCCCTGATTGCGCGCAGATGGCGTACCAGTCATGCTCTTTTCATCTTCCAGCGGGTAACCCTGACTGGCGAAGAATTTCTGCAAACTATATCGGTTGATTCCGGGATGGATGACTGCACCATCCTCAATACGGACAATCCGGTATATTTCACAGTAACCGGGTCGGCGATTGCTCTTGTATCCCTGATACAGGTTTTCTGCCTGGCACCCGATCTCTTCCAGCATCCGCTTGATGCGGAAAGAAGTGTAAGGGAGCCAGTCATAGTACCTGTGGAAGGGTGCATCTGCGTCCAGAAGGATTTCTTCCTCGTCTGTTTCTTTGTTCATGAATTTCTCTCCTCCTTTTTTTCTGTCGGCAGGGTTTCCTGCTCCTCAAAAGGACATTCATCTTCTAGCGAAACGGGGTGGAAGTCTTCCTTGCGCTTTAAGTATTTTTCTACCGAATCATATACCGTGATACTGCCGTCTGTTTCATATATCCTTACTTCATGAATCCGCCGCAGGAAGGCCATCCATGATTCCGGGCTGTCTGTCTGCACATCCCGGTACTGGTTCTCCAAAGGCCAGTTTGATGTGATATATACGGTATGGTAACAGGCATAGCGGTTCGCATAACGGGCAGGAAGTTCCACCGGGTAGATGTCACAATAGTTCAGCATATCGGCTATACGCAGGGAGCTTCTGAACTCTTCAAATTCAATGACGGGCTGGCAGGCATAGCTGTCAAAGGGGTGCTCATAGGTCGTTACACGATATACATTCCCATCTCCGTGCCTGTCCAGTATTTCCCTTGTCTTCCCGCTTCCGGTGGTTCCGCTGATATAAATGACCCGCAGGTCGAGCCGCCGGGTTCCCTTATACTTTTCGGTCAGGAGCATAGTCCGCAGTTTGTCCAGCTTATCAATGTTCAGGATATAGTCATTGTTCTGTGCCAGTATCTCTGCATTGGTGTAGCCGTTTTTTACCATTTCGTAAAGTTCTTCCATATCTGAGCGTACACCTTTCTGCACCGGTACTTTCCCCCATTCTTCATAGGTTCCCTCCACTCGTGTCTCTGCTTTATCCGTTTCTTCCCATTTTCCCGTTTTCCTTATGTATTCGATATTGCTTTGAGCATTTCCAAATGCCACTTCGATATGGGCTTTGGGGAACTGCTTTTTTATCGTACTGAACCGGACACGGGAATTAAAATATACATACACATGTGTATGAGGGGTTCCCTGTTCCCCGATTTCATCTGCCAGGCAGAAAAACCGCAGGGTGGGAAATCGGGTTATCAGAGTTTCTTTGATTGTGTGATGGTCACACCCGTATTCCAGCGGATGGTTCAGGGTAAGCTGAAAAGCATTCCGCTGGATATCGGATTTACTTTGTTTTAGTGTTTCCATTTCATGCCCTCCTGTTATTCTTCATACAGAAGAGTGATTGCAATGCGGTACTTTGCACTCGGATGTTCCTGTGTAAAGGCATCAATCTGACTGAACAGGTTTTCCTTTTCCCTGTCCAGTGTTTCACGGATGTCTTCGGTCTTTAACAGCTGTCTCTGCCGTGGTCTGCGTCCGTGTTTTTTTTTCCGGTTTCCTTTGGATACCCTGTCTGGGTCATGCTCCTGTCGTATCCTACGGATTTTCCGCACGGACATTTCTGGGGTGATGTTCTCCCGTATCTCCTTTGGGAGATGAGCCATCTCTATCAACTGGCTGTGAGAAAACGCTTCGTATTCCGGTCTGAGACCCCGGCATTCCCCTGTTTCCGGGTTATTCTGTCCAAAATGCTGGCAGATAGACAGCGCATTATGGCATGAGGTACGACCGATATGGAATTTTGACTTTGCGATATCGTAGATGTTCGGATATCCCTCTATCTGATACAGACCATTTTTATGCATGGCATACAAGCTTTTGGCAATAGTGAGTGCGGAAAAGTTTATCTGTCTCTGTTCCGCAGTTATCATCTGACATAAATCTTCGTAGAGTTCTTTGTCTCTTTGGGTATATTCCATGACTTCTCCGTTTACCTTTTCCATCGTTTCTACATTCTGTAATTTATTCATGATTTTTCTCTCCTTAATTTGTTTTTCTATTTTCTGTTCGCTCTGTGCAAGGACTGCGAACGGGTTTTTTATACCCCGGAGCCCTTGATTTTACTGGGGTTTTTGTGGTTTTTTTTGTTGTTTGTGCAAAGGCTGGTAATACTTACCAGCCTTTGCCGGAGACATCCCTTCACTGAACCGTGCTCCTGCCTTCGGCGGCCGCCCGGATCAGCGACCGGATGTCTGGCTGGATATCCAGACAACGACGCATATCCCTGCACATCTCAGAGGCATTGGCAATCAGGGGAACCTGTATCGGACATGCCCCGTCCTGGCCATCGACCAGGACGAGTGCCTGCCCGGAGGCATAACCGGCAGTCGGATTCTCTTCCATTTCACCGGAGAAACCAAGCATCCGGAACTGTTCCGCAGAAGTCCTGCCAAATGCGCACACGCACTGGAACTGCTCCCGGCTCCCGGAACTGAACAGGGCGGCATCTGCACGCTGTACGGCCAGAACGACCCCGAGATTGAGGCCACGGGAAACTGCAAGCAGTTCCCCTACCTTGGCGAGAAGGTCAGCTTTGAGCTTCTTGGACTGGGTCTCTGCATAAGTCAGGAGACCGAACCACTCTTCCACAAACAAGGTATAATGCCGCTGTAAACGCAGGCGATTTTTCCGGACTTCCGTAAAGAAACGGTAGAAATCCTCTATCATCTGTACGGCGTCTGCCCCGGAAGCATAAGAAAGGGAACCTTCCAGTGCTTCATACTCTTCCCCCGCTTTGTAGTCGGAAAGGAAAACAAGGCTCTCCCGATTGTGGAGCATCTGCCAGAGATACCAGCGGGAAGACAGGCTCTTTCCGGAGCCGCTTTTCCCGGCAATGAGGATATTACTGGTCTTTTTCGGAAGGGTAATGGACAGGGGAATCTTTAGCCCGTATTCCACATATTCCTCCCGCTTATAACCGAGTATCATCGGATGCCCCATCTTCTTCACCGGACACAGGAACGGTTTCTGTCAGTGAGTCCCTGTTGGCAGGGGATACTCCCTGTCGTTTCTCTTCTGTCTGTGCTTCCAGAAGTCTTTGCGCAGATACGGACAGGGGCACCGCAAGACACAGACGGGTTGGGGAAACCACTTTCAGATATAGGGCAATCTGTGTCCCACGGCTCTCCATGAAGAAGTTCTGTACCAGATGAGAACAGATACGTGCGACCTGCCGGGGCGGACATTCCTTGTATGCCGGTGCCAGACCTACTGCATGAATGTCGTACCATGCGATGCCCTGCCCATCAACCGAATAAGAGGCAAGGGTAGGGGTATCGTAAGGATGCCCGGACAGTGTAGACACCAGTTCCAGAGCTTCCTGGTCAGTGAGAAGATAGGAAATATTCCTTACTTTATCCGGAAGTGGTTCCCCCTTCAATTCCTCGTAAAACAGCTCATAAAGAAAAGAAGCGGCTTTTTTCAGTGCACGGAACAGGGACAGGAGGGTTTTCTTGCAGAAATCTTTATCAACCAGTCCAAACTCAAAGGCAACACATCCCATTGCCACCCCGATGACCAGAGCGATGCCATAAAGAAATAAATTCATCCTCATATCCCTCCTAATCCATAAAATCAAAACCGGAATCCACGTTTGCAAATTCAATCCATACTGGTTTTGGACGTTCCCAGTCGATTCCTATTGTAAATACCAGTTCCGGGAATTCCTTCTGTAAATGGGATTCCATCAGGACGGAAATACATTTTAACCAGTTACATTGTGTGCAAGATTGTGTGCCATAAGAGCGTCTCTGTTCAATACAACCATCAATAAACGACAGGTCTGGCAAAGAGAGGCACAGTTCATGGAGCTGGTCTTCTAAAAGGTCATTGACCCGTTGAGCCGTCTGTCTCCTGAAATTAGCTGTAATGGAAATCTTCTCCTTTGAAAGGCTGTCCAGTTCACAGCTATCCAGATACACCCCCAGACACTTCAATAATTCCTTGATTTTCGGAGCCTCTTCGGCTTCCTTGATAAATTTACTATAAAACATGATTCTACCTCCAGTCTATGGCAGGGCGGAGGTTCCGCCCGCCAGTCTGTTATTCCATTTCCACGAGTCTCACGTCATCTGCTTTGATGCTGTCTTCGATCGTGCTGGTATTTCGGTTTATATAAACCATAATCGTAGGGTTGATGAACTCAACTGCCACCTTTTCCCCTGCCTGCCGCATTTTCTGTAGCTCTTCATTTGAGATAGGGAGCGCAAGATTTTCCACCCGGACTTTCAGATGGTTGAAATCCATAGTCTCTACACACTCATATGTATGAGCAACGACTTTATCCGTACGTTTCCCTTCATTGTCATATTCCATAATCGGAGTAACACGAAGAAGAAGAAACAACATTTCCGGATACAAAGCACTCAGGTCAATCCGTTTGTTTATGACCAGAGAATTGTTTGCTTTTATTTCCATACAAACACCTCACATTTCTAGGCCAGATGTGCTATACTTAGTTTGCTGACCAGTGTAACACATCTACAACAGTTACACCGTATCTCCCCTGAAGGTTCGGGGGAGATGATCGGTTGGAGAGCGAATCTTTTTCATATGAACCACCTCTGTAATTTTGATACAGTTATCATAGCAGCATTTCTTTTATTAATCCGGAACCATAGGTCCGATTTCGATAATATTTTTTATAATTTTAAATCAGACATTTTTATGCCCAGAGCATTCACTATGATAGATAACCGGTAAACAGAGATTCTTTCTGTTCCCTTTTCATATTTGCGAAGCATATCATCACTAATATCCAAACCATAGTCTACAAGTTCCTGACAAAGACTACCGATTGTAGGATATCCTTTGTTTTTTCTCTGTTTGCGGATTTCTTTTCCTAATTTCTCGTAAAAATTTTTTTCTGATTCATTTGTCATGGTATAGTTACCTATACCGGCGCCAGTATTTTTTCCTTT
>JALFGN010000058.1 GCA_022777285.1 Blautia sp.
GCTTATTTTGAAAAGAAATTTGAGTTTTAATTAAAAAAACTGTCACACAAACCGCTGAAAAGCTGTAAGTGTGACAGTTTTTTTGCTTTTTCTGTATAGATATTATTCGATTACCAGAATATCTGCAAATCCGGTCATTTCAAATACTTCCATGACTGCATCGCATACATTGATCAGACGCAGAGTGCCGATTTTATTCATTTTTTTCTGGGTAGCAAGGAGTACACGTAATCCGGCAGAAGAGATATAATTCAGTTTTTCCATATCAAGAATCAGGTCTTTGACTGCGTCTGCCTCTTCCTGAATGGTCTGTTCAAGAACAGGGGCGGTTGTGGTATCCAATCTTCCTTCAATTTTCAATGTAAGAGTTTCGTTGTTTTTTTCGGTATTAATTGTCATATCAGTAATCTCCTTTTATTTATATTTATGGCATGTTTAAATGCCTAAACCCGGTTTTTCCGGGATTTTTTAATGGTTAAGGCTGTAGTCTTTAAAGTGTTTTTATTCCAGAGACATATTTTGCACAGATTCCGTATAGATCCAGAGACTGATATATGGCAGATTCCAGACGATCCGGCAGGGACAGAGTGTCTGCATGAGGAATCAGGGAATCATCAAGGACCACAGCACTGAAATCATAGTCTTTTTCAAAACTTCCTGCTTTGCCAAAGAAAGCACCGCCTCCTTTGGTTGCCAGATAAAAAGCCTCTTTGAAAGTAAGGGGAGCCTGCGTCTGATCAATCAGACAGTTGTACAGTTTGGAAACCTGGATAGCATCACAGATTGCCCGGAACATGGATTCTGTATGGCCAGCGGCAACATCGCTTCCCAATCCTATGTGTAATCCGTTTGCGATATATTTTCTTACGGGTGCAATGCCGGACATGAGATTGATGTTGGAGGCGGGACAATGAGCGATAAATACACCGTTTTCTTTCAAAAGATGGATTTCTTCATCGGAAGAGTGCACACAATGAGCCATAATCGCAGGAAACTGCTGATCCGTCTGGTGATTTTTCCCAAACAACCCATACTGGTCATAAACAGCTCCGTAAAATTCAGCATCCGGATGATTTTCCTTTACCCATTGGATTTCAGACTGGCTTTCCGAAAGATGGGACTGCACAGGTAAATTGCAGGATGCCTGGATTTCGCAGAGTTGCCTCAGCAGTTCAGGAGTACAGCAGGGAACAAAACGGGGAGTCAGAATAGGCCGGGTGCGCTTGTGTTTTCCGTTTATGTCGTTTATCCAGCCAAAAGTGTCAAAAGCGGAGAAGTCCGCATTGGGTTCACAAAGATTGTCAGGAGCCCTCCTGTCCATGTTGACTTTGCCTACATAGCTGATAATACCGGAATCTTCCAGCAGATCCATCAGTAATTCTGTGGCAGGTCTGTGTATGGTTGCAAAGATGCAGGCATGGGAAGTGGCACTTTTCTTCATCTGCTCAGCAAAAATTTTGTAGGCTTTGCGGGCATATGTCAAATCAGCGTATTTGGATTCTTCCGGGAAAGTATGATACTGCAGCCATTCCATTAATTCCATATCCATTCCGGTTCCGCGAAAAGCATACTGAGGAGCATGAATATGAAGATCCACAAGCCCCGGAATAATCAGTTTATCTTCGTAGTCATAAACAGGCAGCTTCTGATATTGTTCTGGAAGAGTGGTGTAAACACCCATAGATTTTCCGCCTATACATACCACATAACCGGATTCTGTTGTAATCAGCTCAGACAGAGAAACACTGTAGCAGATATTTCCCTTTAAAACGAAGGAAGAGGTTTTCAGTTCCTTTTCTGTTTCCAGAGGGGGATATTCCAGAGACATACTGCGAACGGGAACATCCAGAGTATCTGCCAGTGCTTTTACGGCTTTGGGAATTTCCGGAGAAAAATCCAGATACCAGTCAATGCTTTCAAGAATATATTTTCGTTTAAAATTTGTGTCTGCTACAATTGCGCATCGCAGATTATGGAGTCTGTCCGCAGCTTTTACGGCAGATGCCATAGGATTGGATTTGATTGCGGCAATATAATCAGACATGACATAGCCTTTTTGTTTGGTAACCAATTTTACGGCTTCAAGGACTTCCGGGCCGCCCAGAGCCTTGATTTCCTCCTCTGTAGCATCGGTATCTTCCAGAAGGTCATGGAAAAGTCCTGCAATCTGATAATCAATGCTGTAACCTGCTTCCCGCAGATAAGAGGCGACTTCCACAGGGTGAGTAATATAAGGAAGACCGCCGATCCGATACTGCCCATTGTGTTTTAGGGTTGCAAAATCAAGGGCTGCATTGAATTTATCAGAAGCTGTCATGCTTCTTCACCACCTTTGATGTCTGCATACATTTTAAACAGATGTTTTGCCTGTCTCAGGGCACGTTCCTCTTTATGGACAGAAAGAGCAATGAAAGCGGCAGCCTGTTCTTCCGTATAGCCGCCTGTAAGCAGTTGGGCACGACAAAGGAAGCGAAGTGCCACGTTGGAGGAAAGAATATCCAATTCGGAGCCGGAAAGGGTTTTTCTTGCCAGCTGCAGTGCCAGATCAGAGTTTCTGTCCAGCATGTTCTGCAAGTCTCCAATGGTTTCCAGTTTCAGCCAGCGAAGTTGTGGGATATAGCTTTCCGGATCCGTTTCTGAAATTTCGGATCCTTCAATATCAGCTAGATTCTGCAGGAAGATACGCATCTTTTTATTGCGAAGCATATACTCGTTCAGAGAAATCATATCAATGAGAACATCAGTGGCATCATCATGGATGATTTTTTCTCTTGTTTCTTCCGTGTAACGATTCATATTGTCGCGTACGCGGATAAATTCATCATCTGCAATTTCCAGAAGACCAGCGAGTCTTGCAAATTCACGAGTTACCATTCTTGGTACTCCGAACTGACTTTTATATCCAAGATCATGATTGATTGCAGACCAGGCATGCTGAAGAATGGTTCGGATCTGGATCTCAAAACGTTTTCCGCAGATGTCATCTGGATAGCCGGCATCTGAAGGAAGGGAACAGATATAGTGCAGAGACAGATAACCAAACGTATCAGCCTTGATCAGAGCACGTTTGTCTGAAGAATTCTCCCAGTCAATGACGAAAGATTTCTCTACCAATTTTCCTACTTTATCCACATCATCACCGAAGTAGCAGATGACACGGGCACCCAAAATATCTGTTAAGTCGTCAAGCTTCTGATACCAGTCGCCGTTTTTGAAAAGTTTTCCTTCCAGACTTTTTTCACCTTTGACACGGTGTTCGATGCCTGTTATCAGGATACCTGCGTCATCCACAATCTGGCGCAGCATATCGTGGACCACATCTCCCATACGAGTGAAAGCATCTTTCTGCTTTCTGTATTCGTCCATGATCATTCGGTCTTTTACATTCATAGTTTTACCTCTTTTCTTTAGATTTTTATGTTTACAGCAGATGTATCAGCCAGGCTGCAAAATAAGATACCAGTGCGTAAATTGCATTTCCGCATACAGCAGTCAACAAAACAACAAGCAGGTATACGGACAGACTCTTTTTATTGATGCTGCTGTGAGTGATAGCAAAGTAAAAATTGTAGTGAGCTTTCACACTTACAGGACGCTCTTCAACCCATTGATAGGTAATTGTATTGTTACAGTTATATCCGGTAGGAGCGTAATCATAATAAAGATCCGGTTCCAACCGGCGGATACGGTAACAGTTGGAATCATTCAGCTCATAAGCCTCATCCAGAGAAATGGTGACAAGAGCTTTACGAAGATGCTGTTTATGAAGCGGTTCAATGGCATTGATTTCAGGAGGGAGCAATCGAGCTTCGTTGATCCGTATGGAATATCCGTATTTTCTGATTTCCAGAGGACTGGAAATCCGTTCTTTCAGGCGGTTGATGCTGCGATTTACATCAAGTCTGGAAGCAAATAAGTTGTCCAGTGATTTATGAGGAATACGGAACAGGATATAGAGTTCATTACTGGTAAGTTGATTTTGGACAGCCTTCAGTTGAATGGTCAGAATCGTTCCGTAAGCAACATTATGAAAATCCAGAATATCAGGATTCAGATGAAGAAGATTGAATGTACGTTTTTCATAATTGAGTACTGATATGTAAGGGGTAATTTTTATCGCATCCATAGAGTGCGTATTGAAAATACCACGCAAAACGGAAGGGTTTGCTAAGAGAAAAGACAAATCCTGAACTTCCTTTTCTTCTATTGGAAAAGGGATGAAAACAGTCGCATCTGAGGAACGACCGACACCATATATACGTATTCCAATATCGATATAGTTCTTTCCTTTAGGATTCATCCAATCATTCAGATAAATCGTGCTTTTATCATCTCCGTCAATCCATATGGCCCAGCCATCATCAGTAAAACGTTGCAATTTTGAAGGCATGGAGTTCCTCACCTCCTGGAAAATTCTTTTGGTTAAATTATATTCCCAAAAAGGTATCAGTGTCAATAAAACTGTGAATTTGTAATGGATTAAAAAAATGAAAATTGTGCAAAAAATACAAAAAAAATGTTGAAAGCCAAAGAAATATAGATATAAATAAAAACTTACTATTGATAGATAAAAAAAACTTTGTTATAATACACGTTAATGAAGCTTTATCACAAGGAGGAAGAGACAAAATGGCAAAGAAAAGGAATATTATTGTAGGACAGTCAGGAGGACCAACATCTGTTATTAACTCCAGTCTTGCAGGTGTATATAAAAATGCGATTGAAAGAGGATTCGATAAGGTATACGGAATGCTTCACGGAATTCAGGGACTTCTGGATGAGCAGTATGTAGATCTGTCCACACAGATTCATACAGAACTGGATATTGAGCTTTTGAAACGTACTCCATCTGCATTTCTGGGTTCCTGTCGTTTTAAGCTGCCTGAGATTCACCAGGATAAGGAAATTTATGAGAGAATTTTCGAAATTTTAAATAAACTGGATATTTATGCATTTATTTATATCGGCGGTAATGACTCTATGGATACCATCAAAAAATTGTCTGATTATGCAATCCTTACAGGACAGACACAGAAATTCCTGGGTGTACCGAAAACGATTGATAATGACCTTGCATTGACGGATCATACACCTGGTTTCGGAAGTGCGGCAAAATATATCGGTGCTTCCACAAAAGAAGTCATTCGCGATGCCCAGGGACTTACCTATAAGAAAAACATGATCACAATTATGGAAATCATGGGACGAAATGCAGGATGGCTTACCGGAGCAACTGCTCTTGCAAAGACAGAAGACTGCGATGGACCGGATTTGATTTATCTTCCGGAAGTACCATTTGATGTGGATAAATTCCTCGTTAAAGTAAAAGAACTGCTGACAAAAAAATCTTCTGTCGTTATTGCCGTATCAGAGGGAATCAAACTGGCAGACGGCCGTTACGTATGTGAACTGGGAAGCGTAGGAGATTATGTGGATGCCTTCGGACACAAACAGCTTCAGGGAACAGCAACGTATCTTGCGAACTTCCTGGCAGCAGAATGCGGATGCAAGACAAGAGCGGTAGAACTTTCTACTCTCCAGAGAAGTGCATCTCACATGGCATCCCGTGTGGACATTGATGAGGCATTTATGGTAGGCGGTGCTGCTGTAAAAGCAGCAGATGAAGGAGATACCGGTAAAATGGTTGTGATTGACCGTGTATCCGATGATCCGTATATGAGTGCGACTGGTATTTATGATGTGCACAGAATTGCAAATGAAGAAAAACTGGTTCCGAGAAGCTGGATGAATAAAGATGCAACTTATGTAACAAAAGATTTTGTAGATTATATCAAACCTCTGATTCAGGGAGATTATCAGCCGATCATGGTAAATGGTCTGCCAAGACATCTTGTATTAAATCTGAATAATAAAAAGAGAAAATGATATTTTTTACCATTTCACTTGACTATTAATAGCTAAATGTATAAAATAAATTGTGTGCGGGCATTTTGCCCGCTTACACACCTATATCACTTTTAGGAGGAATGTTCAAATGGCAAAATGGGTTTATATGTTCACAGAAGGAAATGCGACCATGAGAAACCTTCTCGGCGGAAAAGGCGCAAACCTTGCTGAAATGACAAACCTGGGTCTTCCGGTACCACAGGGCTTCACCATCACAACAGAAGCTTGTACACAGTACTATGAAGATGGTAGAAAAATTAATGACGAGATCATGGGACAGATCATGGAAGCAATCACAAAGATGGAAGAAATCACCGGCAAAAAATTCGGTGACAAAGAAAATCCTCTGCTTGTTTCTGTTCGTTCCGGTGCCAGAGCATCTATGCCAGGTATGATGGATACTATCCTGAACCTTGGTTTAAATGAAGAAGTAGTAGAAGTTTTATCAGCTAAGTCCGGTAATCCACGTTGGGCATGGGACTGCTACAGAAGATTTATTCAGATGTACTCTGATGTTGTTATGGAAGTAGGTAAAAAATACTTCGAAGAACTCATCGACAAGATGAAAGCTGAAAAAGGAGTAACTCAGGACGTTGAGCTTACTGCTGAAGACTTAAAAGTACTGGCTGACCAGTTCAAAGCTGAATACAAAGAAAAAATCGGTGAAGATTTCCCGGCTGATCCGAAAGAACAGTTAATGGGTGCAATCAAAGCCGTATTCCGTTCATGGGACAACCCACGTGCAAACGTATATCGTCGTGACAACGATATTCCATATTCATGGGGTACCGCTGTTAACGTACAGATGATGGCATTCGGTAACATGGGTGAAACATCTGGTACAGGTGTTGCATTTACACGTGATCCTGCTACAGGAGAAAAACACCTGATGGGTGAATTCCTGATGAATGCACAGGGTGAAGACGTTGTTGCCGGTGTTCGTACACCTCAGAAGATTGACCAGTTAAAAGAAGTTATGCCGGAAGTTTACGATCAGTTCGTAGGCATCTGCCATACACTGGAAGATCATTACAGAGATATGCAGGATATGGAGTTTACAATTGAAGATAAACACCTGTACATGCTGCAGACACGTAATGGTAAGAGAACTGCTCAGGCAGCTCTGAAAATCGCATGTGACCTTGTTGATGAAGGCATGATCACAGAAGAAAAAGCAGTAGCAATGATCGATCCAAGAAACCTGGATACACTGCTTCATCCACAGTTCGACGCAGCAGCATTAAAAGCTGCTACACCAATTGCAAAAGCACTTGGTGCATCACCGGGAGCTGCTTGCGGTAAAATCGTATTCACAGCTGACGATGCAAAAGAATGGGCTGCAAGAGGCGAAAAAGTAGTTCTGGTTCGTCTTGAAACTTCTCCGGAAGATATCGAAGGTATGAAGAGTGCGCAGGGTATCCTGACTGTTCGTGGTGGTATGACATCTCACGCAGCTGTTGTTGCTCGTGGTATGGGTACATGCTGTGTATCCGGATGTGGCGATATCGCTATGGACGAAGCAAACAAGAAATTTACACTGGCTGGAAAAGAATATCATGAAGGAGATCCAATCTCTCTTGATGGTTCCACAGGTAATATTTATGACGGCATTATCCCGACTGTAGATGCTACAATCGCAGGTGAATTCGGAAGAATCATGGGATGGGCTGATAAATACAGAACTATGAAAGTTCGTACAAATGCGGATACTCCTGCAGATGCGAAAAAAGCTCGTGAGCTTGGCGCTGAAGGTATCGGTCTGTGCCGTACAGAGCATATGTTCTTTGAAGGCAACAGAATTGATGCATTCCGTGAAATGATCTGTGCAGAGACTGTAGAAGAAAGAGAAGCAGCTCTGGAGAAGATTCTTCCGGAACAGCAGGGAGATTTCGAAAAATTATACGAAGCTCTGGAAGGCAACCCGGTTACAATCCGTTTCCTGGATCCGCCGCTTCATGAATTCGTTCCTACAGAAGAAGAAGATATTAAGAAACTGGCTGACGCTCAGGGCAAAACTGTTGAACAGATCAAAACAATCATTGATTCTCTGCATGAATTCAACCCGATGATGGGACATCGTGGATGCCGTCTGGCTGTAACATATCCTGAAATCGCTAAAATGCAGACAAAAGCAGTTATCCGTGCAGCAATCAACGTAAAGAAAGCTCATCCGGACTGGAATGTAAAACCGGAAATCATGATTCCGCTTGTTGGCGATATCAAAGAGCTGAAATATGTTAAGAAATTTGTTGTTGAAACAGCTGATGCTGAAATCGCAGCAGCAGGTTCCGATCTGAAATACGAAGTTGGTACTATGATCGAAATCCCAAGAGCAGCTCTGACAGCAGATGACATTGCAAAAGAAGCTGACTTCTTCTGCTTCGGTACAAATGACTTAACACAGATGACATACGGCTTCTCTCGTGATGATGCTGGTAAATTCCTGGATGGATACTATGACGCTAAAATCTTTGAAAACGATCCATTTGCAAAACTGGATCAGGTTGGCGTTGGTAAGCTGATGGAAATGGCTATCAGCCTTGGTAAACCAGTGAATCCAAGCCTGCATGTAGGTATCTGTGGAGAACACGGTGGAGATCCATCTTCTGTTGAATTCTGCAACAAACTGGGTCTTGACTACGTTTCCTGTTCACCATTCCGTGTGCCAATCGCAAGACTGGCAGCAGCACAGGCAGCAATCAACCAGAAATAATCTATTTTGCCAATAGAATAAATATACGTTCATTCGTATTGTGTCCAAACAGAAACACCCTCGTATTTATACGAGGGTGTTATTTTTTTCTTGCAATATGAAAGCAGCTGCCTTATGATTATGAATATTCAGAAATAAAGAAAGGCAGAAAGAATCGGGATGAGCAGAGGAACAGAATTTCTAACAGCTGTGACAGAAAAATTAAAAAGAGAAATCCAGAAAATAGAACGGTGTATTTTACAAGGGGAAAAAGATGTAGATCGTATGAATGAATATTACTGGGAAAATTATACGGAAATGGACCAGTATGGATATGAAAATTTTGATAATCAGCAGGCTCTTTTCCAACAGGAAAATGTCAATGAGGAGAAGAGAAAACAGAGACATACAATGAAAAAAATGCTGGATGCTCCGTTTTTCGGGAGTATTGATTTTCTATATGAAGGGGAAGAAGAAGCGGAAAGTTTTTATATTGGAATCGGGAATTTTTCGGAAGAAACAGGAGGTGTCCCTTTGATTTATGACTGGCGGGCACCGGTATCCGGATTGTTTTATGATTATGAAAAGGGAGAAGCTTCTTATGAAGCGCCCGGAGGTATGATGAAAGGAGAAATCCTTTCAAAATGGCAGTATAAGATTCGCCATGGAGAAATGGTATATGAATTTGAGAGTGATCTGAAAATTGATGATGATATTTTGAAACAGGAACTGGGAGAAAATGGGGATGTTCAGTTGAAAAATATTGTGCGTACCATTCAGAAAGAACAAAATGTGATTATCCGCAATACCAGCGACAGGATTCTTGCGATTCAAGGAGCAGCAGGAAGTGGGAAAACATCGGTTGCTCTTCACAGAATTGCCTATCTTCTTTATCATGATCGAGGTAAGCTGAAATCTTCTGATATTCTGGTATTGTCTCCAAACAGTGTTTTTTCGGATTATATTTCACATATTTTGCCGGAACTGGGAGAAGAAAATATCCGGGAGATGAGTCTGGATTTGTTTGCCTATAAGGAATTGCAGGAAACAGCAGCAGATTGTGAAGATCGTTATGATTATATCGAAGAACGAATGGCAAGCTGTGACGAAGAGGCAAAAACTCGTTATCAATGGAAACAATCAGAAAAATTTGTCAGGGAAGCAGAGGGATTTTTCTTAAATCTGGAAGAGAAGTTGGTGGATTTCAAGGATCTGGAATATAAAAAAGTAGAAATGAAGGCAGAAGAGATACTGAATCTGTTTTATTATAAATTTCCGGATATTCCTCTTTTATCAAGAATGGAAGCAATTGCGGAATATTTTATTGATTCAGTGGAAACTCTGATCGGATACGATCTGTCGGAGGAAGAGAGAAGCTTTTTGAATCATAAATTTACCGGTATGTATGTGACAAGAGATTTGTATGAAATTTATGGATGGTTTTTGGAGGAGCAGGGATTACCCATGCTGAAGGACTGTGCCAGAGAGGACAGAATACTGCATTACGAGGATGTATATCCACTTCTTTACTTGAAGTGCAGATTGTTTGAGAGAAAAGAGAAGAGAATTATAAAACATCTGGTAGTGGATGAAATGCAGGATTATACATTTTTACAGTATACGATTTTGGAAAAACTATTTGATTGTCCTATGACGATTCTTGGAGATCAGGCACAGACGATGGAAGAAAAACTGTCGGATGTGACAGAATTTCTTCCTCGTATTTTTGGAAAACACATACGAAAAATAATTATGAATAAAAGTTATCGAAATACACTGGAGATTGCTGCTTATGCTGCAGAGCTTGGAAGTGCGCAAGAAATTGAATTCCTGGAGAGACATGGAAAAGCAGTGACGGAACAGGATGTTTCGAATATGGAAGAAGCAGCGGAGAAAATAAAAGAAAATCTTCATCTGGGAGAAAGGGAATATGAGACCGCAGCCGTGCTCACGATGACAGAAGGCGAAGCCCGTAAAATATGGGAGGTCTTAAAAGATCGGAATGTTCCGGTTTCTTATATAGACCGGGACAGCAAAGTATTCCGAAAAGGACTTACCGTAACGCCGTTTTATCTGGCAAAAGGACTGGAATTTGATCAGGTCTTTATAATTGGAGGCCAAAAAGAACATCCCATGTTTGCACAATATCGTTATATCAGTGCAACAAGAGCACTTCACGAACTTTATGTATACGATCTAAAAACTTTTGCAATTTAAAAAAAACTGTGATATGATAACCCATGTAAGAGCAGGATTTCCTGTTTCCAGAGGTCTTATCATATCTGAATAATTTCCCAGAAGAAAACAATAAACAAAAATTAAAATTTTGAAATACCAATGATAAATCGGAATAAAAAGTTTGAGAGGTTTTTTAATGAGAGAAAAATATTTGTCCCTTTCGTTGGAATCTTTAAAAGAAATTGCAAAAGCAAGAGGTCTGAAAGGAATTTCAACATTGAAAAAGAGTGAACTGGTTGAGAGAATGGTACAGGAAGATGAAAAAGAGAGACAGGAAAAAGAAAACAACAGCAATGAGCAGAATCAGGAGACAAGACAGGGAAACGGTGAAATCCGTTCTAGTAGCCAGGATACACGGCAGAATATACGGCCGGAAAATAACCGTACAGAGCGTCCTCCTATGGAACAGTCAGAATTGGACAGCGGAATCAGTGTAAGCGGGATTTTGGAGGTACTTCCGGATGGATATGGTTTTATCAGAAGTGATAATTATCTTCCGGGTGAAAATGATGTTTATGTGTCTCCTTCACAAATCCGCAGATTCAATCTGAAAACCGGTGATATACTGAAGGGAAATACAAGAGTAAAAAGTCAGAATGAAAAATTCTCTGCGCTTCTCTATGTGACATTGATTAATGGGATTCGTCCAAATGAAATGAGAAGATATAATTTTGAAGATATGACACCGATTTTCCCGAATGAGCGGCTTCATCTGGAACGTCCGGGCGGAAGTCTTGCCATGCGGATCGTGGATCTGGTAAGTCCGGTTGGAAAAGGACAGCGAGGAATGATCGTATCACCGCCGAAAGCAGGAAAAACTACTTTGCTGAAGGATGCAGCGAAGTCCATTCTTAAGAACAATCCGGAGATGCATCTGATCATACTTCTGATCGACGAACGACCGGAAGAAGTCACAGATATCAAAGAAGCGATCTTCGGACCGAATGTGGAAATTATTTATTCTACGTTTGACGAACTTCCAGATCATCATAAACGTGTGTCAGAAATGACCATTGAACGCGCAAAACGCCTGGTTGAGCATAAAAAAGATGTTACAATCTTTATCGATAGCATTACAAGACTGGCAAGAGCCTATAACCTGACCGTTCCGCCAAGCGGACGTACGCTTTCCGGTGGTCTGGATCCGGCAGCTCTGCATATGCCGAAACGCTTTTTCGGTGCTGCAAGAAATATGCGGGAAGGCGGTAGTCTGACGATTCTTGCTACTGCACTGGTAGATACCGGAAGCAAGATGGATGATGTGGTTTATGAAGAATTTAAAGGAACCGGCAATATGGAACTGGTTCTTGACAGAAAATTACAGGAAAAAAGAGTCTTTCCTGCAATTGACATTGCGAAGTCAGGTACAAGAAGAGAAGACTTACTGCTTACCAGAGAAGAGCAGGAGGCAGTGGATATTATGCGGAAAGCATTGAATGGAATGAAAGCAGACGAGGCTCTGGAAAATATCTTAAATATGTTTGCACATACAAAAGACAATGAAGAGTTCGTTCAGACTGTGAAAAAGCAACGTTTTCTTTAATAGGGCTTGCATTTGATCGTTATATATGATATAATTCAAAAGCTGTTTGAAATTAGAAAACGCAAAATAAAACATATATAATAAATAACAGAAGAGGTGAAAATCATGAAAGAAGGAATCCATCCAAATTATCAGGAATGTACAGTCGTATGCAACTGCGGAAATACTTTTAAAACAGGTTCAACAAAAGCTGAACTGCACGTGGAAGTTTGTTCCAAATGCCATCCTTTCTATACAGGACAGCAGAAAGCTGCACAGGCTCGTGGCCGTATCGATAAATTCAATAAAAAATACGGAATCAACAAATAAGAAAATAATAGGAGAGGTTGGAGTTTTCGGACTTCAGCCTCTTGTTTCAATTTGCAGGGATTTTTATCGTGAGGAGAAATGCAGAATGAAGTCATCAAATATAGGCGGACAGGCAGTTATGGAAGGAATCATGATGCGTCATGGAGAAAAATATTCCGTAGCTGTACGAAAGCCGGATCAGGAAATCGCGGTTCAGGTAGAATCGTATCAGGGAATCCTTCCTTGTAAGAAGATTCTTTCCATTCCCATAGTACGTGGAGTATTTAATTTTATTGATTCGCTTGTTTTGGGAACAAAATGTCTGATGTATTCCGCTACTTTTTTTGAAGAAGATGAGGAAGATGCAAAAAAACGAGAAGCGCTTACGGAGGAAGAGCAAAAGAAAGAAGAAGAAAAGCAGAAAAGGCAGGAGAATCTTTTGATGACAGGCACTGTGATTTTTTCGGTTGTATTATCAGTCGGATTGTTTATGGTGTTGCCTTATCTGATCGCAAGTCTGCTGCGGACTGCAGGTGCAGGGGAGTATTTGATCACAGTTGCAGAAGCTTTTATACGTATTCTGCTCTTCCTTGGTTATCTGGTTTTGATTTCCAGAATGGAAGATATACAGCGAGTTTTTATGTATCATGGAGCAGAACATAAGTGTATCAACTGTGTGGAACATGGAAAAGCATTGACGGTGGAAAATGTAATGGAAAGTTCCAGACTCCACAAACGATGTGGAACCAGTTTTCTGTTCTTTGTGATTATTGTCAGCATTGTTTTTTTTATTGGATTTTTTGCACTGGTTCCGGTAAAGACTCTGTGGATGCGTGTGTTAATTCGAGTATTGCTGGTTCCTGTAATTGCGGGAATTTCTTATGAGATCATCCGTCTGGCAGGAAGAAGTGAAAATCCATTGGTATGCCTTTTGTCAAAACCAGGTATGGCCATGCAGAAGATGACGACAAGAGAACCGGATGCAGATATGGCTGAAGTGGCAATTGCAGCAGTAGAAGCAGTTTTTGACTGGAAGGAATATTTACGGGAAAATTTCCCGGATGCAGAAGAACAAATCGAAAAAGCCCGGGAGAAGAGAAATGAGAACATATAGAGAACTTCTGAATACAGGGAAAAAATATTTGGAACGGGCAGGGATTGCTGACTGGAATACGGACGCATGGCTTCTTCTGGAGCATGTGTCCGGTATGGACAGGACCAGATATTTTATGGAACAAAACCAGATCGCTTCAGAGACAGAAGAAGTGGAATATCTGGAGTTTCTGGAAAAGAGAGCAGCCCGTATACCGCTTCAGCAATTGACGCATGAGGCATGGTTTTTCGGACTGCCTTTTTATGTAGATGAAAATGTACTGATTCCTAGACAGGATACAGAGATTCTGGTAGAAGAAATTTTAAAAGAAACGGAAAAAAAAGTTTCAGGTTCTCAGGATTCCGTAAAAATTCTGGATATGTGTACAGGAAGCGGCTGTATTTTATTGAGTCTTCTGGCAAATATAAAAAAAGCAGAAGGAACAGGCGCAGATTTGTCAAAAAAAGCCCTGGAGGTTGCCCGAAAAAATGGGAATCGGCTGAAATTAAAGGCAGAATGGCGTTTTAGTGATTTATTTTCCCATATAGAAGGAAAGTATGATATAATCGTTTCGAACCCGCCATACATTGCAAGTCAGGTAATTGATACATTAATGGAAGAGGTGCGGGAACACGAACCAAGAATGGCCCTTGATGGAAAAGAGGATGGTCTTTATTTTTACAGAAAGCTGACGAAAGAAAGTGGTACGTATCTGAGACCGGGAGGCCTTCTGGCCTTTGAAATCGGTTATGATCAGGGCGAAGCAGTCAGTGAAATGATGCGGGACGCTTTGTTTGAACATGTAAAAGTAGTGAAAGATCTGGCAGGACTGGATCGTGTGGTAACAGGAAGAAAGAAGCAGGAGGACACCCATGTTTGATAAATTAGATGATATTTTAGTTCGTCTGGAAGAAATTTTGAATGAATTAAATGAACCTACAGTGGCAAACGATACGGCGCGTTTCCAGAAATTGATGAAAGAACAGAGCGATCTGCAGCCGATAGCAGATGCTTACAGAGAATATAAGAATTGTAAACAGACGGTAGAAGACAGTCTTGCAATGCTGGAAGAAGAATCGGATGAAGAAATGCGGGAAATGTTGAAAGAAGAACTTTCCGATGCAAAGAAGCGCATTGAAGAACTGGAACATGAATTGAAAATACTTCTTCTGCCGAAAGATCCAAACGATGAAAAGAATGTAATTGTAGAAATCCGTGCAGGAGCCGGCGGAGATGAAGCAGCTCTTTTTGCATCAGAAATTTACCGGATGTATGTAAAATTTGCAGAGTCACAGAACTGGAAAACAGAAATGCTCAGTCTGAATGAAAACGGAATCGGCGGTTTTAAGGAAGTTACTTTTATGATTACCGGAAGAGGTGCTTATTCAAAACTGAAATATGAAAGTGGCGTACACAGAGTGCAGCGTGTACCGGAAACAGAAAGCGGTGGACGTATCCATACTTCTACCATCACTGTTGCAATTATGCCGGAAGCGGAAGAAATCGATTTCCATCTGGATATGAACGACTGCAAATTTGACGTATTCCGTGCATCTGGAAACGGAGGTCAGTGTGTTAATACCACAGACTCTGCTGTACGTCTGACACACATTCCGACAGGAATCGTTATTTCATGCCAAGATGAGAAATCACAGCTGAAGAACAAAGATAAAGCACTGAAGATTCTTCGTTCCCGTCTTTATGAAATGGAACTGGAGAAGCGACACGATGAAGAGGCAGAAGCACGAAGAAGTCAGGTTGGAACAGGGGATCGTTCAGAAAAAATCAGAACGTACAATTTCCCTCAGGGACGTGTAACGGATCATAGAATCAAATTAACCCTGCACCGTCTGGATTCCATTATGAATGGTGATCTGGAAGAAGTGATCGACAGCCTGATTGCGGCAGACCAGGCTGCAAAATTAAGCAATCTGCAGGAACAGTAAAATTTTTATGCATATAAAGGAGTAAGTATTATGGGAAAATATTTTGGAACTGATGGATTTAGAGGAGAAGCAAACGTAAATCTTACTGTAGAACATGCTTATAAAGTCGGACGTTTTCTGGGATGGTATTACGGACAGGAGCATAAGGCACAGATCGTAATCGGAAAAGATACCAGAAGAAGCAGTTATATGTTTGAGTATTCACTGGTGGCAGGTTTGACTTCATCCGGTGCAGACGTATTTCTTCTTCATGTAACGACTACACCAAGTGTTTCCTATGTGGTACGGACAGAAGGCTTCGATTGTGGAATTATGATTTCTGCCAGCCATAATCCTTTCTATGATAACGGAATTAAAATCATAAATGGAAACGGACAGAAACTGGAAGCTTCTGTAGAAGAACAGATCGAGGCTTATATTGATGGAAAAATACCGGAAATTCCTTTTGCAAAACGGGAAAATATTGGCCGTACCGTAGATTTTTCCGCAGGAAGAAATCGTTATATCGGTTATTTGATTTCCATTCCTACCCGTGCATTTAAGAATAAGAGAGTCGGTCTTGACTGTTCAAACGGAAGTGCTTCTGCGATTGCAAAAAGTGTATTCGATGCGTTGGGAGCAAAGACTTATGTAATCAATAATGAACCGGATGGAACCAATATTAATACCAATTGCGGTTCTACGCATATTGAAGTTCTGAAACAGTTTGTAAAAGAAAATCAGCTGGATGTGGGATTTGCTTATGATGGAGATGCAGACCGTTGTATTGCTGTTGACGAAAGAGGAGAAGAAGTGAATGGTGATCTGATCATGTATATCTGCGGAAAATACATGAAAGAACAGGGACAGCTGAACAATAATACGATTGTTACAACCATCATGTCAAATTTGGGACTGTATAAAGCATGTGACAGAGAAGGCATTTCTTATGAAAAAACAGCAGTCGGAGATAAATATGTCTGTGAAAATATGATGCAGAATGGACATTCCATTGGTGGAGAACAGTCCGGACATATTATTTTTTCAAAACATGCAACGACAGGAGATGGAATTCTTACTTCACTAAAATTAATGGAAGTTATGATTGAGAAGAAACTGCCTTTGAGTGTACTTGCAGGGGAAGTGAAGATTTATCCACAGGTTCTGAAAAATGTTCGCGTATATGACAAAAAAGAAGCAAGAGAGAATCCTGAAGTTGTAAAAGCAATTGCAGAAGTGGAGAAAGAACTGGGAGAAGACGGAAGAATTCTGGTAAGAGAAAGCGGTACAGAACCGGTAGTCCGTGTTATGGTAGAAGCATCGACAGATGAAATCTGCGAAAAACAGGTAGATAAAGTGATTGCTGTTATGAAATCCCAGAATCTTGTTCAGTAAAAGTGAGGGATTGTTTGTGAAGACAAGGTATATTGTTATAGGTGGCTGCATCCTTTCACTTCTTACCGGATGCGGCAGTTCAAAAACCAGTGAATATGAGCTGGGGGCACAGGCACTGAATGAGAAAGATTACAGCAGCGCTGTGGAAAGTTTCGAACTGGCGGCAGCAGAAAATGATCATGTAGCAGAAGCTTTCCGCGGAGAAGGGATTGCCTACAGCCGTATGGGAAATTATGAGGAAGCAGAGAAAGCTTTCCAGTCTGCCCTTGCACAATCCGGAGAATCTTCAAAATCTTTGAAGGAGGATATTTTGTGTTATCTGATCACGATTCAGTACCGGCAGGGAAAATATGAGGAAAGTCTTGCATCCTGTGAGCAGCTTTTTGAAATTACAAAAAGTAAAGAAGCGTATTTCCTCAGAGGATGTTCCAGGCTTCATCTGAATTTATATGAAGAAGCAGCGGCAGATTTTTCAGAAATGATTGCAGATTCCAAAGATTATAGTGATTATATCGATATTTATCGCATTTATAAAGAATGTGATATGAAGGCAGATGGAGAGACTTATCTGGAGCAGGCTTTGGAAATAGAGGGCAAAGGCAAGGAAGATTGGTATAACAGAGGAAAAATCTATTATTATCTGGAAGAATATGAGAAAGCAGAAGAAGAATTGAATGCTTCCTATGAGGCAGGAAACCAGGAAGCTGCTATTTATCTTGGAAAGGTATATGCAGAACTTGGAGATACGGAAACTGCAAAATCCATGTATAAAGAATGTCTGGATGAGAAAGGCTATGAAGCAAAAGCATATAACGGAATTGCTTATTGCTGTATTCTGGAAGAGAATTATACAGAAGCCCTGGAAAATATCAGTCAGGGACTTGCAATCGGAGATGAAGAGGAAAAACAGGCGCTGTTGTTTAATGAAATTGTAGTTTATGAAAAAATGTCAGATTTTGTCACAGCAAAAGAAAAAATAAAAACTTATCTGGAATGGTATCCTACCGATGCAGCAGCAGTGAAAGAGAGTTATTTTCTGGAAACAAGATAAACACTGGTCTTTTGAAATATAGGGAAAAACAGGAGATTTATGGAATTATTTGATTTAAGTGATGTAGAAGAACGTGTCCTTTTGGTAGGGGTACAGGAAAGAGACGGAGATGATACAGAAGAGTCTTTACAGGAATTGGCAGAATTGGCAAAAACGGCAGGGGCCAAAGTTGTGGGGACAGTGATCCAGAAACGGGAAGCGATTCATCCAGGTACTTATGTAGGAAAAGGAAAGATCGATGAGATTCGGACTCTTCTTGCTGCATTGGATGCGACAGGAATTGTCTGTGATGATGAGTTATCTCCTGTGCAGATGAATAATCTTCAGCAGGAACTGGATACAAAGGTTATGGATCGTACCCTTCTGATCCTTGATATTTTTGCAGATCATGCCACGACCAAAGAGGGAAAAATTCAGGTTGAACTTGCACAGTTGCGTTATCGGGCCGTGCGGCTGGTAGGCTTGCGCAGTTCTCTTTCCCGTCTGGGAGGTGGAATCGGAACAAGAGGTCCCGGTGAGAAAAAACTGGAGATGGACAGACGTCTGATCAAAGAACGGATCTCCCAGTTAAAGAAAGAACTGGAACAGGTGAAACGCCACAGAGAGCTTCTCAGGGAAGGACGTAAGAGAGACCGGGTCATGACGGCTGCGATTGTAGGATATACCAATGCCGGAAAATCCACTTTGCTGAATACACTGACCGATGCAGGCGTATTATCAGAAGATAAATTATTTGCTACGTTGGATCCGACTACCCGTCTTCTGGAATTGAATGGAGGTCAGAGACTTTATCTGACAGATACGGTAGGATTTATCCGGAAACTTCCGCATCATCTGATCGAAGCTTTTAAGAGTACATTGGAAGAGGCCAAATATGCAGATGTAATTCTTCATGTGGTCGATGCATCCAATCCGCAGATGGAAGAGCAGATGTTTGTTGTCTATGAAACGCTGCGGGAACTTGAGGTCAGGGATAAAAAAATTATTACGCTGTTTAATAAACAGGACAAACTGGAAGGCAGGGAAATTTTTCGGGATTTTAAGGCAGATTATGCGTTGAAAATATCTGCACGCACAGGAGAAGGCCTCGAAGAACTAAAAGAAATTCTGGAAAAGATTCTTGCAGAAAATCAGATTTATGTAGAACGTGTTCTGGATTATCAAGATGCAGGACTGGTGCAGCTGATAAGAAAATACGGACAGCTGATTGAAGAAAAATATACAGAAAAAGGGATTGCCATCAAGGCAAGAGTACCTCGCGATTTATACGGAAAATTTTAAATAAATACCATATATAGAGAATGAAAAGAGTTGATTTTCTATATATGGTATTTTTCTGTTGACTTCCAGAAGAGCATTTGTTACAATGAATCTTACATATAAGGAGGTTGAAAAAATGTTTCAGGTAGTAAAACGTGACGGGGAAATTGCAGATTTTAAACTGGATAAGATTACCCATGCGATAGAGAAAGCATTTATTGCAACAGAGAAACAGTTCAGTGAGGATATGATGGGAATGTTAGCCCTTCGTGTTACTTCTGATTTTCAACAGAAAATCGCAGAAGGAAAAATTTCTGTTGAAGATATACAGGATAGTGTGGAGAATGTTCTGATTCAGACCGGTTATGCAGATGTGGCAAAGGCATATATTCTATACAGAAAGCAAAGAGAAAAAATCCGGAATATGAAAGCTACGATTCTGGATTATAAAGAAATCGTAAACAGTTATGTAAAAGTCGAGGACTGGAGAGTAAAGGAAAATTCTACAGTTACGTATTCGGTAGGGGGGCTGATCCTGAGCAATTCCGGTGCAGTAACAGCCAATTACTGGCTTTCTGAAATTTATGACAATGAGATTGCAGAAGCCCATAGAAATGCAGATATTCATATTCATGATCTCTCTATGTTGACCGGATATTGTGCAGGATGGTCGTTAAAGCAGCTGATTCAGGAAGGACTTGGAGGAATTGAAGGAAAGATTACATCTGCGCCTGCCAGACATTTGAGCGTACTTTGTAATCAGATGGTGAACTTCCTGGGTATCATGCAGAATGAATGGGCAGGGGCACAGGCTTTTTCTTCTTTTGATACGTATCTGGCGCCTTTTGTAAAGGCAGATCATTTAAGTTATCCGGAAGTGAAAAAGTGTATCGAATCTTTTGTCTATGGAGTCAATACACCAAGTCGTTGGGGAACGCAGGCACCGTTTTCCAATATTACATTGGACTGGACGGTACCGGGAGATCTGGCAGAACTGCCGGCAATTGTAGGCGGCAAGGAAATGCCCTTTAAATACAAAGACTGCAAAAAAGAGATGGATATGGTCAATAAGGCTTTTGTTGAGACGATGATCGAGGGAGATGCCAATGGAAGAGGTTTTCAGTATCCGATTCCTACGTACTCCATTACCAGAGATTTTGACTGGTCTGATACAGAAAACAACCGTCTGCTTTTTGAAATGACATCCAAATACGGTACCCCTTATTTTTCTAATTATATTAACAGTGATATGGAACCAAGTGATGTGAGAAGTATGTGCTGTCGTCTTCGTCTGGATCTGCGTGAACTGAGAAAGAAAACAGGTGGATTTTTCGGCTCCGGAGAAAGTACCGGGTCCGTAGGCGTCGTAACCATTAATATGCCGCGAATTGCTTATCTGGCAAAAGATGAAAAAGACTTTTTCAAACGTCTGGATCATATGATGGATATTGCAGCCCGTTCTCTGAAAATTAAGAGAGATGTGATTTCAAAATTGCTGGATGAGGGCCTTTATCCTTATACAAAACGGTATCTTGGAAGTTTTGATAATCATTTTTCCACCATTGGTCTTGTAGGAATGAATGAAGCCGGATTAAATGCTTCCTGGCTCAGATGCGATATGAGTGATGTACGTACACAGGAATTTACGAAAAAGGTACTGAATCACATGAGAGAGCGACTGGTCGTATATCAGGAAGAATATGGAGATCTGTATAATCTGGAAGCAACACCGGCAGAGTCTACTGCCTATCGTCTGGCAAAACATGACAGAGAGCGCTGGCCAGATATCCGTACAGCAGGAAAGGAAGGCGATACTCCTTATTATACGAACAGTTCGCATCTTCCTGTGGAATATACAGCAGATATTTTTGATGCACTGGATATACAGGATGAACTGCAGACGTTGTATACTTCCGGAACGGTATTCCATGCATTTCTTGGAGAAAAACTGCCGGACTGGAAGGCAGCAGCATCTCTGGTGCGAAAAATTGCAGAGAATTACAGACTGCCATATTATACCCTGTCTCCTACTTATTCTGTATGCAAAGAGCATGGCTATATTGCAGGAGAACAGTTTACCTGTCCTGTGTGTGGAAAGAAAGCAGAAGTATACAGCCGTATTACCGGTTATTATCGTCCGGTTCAGAACTGGAACGATGGAAAAAGTCAGGAATATAAGAATCGTACAGTATATGATATTGGGCATTCTGCATACAAAAATAAACAAATTGTGACAAAGACACAGAAAACGGAAAAAATGCCGGAACAGACAGCAGGAGAGGACTCTGCAAAATATCTGTTTACTACAGCAACCTGTCCCAATTGTAAAATTGCGAAGAAGATGCTGGAAGGGGAAGACTATCAGGTGATTGATGCGGACAAGAACCCGGAAATGGTACGAAAATTCGGAATTATGCAGGCCCCTACACTGGTTGTGATAGATGGAAGTGAAACCCATAAATATGTAAATGCATCCAATATTCAGAGATATCTGGAGCGTTAAGATGTGATCAGACAAAGAGTATGACTGTGGAATATGGTCGTACTCTTTTTTTATTTATAAGAAAAAACTGTCCGGGATTTTGTCCCGGACAGTCACAAACATTAATTTTCTTTTTTACATTCAGCCATTTTCATCGCGCGAACTTTCAGCGGCAGACCAAAAAGTGTGATGAATCCGTCTGCATCGTGGTGGTCATACAGATCACCGGTAGTAAAGGAAGCCAGAGATTCGTTATACAGGCTGTATGGAGAAGTGGTACAGGCTTTGATGATGTTGCCTTTGTATAACTTGAATTTTACTTCGCCCGTTACATATTCCTGTGTAGAGGTTACAAATGCCTGAATTGCTTCGCGAAGCGGTGTGAACCATTTTCCTTCGTATACAATCTGAGCAAACTGGCTGCCCAGTTTTTTCTTTGTTTCCATAGTTTCACGATCCAGAATCAGTTCTTCCAGCTGTTCATGAGCTGACATTAAGATAGTTCCGCCAGGAGTTTCATAAACACCACGGGATTTCATACCAACTACACGGTTTTCTACAATATCAATGATACCAATTCCATGTTTGCCGCCAAGTGTATTTAACTCTTTGATGATATCAGAAACTTTCATGGATTTTCCATTCAGACTGACCGGAACACCTTTTTCGAAAGTCATAGTTACATATTCTGCTTCATCCGGTGCTTTTTCCGGTGTTACACCAAGAACCAGCATGTTGTCATAGTTTGGTTCAAGGGATGGATCTTCCAGTTCCAGTCCTTCATGGCTGATATGCCATAAGTTACGGTCACGGCTGTAGCTGTGGCTTGCATCGAATGGGAGATCAATACCGTGTGCTTTACAGAATTCAATTTCATCTTCGCGGGACTGCATGGTCCATACATCTGTCATACGCCATGGAGCAATGATTTTTAAGTCTGGAGCCAGTGCTTTGATACCAAGTTCAAAACGGATCTGATCATTTCCTTTTCCGGTAGCACCATGGCAGATTGCAGAAGCGCCTTCTTTTCTTGCAATTTCCACCAGTTTCTTTGCGATTACAGGACGAGCCATAGAAGTTCCAAGGAGATATTTATGTTCATATACAGCGCCTGCCTGTACACATGGCATAATGTATTCATCGCAAAATTCATCGATGATATCTTCGATATATAATTTGGAAGCTCCGGACATTTTGGCACGTTTTTCCAGTCCGTCCAGTTCATTTCCCTGTCCGCAGTTTACGCAGCAGCAAATAACTTCATAATCAAAATTTTCTTTTAACCAGGGAATTAATGCGGTGGTATCCAGTCCGCCTGAATATGCTAAAACTACTTTTTCTTTCATAATAAAGTTCCTCCTGTGATTTCTATTTGTATATTTTTTATCAGTTTTAAGATTTGTAACATGGTTACTATACAACATTTGTTATAATTATGCAATAGGAAAATAAAAAAAGGGAAAAATAAAAAATAATACTTGAATATTATGCATAAAAGATGTATTATTATGCAATCGGAATGAATATTCTTTATGTAATATTTCCAGAAATATGAAAATCGTCTTTACGGAAACCAAGAACTGCGGTATGATAAATAGCGAAAATGAACGGAAAGAAAGGTTGTTGAAAAATGATAAAAGCAGGAATTATAGGAGCTACCGGTTATGCAGGAGGCGAACTGGTACGATTACTTTTTAATCATAAGGATGTAGAAATCAAATGGTATGGCTCAAGAAGCTATATTGATAAGAAATATTATGAAGTATACCAGAATATGTTTCAGTTGGTAGATGCCAAATGCATGGATGATAATATGGAAGAACTGGCAAATCAGGTAGATGTGATTTTTACTGCAACCCCACAGGGATTGTGTGCATCTTTGATTAATGAAGAAATTCTTTCAAAAGCAAAGGTGATCGATCTGAGTGCGGATTTCCGTCTGAAGGACGTGAAAGTATATGAGGAATGGTATAAAATAGAACACAAAGCACCTCAGTACATTGAAGAGGCTGTCTATGGGCTTTGTGAAATTAACAGAGAAGATGTGAAGAAAGCACGTCTGGTAGCAAACCCGGGCTGTTATACTACCTGCAGTATTCTCACTTGCTATCCGCTGGTAAAGGAAGGGCTGATTGATCCGTCTACTTTGATTATTGATGCAAAATCCGGTACTTCCGGAGCAGGAAGAGGAGCAAAAATCGATAATCTTTTCTGCGAAGTAAATGAAAATATGAAAGCGTATGGGGTTGCTACGCATCGTCATACACCGGAAATCGAAGAACAGCTTGGTTATGCAGCAGGAAAATCTTTTTGCCTGAATTTTACACCGCATCTGGTTCCTATGAACAGAGGAATTCTGGCAACTGCCTATGCATCACTTACAAAAGAGGTAGATTATGACACCGTAAAGGCAATTTATGATAAATATTACAAAGACGAGTATTTTGTTCGTGTTCTGGATAAAGATGTATGTCCTCAGACAAAATGGGTAGAAGGCAGCAACTTTGTAGATGTGAATTTTAAGATTGATAAAAGAACCAATCGGATTATTATGATGGGAGCCATTGATAATCTGGTGAAAGGTGCAGCCGGTCAGGCAGTACAGAATATGAATCTTATGTTTGGACTGAAAGAGACAGAGGGACTGGAACTTGTTCCGATGTTCCCATAAACGAAATAGAAGCGGAGGATAAGAAAATGAAAGTAATAAAAGGCGGCGTAACAGCTGCAAACGGATTTCAGGCAGCTGGTCTGTCAGCAGGAATAAAAAAAGGCAACACAAAAGATATGGCAATGATTTATAGTATTGTACCTTGTAAAGCAGCCGGAACCTTCACTACAAATGTAGTAAAAGCAGCACCTGTGAAATGGGATAAAGAAGTTGTGTATCATTCATCGGCAGCCCAGGCGGTAATCTGTAACAGTGGTATTGCCAATGCGTGTACAGGGGAAGAGGGATTCGGATATTGCAAAAAGACAGCTGAGATTGCAGCAGAAGTGCTGGGAATTCCGGCAGACTCTGTATTGGTAGCATCTACCGGTGTGATTGGAAAACAGCTTCCAATGGATAAGATCGAAGCAGGAATCCGCAGTATGGCACCGGTTCTTTCACCGGCAGGAAGTGCCGGAACGTTGGCAGCAGAAGCCATTATGACAACAGATACAGTGAAAAAAGAGATTGCAGTAGAAGTCGAAATCGGAGGCAAGAAAGTTACCCTGGGAGGGATGTGTAAAGGTTCCGGTATGATTCATCCAAATATGTGTACAATGCTGGGATTTATCACGACGGATGTGGAAATCAGCAAGGAACTTCTCCAGGAAGCGCTCAGTGAAAGTGTCAATGATACTTTTAACATGGTATCGGTAGACGGAGATACATCCACCAATGATACGGTGCTTCTTCTGGCCAATGGGCTGGCAGGAAATCCTGTGATTCGTGAAAAAGACGGAGATTATGAGAAATTTGCGGAAGCATTGAATTATGTAAATACCTGGCTGGCAAAACAGATTGCAGCAGACGGAGAAGGCGCCACCGCTTTATTTGAAGTAAAAGTAATTGGTGCGGAAAGGAAAGAACAAGCAGTAACTTTGAGCAAATCCATTATTACTTCCAATCTGACAAAAGCTGCTATTTTCGGTCATGATGCAAATTGGGGAAGAATTCTCTGTGCAATGGGCTATTCTGGTGCACAGTTTGATCCGGAAAAAGTAGATCTGTATTTTGAAAGTGCAGCAGGTAAATTAAAAATCATTGAAGATGGTGTGGCAACTGATTACAGTGAAGAGGAAGCTACAAAGATTCTTTCTGAGAAAGCAGTAACTGCTATTGCAGATATAAAGATGGGAGAAGCTTCAGCAACTGCATGGGGTTGTGATCTTACTTATGATTACATAAAAATTAATGCAGATTATCGTTCATAAAAAACAGAAAAAGAGGAGATAGAAAAATGGTAAATCAGAAATATCTGGAAAAGGCAGAGGTGCTGATTGAAGCCCTTCCTTATATACAGCGGTTTAACCGGAAAGTCATAGTAGTGAAATATGGCGGAAGTGCGATGGTAGATGAAAAACTCAAAAGAGATGTGATCAAAGACGTGGTACTTCTGAAACTGGTAGGATTTAAACCGATTATTGTTCATGGCGGCGGCAAGGAAATCAGCCGCTGGGTAGGAAAAGTCGGAAAAGAAGCACAATTCGTAAATGGTCTGCGTGTGACAGATGCAGAAACCATGGAAATTGCAGAAATGGTTCTTGGAAAAGTAAACAAAGAATTGGTTACACTGGTACAGTCTCTTGGAGTAAAAGCAGTTGGAATCAGCGGAAAAGACGGAGGTCTTCTCAATGTGGATAAAAAACTTTCCAAAGGACAGGATATCGGATATGTAGGAAATATTAAAAAAGTAAATCCCAAAATTCTTTATGATCTTCTGGAAAAAGATTTTCTTCCGATCGTATGTCCGGTTGGACTGGGGGAAGATTTTTCCACTTATAATATTAATGCAGATGATGCAGCCTGTGCGATTGCCTGTGCTATGAAGGCAGAAAAACTTGCTTTCCTTACAGACATTGAAGGGGTTTATAAAGATCCGAAAGACCCGAATAGTCTGATCTCTGAATTATTTGTAGAAGATGCCAAAGCACTGATTGAAAACGGAAATGTAGGAGGCGGAATGATTCCGAAACTGCAGAACTGTATCGGTGCCATTGAAGAAGGGGTAAACCGGGTACATATCCTGGATGGCAGAATTCCGCATTGTCTCCTTTTGGAAATCTTTACCAATAAAGGAATCGGAACTGCAATCTTACGGGAAGGAGAAGGAAAGTATTATGACGAAAATGAACACTGAAACATGTATGGAACAGACAGAACAATATGTGCTTCATACCTATAATCGTTTTCCGGTTGCATTTGAAAAAGGAGAAGGGGTACATCTGTATGATGTAGAAGGAAAAGAGTATCTGGATTTTGCGGCAGGCATCGCTGTTTTTGCCCTGGGATATCATAACGAAGCATATAATCAGGCATTAAAAGATCAGATCGATCAAGTCATTCATACTTCGAATCTGTATTACCACGTACCTCTTGCAGAAGCAGCAAAAAAAGTTGTGGAAGCAACAGGAATGGACAAAGTATTTTTTACAAACAGTGGAACAGAAGCGATTGAGGGAGCTATAAAAACAGCCAGAAAATATGCATGGCTGAAAGATGGCTCTACCGATCATGAAATCATTGCAATGGAACATTCCTTCCATGGAAGAAGTATGGGAGCGCTGTCAGTAACTGGTACTGCACATTATCAGGAACCATTTAAACCGTTGATCGGTGGAATTAAATTTGCACAGTTTAATGATCTGGACAGTGTGAAAGCACAGATTACAGAGAAAACATGTGCGATTATTCTGGAAACTGTGCAGGGAGAAGGCGGTATTTATCCGGCAGATCCGGAATTTCTTCAGGGAATAAGAACGCTTTGTGATGAAAAGGATATTCTTTTGATTCTGGATGAAATCCAGTGTGGAATGGGAAGAACAGGAAGTATGTTCGCTTATCAGGACTATGGTGTTATGCCGGATATTGTGACCTGCGCAAAAGCTCTTGGATGTGGTGTGCCGGTAGGGGCCTTTGCGTTGAATAAAAAAACAGCAGAAAATTCTCTGGTTCCGGGAGATCATGGAACAACTTATGGAGGAAATCCTTTTGCATGTGCTGCGGTAAGTAAAGTGTTTGATCTGTTTAAAGAACAAAAGATTGTAGAACACGTAAAGCAAGTGACGCCGTATTTTGAGCAAAAACTGGATGAACTTGTGGAAAAGTATGACTGCTTTGAAAGCAGACGTGGAAAAGGTCTCATGCAGGGACTTGTAGTGACAGGAAAAACAGTAGGAGAAATTACTGCAAAAGCGTTGGAAAACGGATTGCTGGTAATTTCAGCAGGAAGCAATGTACTGCGCTTTGTACCGCCTCTTGTAATTACAGAAGCAGATATCGATGAAATGGCAGAAAAGCTGGAAAAATCTCTGTAAAATTTATAGCATTGAATAAAAACTTCCTTCTGCGGAAATTCTAAGGAAAAGAAACCTGGAATAGAAGCGGAGGGAATTTTTTATGCTTGGGATTCTGACAGCATTATTGTCCGGTGCTCTTATGAGTATTCAGGGCGTTTTTAATACGGATCTGACAAAACAGACCAGCCTGTGGGTGGCAACCGGATGGGTACAGATCACTGCTTTTTTGGTCTGTGGAGCTGCATGGCTGTTCACGGGGAGGGATAATATCGGGAAATTGCTGCAGGTAGAACACCAATATATCCTGCTTGGAGGGGTGATCGGGGCATTTATTACGATTACGGTCATACAGAGTATGGCAGCTCTTGGCCCTGCAAAAGCAGCCATGTTGATCGTGGTTGCACAGCTTGCAGTGGCTTATGTAATTGAACTTTTTGGAATGTTCGGAATGGAAAAAGTGCCTTTTGAATGGAAAAAATTGTTGGGAATGCTGATTGCAATTGCGGGAATCGTACTCTTTAAATGGGAAAAATAAAAACAAAAACACCCATATCTGTATTTGGATGATCACAGATATGGGCGTCTGAAACATGATTTTGTATACTTGCTGGGGATCTTAAGCGTATTCAGAAATGAAGCTTGTGAAAAATCAGATGTTTTTTACAAGATCAAATTGCAACTTTTCCACGTGCCCCCTTTCGTTATGTATATAGTCTCGCATATAGACTCCTTCTTCTTCAATAGTACATGCCTTTACAATTTCTCCTGGAGTGCTTGGATTTCCATTTAACCAGAGGGAAACTCCTTCCATAAGATAAGTTTCCAGCTCCTGGCCAAGATGTGTAGCCATAGAAAAATTTTCATACATCTCGTTTTACGGGACAAATACGAAATTCCTTGATATATGATTATCCATTCCGAATCAGTCCTCTCCTTTCTTAGATATCCTTATTATGCGAATCCTGGATCAGATGAAAAAAGCCCGCTTTTCCTGCCGGTTATAAATGAAAAAACACGAAATGTCATAACAATTTCATATCAGGAATAATCATACAGGTTGATAGCGTTTGTTACCTGTATCTGGCTGAAAAGCCGATTGATTTCAGAAATGAATGAAATGATTTGCTTCAGAAATAAGTGAATGAAATGATTAAAAAGCCAGTTCTTTTGCTTTGTGTTCTGCACCTCCCTTCCCAAACCGGAGTTATGCAGAGCCGTTCTTCATCTATCTATACTATAGCATGCTCTTGTTTGAGATACAAGGAAATTTCACAAGAATCGTTCGACAAAGATATGTCGAAGATATGTCGAAGGAAATACTTTACATTTTCCTGTTTTATAGTATATAATATAAACGAGAAACCAGAATCTTTATTTGACTGACAGGGTACAATACCTATATGAAAAGCCAGGATTCTTATTCTATTCTTGAAACAGACAGGACGTGATTATATGAAGATAGAAAAAATTAATGATCATCAGATTCGCTGTACACTTACGAAAGCTGACTTGGAAGATCGACAGATACGCCTGAGTGAATTAGCTTATGGTACAGAAAAAGCAAAGAATCTGTTTCGTGATATGATGCAGCAGGCAAACAGTCAGTTCGGATTTGAGGCTGATAATATTCCGCTTATGATTGAAGCGATACCAGTTTCTGCTGACAGTATTATTCTTATCATAACGAAAGTAGAAGATCCGGAAGAACTGGATACACGGTTTTCAAAATTTACTCCTTTCAGTGCTTCTGGCAGTGAAGCAGCTTCTGTCCTTCCTCAGATTGAGGGAGCAGATGATATTCTGGATATTTTTCAGAAAATTCATGATGCAAGAAGTAAAGCTGCTTCAAAAAAGAAAGATGCGAAGAATGCAGCAGCTTCGGATGAAGCAGAAATGCAGATCCAATTGATTCGTCAATTTTTGTTCCGGGATCTGGATGCTGTCATTCGGGCAGCAAAAGGATTGAACAATTTCTTTAACGGAAAAAATTCTCTGTATAAAGATTCTGCAGAGGAACTTTATGTTCTTGTTCTCCATCAGTCAGACAGTTCTCCGGCTGATTTTAACAAAGTCTGCAATATGCTTTCTGAATATGGAAGCGGGCATGCTTTTTCTCTGGCTGGAGAAGCATCTCTTCTGGAACATGGAGAATGCATCCTCTCCCAAAATGCATTGCAGCAATTAGCATCCCTGTAAATAAGGATTGGGTTCCAAAAAAGGCGCTGCCATCGGGAAATGATTCCGGATGGCAGCGCCTTTGATAAAATATTATTTGTTTGACAAGAAGTCATTGATCTGAGCAGTCAGAACGTCTGCATCAATGCCATGAACCATAGCAGCTTCTTCCAGGCTTTCTCCCTGAGCAGAAGGACAGCCAATGCAGTGCATACCAGCTCTCATCAGAATCGGAACAATATTTTCATCCATGCGGATTAATTCGCCGATTGTCATATCTTTGGAAATTGTCATGTTTTTTTCCTCCTTATTTTCATACTTTATCTATTATACCTTCTTTTTCTCTTCTGTTCAACTGAAATATTACCGTTTGTTTCAAAATAAAGACTTGTAATATTTGTGTAAATATATTAGAATATCGTTAAGAACTGAATCACTGTATTCAGAAATAATAAGGAGGATAAGTGTTATGGCATACGTTATTTCAGATGAATGTGTAAGCTGCGGAACATGTGAAGGAGAATGCCCAGTTGGTGCTATTTCCGAAGGCGATGACAAATACGTGATCGACGCTGATACATGTGTAGAATGTGGAACTTGCTCTGAAGCATGTCCTACAGGCGCAATTGTAGAAGAATAATATTACAGAAATGGAAAGGCGTCTCCCGTCAGGGAAACGCCTTTCTTTTATTTTAACACACTCATTTTCTTCGGAAAAGCGCATGATGCCTTTCCTGTTTTTCTCGTTCAATCGCAGCTGCCACTTCTTTTCTTGATTTCTGACAGATTCGGATCTTTTCATCCAGCCTTCTGCATTTCAGCTCGTCTGGTTCCATCCTATGCATGCGTTCCTTTACCAGGCGATCCAGAATTTCCATAAATTCTTCCGGCAAAAGAGGAAGCTCCTGTTTTTTTAATTCTGCCTTTCGGCGTTCTTCTTTTGCTCTTGCCGCCTTTTGGGCCTTCCGACGTTTTCCGCTGTTTGGATTCTGGGGCTTTTTCGTTGGTTGGCTGTTTTCTTTCCGGTTCCTGATTTGACACAATTCCTTATAAAGAGGAGAAATCAGTTCTTTGATTTCTTTCAGCGCATATCCTTTCTTCTTCAGTTCTTTTATACTCAGAATTACCTGAATATCCCATCGGGTGTAAAATCTGTGCCCCATTTCGTTTCTCTGGATCGGCAGAGAAAGTTCTTCTTCCCAGTACCGGAGCACATGAGACGGAACTTCCAGAAAATCCGATGCTTCAGAAACGGAATAGCTGATTTCACCCATATACGAACCCCTTCCATTTTCAGGTTAAGCAGTACAAAAGACCGCACTGCACTCAATCTTCATCGCTAATATTATAGCGGTCTATTTGAAAAAATGCAAGAAAATATGTTCGACAAAAAGAACAGAGCTTTATTATAAAAAAACAATAAAATGTCGAAGAAAGTAATGACGAAACGCAAAAGTATGCTATAATGAGGGAGCAGTATCCAATGATTTTGCAGAGTACGCATAACAAGGAGTATTATTTTTATGAGTAAAAGAAGAAGCAGGCGCAGAAACAGGATTGTTTCCACACTTGTGATTATTCTGCTTATTATAGTGGTTGTTGTCGTGGGAATAATCATGGAACTGATCAAACGCAGGACACCATCGGATGAACGGATGGATCTGAATGCTTATTATGGTCTGGAACAAAAAGACGAAGTGGCATTGGTTCTTCAGAATGAGGTCAGTGAGCACAAAGGGAAAATGATAGATGGCCATGTGTATCTTGATTATGATACAGTAGCAGATGTTCTGGAAGGACGTTTTTACTGGGATGATAAGAATCAGCAGATGCTTTACAGTACCCCTTCAGAGACCATCGCGATTTCTCCTGATAATTATGTATATACTGCAGGAGGAGAACAAAAAGAGCAGGATTATGTAATTGTATGCAGACAGGACGATACCATTTATCTGGCTCTTGAATTTATGGAACAATATATGAAGATTACGGCTTCTGTATCGGAAGAACCAGCCAAAGCAGTGATTCAATATCAGTGGGGAAAGAGAAAAACGGTTACTGTTACAGAAGATACCGTTCTGCGTTACAGAGGCGGAATAAAAAGTGAGATCCTTACAGATCTTCCGGCAGGGACAGAACTCACATTAATCGAAGCTCTGGATAACTGGTCACAAGTAGCTACGGCAGATGGTTTTAATGGATATGTAGACAAGAAAAAAATTTCAGATCCACAAGAGAAGGAACTGGTGTATGAGGGAAGTTTTCAGGAAGAGTATACCAGCCTTACAAGAGCGCATAAAATTAATCTGGCCTGGCATCAGGTTACTTCAGAAGCTGCAAATGATGCGCTTTCACAGACACTGGAGAATGTAAAGGGAGTCAATGTCATTTCTCCTACCTGGTTTTCTCTTTCAGAAAATGACGGTTCGATTTCCTCTCTGGCAAGCGAAGCATATGTAAATACAGCGCATGATGCCGGAATGGAAGTATGGGGATTGATTGATAACTTTAATTCCAATGTGAGTACACTGGAAGTGTTGTCTGATCGAGATGCAAGAGCGCATACCATTCAGAAATTGCTGGAAGAGGCGCAGCGCGTTGGTATGGATGGAATCAATGTGGATTTCGAAGCAATCAAAGAAGAGGAAGCACCGCATTTTCTGCAGTTTATAAGAGAACTTTCGATTGTCTGCAGAGCAAACGGCCTGGTTTTATCTGTGGATGATCCAGTACCGCAGTTTACTGAGTTTTACAATAGAAAAGAACAGGGAATCGTAGCGGATTACGTGATCATCATGGGATATGATGAAAATACAGATGGAACGGAAACAGCAGGATCGGTTTCTTCTCTTCCATTTGTAGAAAATGGGATTGTTCAGACATTGAAGGATGTTCCGGCAGAAAAAGTGATAAACGGGATGCCTTTTTATACCCGAATGTGGTATACTGACACAAGCGGAATCGTAACCAGTGAGATCCTTGGTATGAATGCTGCAGGACAGGCTGTAGAAGAGAAAGGTATGGTTTCCGGTTGGGATGAAACGACTTCTCAGAATTATGCAGAACTGGAAACAGGGAGTGGAAAATATCAGATTTGGCTGGAAGATGAGCAATCCATTGATGCAAAAATGCAGCTGTTTGAGAAATATGGACTGGCAGGTGTGGCAGAATGGAAGCTGGGATTTGAACGTTCTGCAATCTGGGATGTGATTTGTGGATATTTTCAGTAAAGAGAAAGGAAAGGTGTAATGGATGAGTGAAGAAATGTTTAAAACAACGTTAATGGGTGGATTTGATAAAGATGAAGTAATGGAACGGATTCAGAAAATGAAAGATGAGGCGGCAGAGCAGCAGCTGAAATGGAAGAAACAGATTGAAGAGAAAGAGGATCGGATTACAGAACTGCAGAAACGTCTGGAATTGCGAGAAGCACATCAGGCACGTCTGGAATCAGAAATTCAGGAAAAATATCAGAAATATATTGATAATTACGAAAGTATCGGAAGACTTGTATTTGAAGCACAGGTGAAAGCAGATGCCATGATTAAAGAGGCACAGGAAAAATGTGATGCCATGATCGCAGAGGCAGAAGAAGAGGCCAGACAGAGAGTGGAATCTGTACAGTCAGAAATTGATGATAAGCTTCTGGAGGGCAAGAAAAAATATGTAGCTGTGCAGGAAGAAATGAATGAAATTGTACAGTTGATTAACCAGGCACAGAGACGTTTTATGGCGTCTTATAAAGAAGTACATCAGATTATCAGTACAATGCCGTCTTCTTTGAATGATATTGAAGAAGAAGGAGAAGTGAAAATGGCAATTCCGGAACCGGCTGCAGCCGAAGAAACAGAAGAGCTGCATCTTGGAGATACCCAGGAACTGGATTTTATGGATGCACTTCAGGATATGGCTGAACTGGAAGAATTTGACGAAGAAGATTCCAAAGAAGAGATGGATGAAGATTCGCAGATCGCCATGCAGATATCAAGGCTTCTCAGCGAAGAAGATGAATTTATGATGGAAAATGAAGAGGAATAACGGCTCTGATTTCCGGAAAAATTAAAAATGGAAAAAGAAAATCCTTTTTGGCATATACTTTACAGAATATGCGAAAAGGATTTTTTTAATGAAAAAACATATGGCACAACTGTTTATGGCAGGGATTCTTCTGGTTTCTGTATTCTTTTTGTCAAGGGAAGGGGCGCAGCTTGTAAACAAAGAAATAAGAAAAAAAGGGGTGATCGTAGTAGATTGTGGACACGGAGGTATGGACCCCGGTGTAATCGGTGTCAATCAGCTGAAAGAAAAAGATATTAATCTTGCAATTTCGAAAAAACTGGGAAAACTTCTGGAGGAAGAGGGATACGAAGTAGTTATGACAAGAAAAGAAGATGTAGGGTTGTATGATTCGGAAAGCAGGAATAAGAAAGTACAGGATATGCAGAAACGGTGCCAGATGATTAAAGAAACAAAACCTCTTTTGACGGTAAGCATTCATCAGAACAGTTATCCGGATGAACAAGTATGCGGTCCGCAGGTATTTTATTATACAGATTCTGTAAATGGAGAAAAACTGGCAAAGTGCATACAGGAAGCACTCAATGAAGAACTGGAAGTCAGCAGACCAAGGACTGAGAAAGCAAACAATACGTATTATCTTTTAAAAAGAAGCGAGGGGGTTCTCACAATTGTAGAATGTGGATTTTTGAGTAACGGCCGGGAAGCTGCTCTTTTAAATACAGCAGAATATCAGGAACGGGTAGCAGAGGCTGTCAGAGATGGAATCCTTACATATCTTGAGAAAACATGAAAAATCAAAAAACATGTGGAAAAAATATATCTGGAATGGTATTATTAAAGTGTATATTAACGAAGTTTGAATATTCGTTTTATTGTAGAAAGAGAGATTAGTTGTGAATACAATCATACAGAAAGTAGAAAAAGAACATCCGGATGAAACAGTTCTGAAGCAGGCTGGAGAAATTCTGAAGTCTGGAGGCCTTGTAGCGTTTCCTACTGAGACGGTTTATGGATTAGGCGGAGATGGGCTGAATGCAAGGTCTTCAGAAAAAATTTATGCTGCAAAAGGCCGGCCATCGGATAATCCTCTGATTATTCATATTTCAGATATGGAAAGTCTCGACAGAATTGTCAGTTATGTGCCGGAAAAAGCCAGAAAACTGGCTGAGAAATATTGGCCGGGTCCTCTTACTATGATTTTTCAAAAAAGTGAAGAAGTGCCCCTGGAAACCACCGGTGGTCTGGACAGTGTGGCTGTACGTATGCCTTCTCATAAGACAGCCAGAATGTTAATTCGTTACGGAGGCGGTTATGTGGCTGCTCCAAGTGCAAATACATCTGGACGTCCAAGCCCTACAAAAGCCAGCCATGTGATTGAGGATCTGAATGGAAAAGTAGAGATGATCCTGGATGGAGGAGAAGTGGGAATTGGTCTGGAATCTACCATTGTTGATTTTACAGAAGAGATTCCTGTTATTCTTCGCCCGGGATATATCAATCAGGAGATGTTGGAAGAAGTTCTGGGTCAGGTTCGGATGGATAAAGGATTGTTGATTACAGATACTGGTATCAGGCCAAAAGCACCCGGAATGAAATACAGGCATTATGCACCGAAGGCGCAGCTTACGATCATTGAGGGAAATACAGAGGCGGTTGTGCAGGAAATTAACCGCAGGTGTCAGGATGGAGAGGCAGCAGGACTCCGGGCCGGAGTGATCGGAACGGATGAGACCGTGTCTGCTTATCATGCACAGGTAGTAAAAAGCATCGGAACAAGACAGGATGAGGAAAGCATCGCCAGACATTTGTTTGGAATTTTAAGAGAATTCGATGAAGAAAAGGTAGATATGATTTTTTCGGAATCTTTTGAAACACCAAGAATGGGACAGGCAATTATGAACCGTCTGTTAAAAGCAGCCGGTCATCATATTATAAAAGTATAAGATACAGGAGGATATAAGAATGATAGCTTTAGGATGTGATCATGGAGGTTATGAACTGAAACAGGAGATTATCGGATATTTGAAGTCTAAAAATATTCCATACAAAGATTTTGGATGTGACAGCAATAAATCCGTAGATTACCCGGTTTATGCAAAAAAAGTAGGAAAAGCCATTCAGAGCGGAGAGTGTGAGAAAGGAATCCTGATCTGTGGAACCGGTATCGGAATTTCCATAGCTGCCAATAAAATGAAGGGAATTCGTGCGGCTCTTTGTACAGATTGTTTTTGCGCAGAGGCAACCAGACAGCATAACAATGCAAATGTACTGGCTCTGGGAGGACGTGTTGTAGGTCCTGGTCTGGCTGTGAAAATTGTAGATACCTTTTTAAATACCGAATTTTCGAATGAAGAGAGACATCAGAGAAGAATCGACCAGATTGAAGATTGATCAACGGAAGAATACGAAACCAGGAGATGAGATTATGGGAAAAATTCAGATTATGGATCATCCACTGATTCAGCATAAAATTGGAATCATTCGTCGTAAGGATACCAGTTCGAAAGAATTCCGGGAACTGATCAGTGAAATTGCTATGTTTATGGCATATGAAGCTACCAGAGATCTTAAAATGGAAGATGTGGAAATTGAGACCCCGATTACCCGGACAACGGTTAAAAAGCTGGAAGGAAAGAAACTGGCAGTGGTTCCGATTCTTCGTGCAGGGTTGGGGATGGTAGAAGGTATGCTGGCAATGGTTCCGGTAGCAAAAGTAGGGCATATCGGATTGTATCGTGATCCAAAAACGCTGAAACCGGTAGAATATTACTGTAAATTACCTTCTGATTGTGGAGAAAGGGAAGTCTTTGTGACAGATCCTATGCTTGCAACCGGTGGTTCAGCCATCGCTGCAATTACGATGCTGAAAGAAAAAGGTGTGAAAAATATTCGTTTACTGTGTATTATCGCAGCACCGGAGGGGGTAAAAGCACTCAGTGAAGCACATCCCGATGTAGATATCTATATTGGTGCTCTGGATGAGTGTCTGAATGATCATGGCTATATTGTTCCAGGACTTGGAGACGCGGGAGACCGTATTTTCGGAACAAAATAGCAGGCAGGAGGATTGGCATGATCGGAAAAAGGACAGACTATATTTCATGGGATGAATATTTTATGGGTGTCGCAAAGTTATCAGGTATGCGTTCAAAGGATCCCAATTCTCAGGTGGGAGCATGTATTGTCAGTGCAGATAATAAAATTCTCTCTATGGGATATAATGGATTCCCAACGGGATGTTCCGATGATGAATTTCCATGGACAAGAGAAGGCGATGCTTATGACACGAAATATCTTTATGTGACGCATAGTGAGTTAAATGCCATATTAAATTACAGGGGTGGTTCTCTGGAAGGAGCTAAGCTTTATGTGTCATTGTTTCCCTGCAATGAATGTGCAAAAGCAATTATACAGGCAGGAATCAAGACGATTGTATACAGCAGTGACAAGTATGGAGATACGCCGGCTGTGCGGGCATCAAAACGGATGTTGGATGCTGCGGGGGTTCGTTATTATAAATACAATCATACAGGCAGAAAAATCTGCCTGGAAGTGTAAAAAGATGGAAAAGGAGATACAAAGCACATGAGGATAGATGTTCCGAAAAAAGTGCAGGAAATTATCTCTGTTTTGCAGGAGCATGGGTATGATGCCTATGCAGTGGGAGGCTGTGTGCGGGACAGCCTCCTTGGTGTTTTACCGGCAGACTGGGATATTACTACTTCAGCCAGACCGTATCAGGTGAAAGAATTGTTTTCGAGAACTCTGGATACAGGAATTACACATGGAACCGTGACGGTTATGTTGGGAAAAGAAGGATTCGAGGTGACTACTTACAGAATCGACGGGGAATATGAAGACGGCAGACATCCAAAGGAAGTTGTTTTTACCGGGGAATTGCAGGAAGATTTGAGACGCAGAGATTTTACCATTAATGCGATGGCCTATAATGACAGAGAAGGTGTGATTGATGCTTTTGGCGGAATAGAAGATTTGCATGCAGGAATCATACGATGTGTGGGAAATCCGGAAGAACGTTTTCAGGAAGATGCCCTCCGGATTTTGCGGGCTTTTCGTTTTGCAGGGCAGTTGGGATTTTCTATAGAAGAAAATACTTTACAGGCAGCAGCAAAACTGGCAGAAAATCTGAAAAAGATCAGTGCAGAAAGGATTGCAGCAGAGCTGGGAAAGACTCTGGTGTCAAAAAATCCGGGGATTTTACGGACTGCCTATGAAGCCGGAGTTACAGCTGTGATCCTTCCGGAATTTGACCGGATGATGGAGACAGGACAGAATACACCGCATCACTGTTATTCCGTAGGAGAGCATACATTGAAAACACTGGAATACATTCCGGCAGATAAAGTATTGCGCTATACTATGTTATTGCATGATATGGGCAAACCTGCGGCGAAAGTTACAGATGCCAATGGAAGAGATCATTTTAAGGGACATGAAACAGAAAGCGAAAAACTGGCAGGAAATATTTTGCATAGACTCAAACTGGATAATGATACCATAGGAAAAGTAAAAAAACTGGTTCGATGGCATGACAGCCGCCAACAGCCGGATCCGCGAATTGTACGCAAGGCAGTGAATAAAATCGGGAAAGAGATGTATCCATTGCTTTTGCAGGTACAGTATGCAGATACTATGGCGAAAAGTATGTATAAAAGAGAAGAAAAACTGGATCGCATCGATAAGGTACAGGAAATTTATGAGGAAATATGCCGGGAAGACCAGTGCGTATCTCTTCAAGATCTGGAGGTAAATGGAAAAGATCTGATTCAGATGGGAATGAAACCGGGAAAAGAGATCGGAAAGATGTTGGAAGCACTTCTTGAGGAGGTCCTTGAGGAACCTTCCCGCAATACAAAAGAGTATCTTCTGAAAAGAGCAGAAGAGAAAAGCAGACAGAATTCATGAGTTTTCATGTTTTCTGTCTGCTTTTCTATTTTTCAGACATGTTCCGGTAAGGAGAATGCATAGAATAGAAAGGATACTAAGCGAAGGGGGAAAACAAAGTGTATGACCGGGGGCTTAGCGTGCTGGAAGAATATGATCTTGAGGTGAAAAGTACCGGAAGAGGCCGAGGGGCACTGATTTGCCGTGCACAGGAAAAAACAGTCCTTTTGCGGGAGTATGAAGGCTCACCCAGGAAGCTGGAATGCCAGGCAGAACTTCTTACACTTGTGGAGCAGGCGGGCGAGATCCTGACAGATCTGCCACTGAAAAATAAGGAGGGGTGCTATATTACGTATGATAAAGAGAATGTTCCTTATGTAGTAAAACAATGGTACGAGGGAAGAGAATGTGACACCCAGTCGGTCAAAGATATCAGACGCAGTGTAGCTGCACTTGCCAGCTTACATAATACAATGAAAATGCCGGTTCGGGAGCATTATATTCGAGAATCTCTGATAACGGAATATGAGAGACATAACAGAGAATTGAGAAAAATAAGAAAATTTGTCTGTGGAAAACAGAAGAAAAATGCGTTTGAACGAAGATACCTGGATAGTATTTCCTGCTTTCTATGGCAGGGAGAGGAAGCGTTACGGAAACTGGAAGCGTCTTCTTACAGAAAATTACGGAAAGAGAGCCTGGAAGAAGGCTATGTATGCCATGGAGAATTCAATCAGCATAATGTATTGTTCCTTTCGGAACAAACAGCTGTTGTGAATTTTGAACAGTGGAATTACGATGTACCAGTCAGTGATTTGTATCAGTTTATGAGAAAAATTCTGGAAAAACACAACTGGGATTTGGACATTGGAAGACAGATGCTGGATGCATATGATGCAGTACGTCCTTTATCTCAAGAAGAACTGGAAAATCTTCGTATCCGGTTTTTCTATCCGGAAAAATACTGGAAACTGTCGAATTATTATTATACACACAGCAAGGTGTGGATTTCACAGAAAAATCTGGAAAAACTGGAAAAATTGATTGAACAATACGACAAATGGAGACGATTTGCAGAGAATCTTTCTTTCTGAAGAGTTCACAGGGAATACGCTTGACAAACACAGTGAAACAAGGTATAAATAATTGTAGGTTGCGGCAGAAGGCCGTATCTTAAACGATTGATAACTTATTGGAAAATAAGAAGAAATTCATTTTAGGAGGAAATACTCATGAACAGAACAGAATTAGTTGCAGCTATGGCAGCAGAAACTCAGTTATCAAAAAAAGACGCAGAAGCAGCTTTAAAAGCATTCATTGATGTGGTATCTGCTGAATTAAAAAAAGGTGAAAAAGTTCAGCTGGTTGGCTTTGGTACTTTTGAAGTAGCTGAAAGAGCAGCAAGAGAAGGAAGAAATCCTCAGACAGGTGAAACTATGACAATTGCAGCTTCTAAAAATCCAAAATTCAAAGCTGGTAAAGCATTAAAAGATCTGGTTAATGCGTAAAAATGAGATTAGATAAATATTTGAAGGTTTCTCGCCTTATTAAGCGAAGAACCGTTGCTAATGAAGCATGTGACGCAGGGCGTGTTTTGATTAATGACAAACCTGCCAAAGCTTCCGCCCAGGTAAAAGCTGGAGATATTCTTGAAATTCAATTCGGAAGTAAAAATGTTCGTGTAGAAGTACTGGATGTACAGGAAACTGTAAAGAAGGAAGCAGCAAGTGAACTGTTCCGCTATCTGTAGTAAAAAATAGTCTATTGTAAAGAAATCCCCCATATAATCTTTTTAAGAGAGATATGGGGGATTTGCTGTTTTGGAGGAAAAACAAAGAGAAGGAAATCACAGACTGCAGATGCGGGAACGAAGTCAGGGATGTGTGACAGGAGTCAAGGACGTTGTTGCCTTTGATGAAGGAGAGATTTCTTTAATTACGAGCTCGGGCATGCTTACAATCAAAGGAAAAGAACTCCATGTGACACGGCTGGATCTGGAAAAACAGGAGGTGGATCTTGCAGGCCAGATAGACAGCCTTGTATACAGCCAGGGAAAGATAAAGGAAAAAGAAGGAATGATGAAGAGGCTGTTCCGATAGTATGAGTGAATATATGCAAGGAGAACTGCTGCTTTTTCTGAAGATTTTTCTGGCTGGTATCTTTCTGGCGGCAGTTTATGATGTTTTCCGTATTTTGCGTAATGTAATTTCACACAATCATTTTTTTATAAGCATGGAAGACCTGATATACTGGTGCGGAGCAGGTCTTTTTCTGTTTGTGGTTGTCTATCTGGAAAATGATGGAGTGATTCGGATTTATGCACTTATGGGACTTTTTCTGGGCGCTTTTCTTTACCATACAGCAATCAGTGAGATTTTTGTACAATATCTTTCGCTTTTTTTGTCTAAGCTTAGTCGTTTATTGAAAACACTGCTGAACTCCGTTTTTTGTAGAAGAAAAAGGTTGAAATTCAGGTTTAAAAGAGTTAGAATTTGCATAGGTAAAAACAAACCAGCAGGTAAAGTCAGGAAGAATCGGAATGAGGAAAAAAAAGAAAAGAAATCAGCAAAATCTGATTGCAATGTGTAGTGTTACATTTGTTATGATGATTTTAGTGATTGCATTGATGGTGGGAAGCCATAGCCTAAGTGCCAAAATAGACGGATATAAAGAGCAGAAACAGGAAGTTTGTGACAAAATAGAGGAAGAACAGAAAAGAACAGAAGAGATTGATCAGTTGAAAGAGTATATGCAGAGTGATGAATATGCCAGAGAAGTTGCCAGAAATAAGCTGGGACTTGTAGGAGAAGACGAGATCATTTTCAAGGAACAAGAGTAGAGAAAATTTTGTCAAAAACTTTTTGCGATTTACAGCCTGTTTTTGACAAAAAATAAGAGAAGAAGCATCTATAATACTCTTTTGACAGCGATAGCTGATTCAGGGGAGGGATACGAAGATGCAGGAATGGATCATTGCCATGCTCGTAGTCAGCGCCCTGTTGATACTGCGAGACATGGCAAAAACTGTTTTTTCAGACATGAAAAAAAGTGCAGCAACACTGGTATACGAACAGCATCCGCAAAAAGAAAAACTGCAGCGTTATGCACGTTCTTTTCAGCGGTTGGCAGACAGCTTTTACGGGATGCCATATCGAAAGGATTATCTGAGCAGCGGAGAAATCGAGGATATGATCAATCAGTTGAAAGCATATCCTTGTGGCACTTGTGCGGCCTATTCTGTCTGTTGGGACCAACAGCCCATACAGTCTTTTCAGAAACTGTATCAGATTTTGCGCCTGATTGAGGAGATGGATGAAGAGAAACTGATGAGTGCCCGGTCGGAACTGACAGATTCTTGTATCAGTCAGGGAAAAATGATACAGGAAATGCTGAAACTGATGGAACAGTCCCGTCAAAATCTGGTCTGGAATAATAAGCTGCTGGAAAACAGAATGGCAGTAGCAGAGCAACTGGGTGAAATGGCAAAACTCATGAAAAAGCTGTCTGTAGATTTATTTGATATTATACCTGTGGATGCTGTTTTTCAGGAAGAACTGAAAAGAAGATTGAAGAAAAAGCATATTTATGCGAAAAATATCTGGATGTTAGAGCATCCGGATAAGCGTGTACAATATTTTTGCGAATTGTATACAAAAGGAAGCCGCTGCATATCTGCTTCGGAGGCAGCAGTCACTCTTTCCGGAATGAGCGGATGCAGAATGACTCCCAAAATGGAAGGCAAAGTGCTGATTACGAAAGAACTGACTACCATCAGCTTTGTGGAGGATGTAAATTTCCGGGTATTGTATGGAGCTGCTAAAGTGACGAAGGATAAAGAGAATATATCCGGTGACAACTATATGTGCATTACAGAGGATGACGGACAGTTTTTTATGTGTCTGTCAGACGGTATGGGATCGGGCCTGGAAGCTTGTCGTGAAAGTGAAAAAGTTGTAGACTTGTTGGAGCAGCTGGTAGAATCCGGATTTTCCGGAGAAACGGCAGCCAGAATGGTAAATTCTGTTTTGAATCTGCAGACGCGCAACGGAAAATTTTCTACAGTAGATATTGGAATTGTTGATCTTTATTCCGGCATTTGTCATTTCCTTAAGGCAGGAGCTTCGGCAACCTTTATTAAGCGAGATCACTGGGTGGAAGCAATCTCATCGGAAAGTCCTGCACTTGGGCTTGTGTGCCAGGCAGATTATGAATCTTTCACAAAGAAACTTTATGATGGGGATTTTCTGATTATGGTTACCGATGGTGTACTGGATGGACTTCCTCCGGAACAGGCAGAGGATATCTTAAAGGAGATTATTCTGCAGACAAATGCCAATGCTGCTCAGGAACTGGGAAGAGGAATTCTGGAACGTGTATTGTCGCTTTGTGAATATAAAGCAGCAGATGATATGACTGTGCTGGCAGCAGGTATATGGAAGAAATAGAAAGGGTTTAATAGAATCTACAATGAATCTGGATAAAGAAATGGAAAAACAAGTATTTTCTTATATAGAAAGATACAAGATGATAGAAACAGGCGACCGGGTGATCGTAGGAGTTTCCGGTGGAGCAGATTCGGTATGTCTGTTGTTTTTATTAAAGGAATACAGAAAGAGAAAAGACTTTACGCTGGAAGTCGTGCATGTAAATCATCAAATTCGCCAGGAAGAAGCAAAAAGGGACGAAACGTTTGTGGAAAATCTGTGCAGACGTATGCAGATTCCTTGCACGGTCTATTCTTATCCGGTGCCGCAAATTGCCAGAGAAAAGCATATGACAGAAGAGGAAGCGGGACGTATGGTGCGTCAGAAAGCCTTTTGTACTTGCATGCATCAGGGAAAATCAGGAAAGACAGCACTGGCTCATCACAGAGATGATCTTGCAGAAACCATGATTCACAATCTGGTACGGGGAAGCGGAATCAACGGAATGGCAGGAATCCGGCCGGTAACAAAAATCAATCATATGTGTGTGATTCGTCCTTTACTGGAAATCGGAAAAGAAGAAATGAAGGACTGGCTGATTCGGCGACAGATTTCCTGGGTGGAAGACAGTACCAACGAAGAACTGTCGTATACCCGGAATCGGATTCGACATAAGATCATACCGGAATTGACAAAGATTAATTCCAATGCAGTGGCACATATGGCAGATGCTGCCGGAACTTTTCTTCTGGCAGAGGAATATATTGGAAGTCAGGCGGATATGCTGTATAACAGATATGTGAAGCAAAAAGAGAATACAATGGAAATCGACCGGGGACTCTTTGAAGAACATTTGCTGATGCAGTCTTATGTAATCCGAAAAGCGTTGGAAAGATTAGCAGAACAAAAGAAAAATATTACTATGAACCATATTGAAGCAGTAAAAAAACTTGCAGCAGGCAGAAGCGGAAGTCGAGTTTCACTGGTATATGGGATTACTGCATGGCAAAATTATGGAACGATCCGTCTGGTAAAGGGGAAAAGCGCTACGGAAGAGCTCCGGGAACTGGAAATAGAGATATTTCCCATGGAAAACCAGCAAATTCAGGAAAAAAAGTATACGAAATGGTTTGATTATGATAAAATAGAAGAGACTCTGTGTGTTCGGAAACGGAAAACCGGGGACTTCCTTACTGTTACACGGGAAGGCGGAAGAAAAAAACTGAAGGATTATTTTATCGATTGTAAAATTCCAAGAGAAACGCGTGATAATATCACACTTTTAGCAGATGGTTCCCATATACTTTGGGTTGTGGGATATCGGATCAGTGAATATTATAAAGTTACCACAGGGACAAAAACAGTAATCAGAGTACATGTAAAAGGAGAAAACGAAAATGAGTGAAGTAATCAGAGAATTGCTCAGCGAAGAAGTAGTAGCAGCAAAGATCAAAGAAATCGGACAGCAGATCACAAAGGATTATGAAGGAAAAGAAATCCATTTAATCTGTGTTTTGAAAGGTGGAGTATTTTTTACCTGTGAACTGGCGAAACGAATTGAAGTGCCGGTAAGTCTGGACTTTATGTCTGTTTCCAGTTATGGGGACGATACGAAATCAAGCGGCGTTGTAAAAATTGTAAAGGATCTGGATGAAAGTATTGATGGAAAAGATATATTGATCGTGGAGGATATCATTGATTCCGGCCGTACCCTGAGTTATCTGATTGAAATTCTGAAACAGAGAAATCCTTCCAGTATCCGTCTGTGTACCCTTCTTGATAAACCGGAAAGAAGAGTCAAAGATGTGAAAGTAGATTATGTATGCTTCAATATTCCGGATGAATTTGTTGTAGGATATGGATTGGATTATGCACAGAAATACAGAAATCTGCCATTTATCGGTGTGGTGGAATTATAAGGAAGGCGTGAAAGGAGATACCAGAATTGAATAAGCAGGCAAAGAGCTGGATTCCAAGTGTTCTGCTGCTGATTTTGCTGTTTGGAGGGGTATACTGGTTTATGACCAGACAATTTACGATTAATAACAGCTATTCTCAGCAGGATTTTTACGAATCCGTTCAGGATAAACAGGTAGTGGAGGTATATATCCATCCTAATAAGGAATATCCTACAGGACGTGTTAGTGTACAGCTGCAAAACGGAGATACGGTACAGTTTTACTCTCTTGATGTGAAGGAAATACAGGAGTATCTTGAGGGAAATGAGCAAGTGAAGCTGGAAATCGGTGATGTACCGGGCGATAATCTATTTATGTCATCCGTGCTTCCAATTCTCCTTGTAATGGGAATGGCATTTTTTATCATAAATATGATGAATCGTCAGATGTCCGGAGGCAGCAATGCAAAGATGATGAATTTCGGAAAAAGCCGGGCAAAAATGACAGTAGATAGCGAGAAACGGGTGACATTTAAAGATGTGGCAGGCCTGGAGGAAGAAAAAGAAGACCTTCAGGAAATTGTGGATTTTCTGAAGAGTCCGCAGAAGTACACAAAAGTAGGTGCCAGAATTCCGAAGGGTGTGATTCTGGTAGGACCTCCGGGAACAGGAAAGACTTTGCTTGCCAAGGCCGTAGCGGGAGAAGCAGGAGTGCCTTTTTTCTCGATTTCCGGTTCGGATTTTGTGGAAATGTTTGTAGGCGTAGGTGCATCCCGTGTGAGAGATTTATTTGAAGACGGGAAAAAGAATGCGCCCTGTATTATTTTTATTGATGAAATCGATGCAGTGGCAAGAAGACGTGGTACCGGTATGGGCGGTGGACATGACGAGAGAGAACAGACACTGAATCAACTCCTTGTAGAAATGGATGGATTCGGCGTAAATGAAGGCATTATTGTTATGGCTGCTACCAACCGTGTGGATATTCTGGATCCGGCTATTCTTCGTCCCGGAAGATTTGACCGCAAAGTAGGTGTTGGAAGGCCGGATGTGAAAGGCAGAGAAGAAATTCTGAAAGTGCATGCCAGAAAGAAACCGCTGGGAGAAGATGTGGATCTTCACGAAGTGGCAAGGACAACAGCCGGATTTACAGGAGCAGATCTGGAAAATCTTATGAATGAAGCTGCAATTCTTACCGCCAAAGATGGAAGATATTATCTGACACAGCAGGATATCCGTCAGGCATTTATTAAGGTAGGAATTGGTGCAGAGAAAAGAAGCCGCGTGATTTCTGAAAAAGAGAAGAAAATTACGGCTTATCATGAAGCAGGGCATGCAATTTTGTTCCATTTGCTTCCGGATATGGGACCGGTCCATACAATTTCCATTATTCCTACAGGAATCGGGGCAGCAGGTTACACGATGCCTTTACCGGAACAGGATGAAATGTTTAACAGCAAAAATAAAATGCTGGAAAATATTATTGTTGACTTAGGCGGAAGAGTAGCAGAAGAGTTGATTTTTCAAGATGTGACTACCGGTGCTTCCCAGGATATCAAACAGGCTACACAGCTTGCAAGAGCGATGGTTACACAATATGGTATGTCGGATAAGGTAGGCTTGATCAATTACGGAAGTGATGAAGATGAAGTATTCATCGGACGTGATCTGGCTCATGCAAGAAATTATGGAGAACAGACAGCAGCTGTAATTGACAGTGAAGTGAAGCGTATCATTGATGAAGCATATGAAGAGGCCAGAAAACTGATTAGTTCGCATCTGGATGTACTTCATAAATGTGTGGAATTGCTTCTTGAAAAAGAAAAAATCGGAAGAGAAGAATTTGAAGGTCTTTTTTCTGAAAAAGTGGATGCAGAGAGCTAAAAGGAGGTTTTTGGGAGTGCTTTGTGTAGAATTTACGAAAGAGTAAAGTGGGCATGGAAAATGCGTATGTGAAAATAGTCAAAAAAACGCCAAAAAAAAATACAAGATTGTGCACACTTTTTCTTCGCTACATGCTATTATAATAACTGTAAAAACCCCCCAATACATTATATAGTTTTTGCTACACCCCATAAGAAGAAATACCTTCTCCAAAAGAGGCAGTCAATCGGCTGTCTCTTTTACTTTACAGAGCAATTATAGGGCAATCGCTGCTGTTCTCTGAGAATGGATAAAGATAACAGATAATAGGCAGTGTCATTGTTTAAATCTACAAAAATATGAGACTTTGTGTAAAGAAGGTTGTATTTAAATGTGTGGTAGGGTAAAATGTAATTTATCCGATTAACAAATAAGTAATTCCAAAAAATCAGACGACAGCTTATGTAGTTCCGATGGATAGGAAAGGGATTCAATATGAATTACGAGAACATAAAAAATGTGCAGAAAATTCAGGAATATGTTACAAACATGCGCCCGGCTTTTAATAAAAGAGCAGTTTTTAGTGATGAGACAGAAGATTACCGTACACCCTTCGAACCAGAACCGGGTGATTTGGTTCATATAAAAATACGTACAAAAAAGAACAATGTGGATATGATTTATCTGGTGTTTGAAGAACAGCGGGAAGTGATGCAGCGAGTTTCTTCAAAAGATGGATTCGATTATTATGAAGCAGTGATTCCGGTGGGCACAGAAACCGTACGGTATTATTTTGAAATCTATTCCGGTAAGATTCAGTGTTTTTATAATCGTTTTGGAGTAGTAAAAGAGATTGATGAACATTATTCTTTTGGAATCGTTCCGGGATTTAAGACACCGGAATGGGCAAAAGGTGCAGTCATGTATCAGATTTTTGTGGATCGATTCTGTAATGGGGATCCTTCTAATGATGTAGTGACCAATGAGTATGCTTATATTTCCGCACCGGTACAGCATGTGGATGACTGGAATCGTCCGCCACAGGCAATGGATGTGCGTGATTTTTACGGAGGTGACCTGCAGGGTGTCTGGGATAAGCTGGATTATCTGCAGGATCTTGGCGTGGATGTCATTTATTTTAATCCGATTTTTGTATCACCTTCCAATCATAAATACGATATACAGGATTATGATTATATTGACCCGCATTATGGAAAAATTGTCAATGACGGGGGAGATCCGCTTAATTGGGGAGATCAGGAAAATGCCCACGCATCAAAATATATTAAGCGTGTTGCCGATTATGAAAATCTGGAAGCCAGCAATGAGTTTTTTGCCCGGTTTGTGGAAGAAGTGCACAAAAGAGGAATGAAAGTAATTCTGGACGGGGTATTTAATCATTGCGGATCATTTAATAAATGGCTGGACAGAGAGCGAATTTATGAACATCAGCAAGGATATGAAAAAGGGGCATTTGTGGATGCATCCAGCCCTTACCGAACCTTTTTCCGTTTTCATAATGAAAACAGTTGGCCATATAATACCTTTTATGATGGCTGGTGGGGACATGATACCCTTCCAAAATTGAATTATGAAGATTCCCCCATGTTATATGATTATATTATGAAAATTGCCAGAAAGTGGGTATCACCGCCCTATAATGTAGATGGATGGCGTCTGGATGTAGCAGCAGATCTTGGACACAGCAATGAATATAATCATCAATTCTGGAGAGATTTCCGGAAAAATGTAAAAGAAGCCAATCCTAATGCAATCATTCTGGCCGAACACTATGGAGAGGCCAAGAGTTGGCTTGAGGGAGATCAATGGGATACCGTCATGAACTATGACGCATTCATGGAGCCGATTACCTGGTTTTTGACCGGTATGGAAAAACACAGCGATGAGTACAGCGAGGGAATGCTGGGAAACAGTGACTGTTTTATCAGTGCTATGAAATATCATATGGCAAGTTTTTATGCGCCCTCTCTTATGACAGCTATGAATGAACTCTCAAATCATGATCATTCCCGTTTTCTTACAAGGACCAATCATAAGGTGGGAAGAGTCGGTCAGTTGGGATCCGAGGCTGCTTCAGAAGGAATCAACAAAGCAATTTTCCGGGAAGCGGTAGTTATGCAGATGACCTGGCCGGGAGCACCGACAGTTTATTATGGAGATGAAGCGGGTGTGTGCGGATTTACGGATCCGGATAATCGAAGAACCTATCCATGGAGACAGGAAGATCACGAATTGATTGCATTTCATAAAGCAATGATTGCCATTCATAAAGAAAACAAAGAATTGCTTACCGGTTCTTTGAAGTTCCTTACAAATGATTATCAGTTTTTGAGTTACGGACGATTTACGAATCAGGAGAAGAGTGTGATCGTCATTAATAACAGTGAAGAAAGTAAAACGGTGGAATTATCTGTATGGGAGCTGGGAATTTCAAGAATAAGAGATAGTCATTTTACCCAGTTGATTGTTACCGGTGATTTTGGATACAGTCTGATCAAAAAAGTACATGTATGCAAAGGCGGAGTGCTTCGTCTTGTTTTGCCTTCTCATGGTGCAATGGTGTTAAAACATTCCAAGAACAATGGTGTTAAAGTTGACAGATGAACAGGAGTCTGTTATACTAATTAATCATATAGAAGAAATGCATAGACGGGGAGGAGTACATACTTGACCAGTTTTCAGAGAGAAGATGGCAGGTGAAAATCTTCAGCCAGGAAGTATGGAAGTAGCCTCTGAGCAGTGAGCCGAACGAGAAGATTCAGCAGCAGAGAATCAGATTCAGTAGACCTCAACGTAATTTTCCGACGTTATAAGGAAAGCGATATCGTTAAGAACTGGAAAGTCTTTTCCGTATCGGCAGAGTGCAGGAAGAAATTCCTGAATTTAGGTGGTAACACGGATTATTGATTCGCCCTAAACCAGAAGTCACTGGTTTAGGGCTTTTATTATGTCAGAGGAAAGTAGTTTGGATTTTCCTGTAACATAATAAAATTTACAGAGAAGGAGGATCTTACATTATGAAAGGAACGGAGTTATTTGTAAAGGCGCTTCAAAAAGAAGGGATTGATTATTTGTTTGCGTATCCGGGTGGTTATGCAATTGATATTTTCGATGAGTTGTATAAGCAGGATTCGATTCAAGTCATTCTTCCGCGTCATGAACAGGGACTGGTGCATGCAGCAGATGGTTATGCAAGAGCAACCGGAAGAACGGGTGTCTGTCTTGTGACAAGCGGTCCCGGAGCTACCAATCTGGTAACCGGTATTGCGACGGCCAATTATGACAGCGTTCCACTGGTATGTTTTACGGGACAGGTACCTACCAATCTGATTGGAAACGATGCTTTTCAGGAAGTAGATATTGTCGGAATTACCCGCAGTATCTGTAAATATGCAGTAACGGTAAGAAAAAGAGAAGATCTTGGAAGGATTATCAAAGAAGCATTTTATATTGCCAACACTGGAAAAAAAGGTCCGGTACTGGTAGATCTTCCAAAGGATGTCATGTTGGAGGAGGGAGATGATCTTTATCCGAAAGAAGTGAATATCCGTGGTTATAAACCCAGCAAAGGGGTTCATATGGGACAGCTTAAGAAAGCAATCAGTCTGTTAAAAGAAGCAGAAAAGCCGTTATTCCTGATGGGTGGTGGTGTAAATATCGCAAGAGCCAATCCGGAGGCACTTGCGCTTGCCGAGGCCACGGGTATTCCGGTTATCACTACAATCATGGGAAAAGGAGCGCTTCCTACCAATCATCCTTTGTATGTGGGAAATGTAGGGATGCATGGCTGTTATGCTGCAAATCATGCAATCAGTGAATGTGATGTTCTGTTTTCTATTGGTACAAGATTCAATGACCGTATTACAGGGAAAATTGAAGAGTTCGCAAAAAATGCAAAAATTGTTCATATTGATATTGATACAGCATCCATATCAAGGAATATTCAGGTAGATATTCCGATTGTAGCAGATGCAAAAGAAGCAATGGGAGCAATGCTGAAACATGTAAAAAACTGGGAAAATAAAGAGTGGCTGGCACAGATTCAAGGTTGGAAGAAAGAACATCCACTGGATATGAGGTCAGATAAAGGTATTACACCGGAGAAAATTATCAAATGTATGAATGAGCAGTTTGAAGAAGCCATTGTGGTAACCGATGTAGGGCAGCATCAGATGTGGGTGACCCAGTATCTGGAAATGGATGAGAAGAAAAAGCTTCTGACTTCCGGCGGTCTTGGAACGATGGGATATGGACTTCCGGCAGCCTTGGGTGCCCAGTTTGCATATCCGGATACACCGGTAATCTGTGTGGCTGGAGATGGCGGAATCCAGATGAATATTCAGGAACTGGCAACGGCAACTGCTTACGGTCTTCCGGTGATCATCTGTATTTTCAACAACAGTTATCTTGGAATGGTACGACAGTGGCAGCAGCTCTTTTACGGAAAACGTTATTCTTCTACCTGTACAAGACGAAGAAAATCCTGCAGTGCCACCTGCAAAGGGCCAGGTCCTCAGTGCCCGAAATATGAACCGGATTTTGTAAAACTGGCAGAAAGTTATGAGGGATATGGAATGCGGATTGAAAAAGAAGAAGAGATCGAAAAAGCGTTCCGTTTTGCCATGGAACACAGGGATGCACCGACAATCCTGGAGTTTATAATTGACAGTGAAGAATTGGTACTTCCTATGGTGCAGGGCGGACAGGCTCTGGATCATATGATACTGGAATGTTAGGACGATTAGGAGGAAAAAAAGATGAAAAAAAGATGGATTTCCCTGTATGTTGAAAATGAAGTTGGTGTTCTGGCAAAAATCTCCGGATTATTTTCCGGTAAATCTTATAATCTTACCAGTCTTACAGTTGGAACAACCGAAGATCCTACCATGTCCCGAATGACAATCAGTGTGGAAAGTGATGATGCCACGTTTGAACAGATTCGTAAACAGTTGAATCGTTGTGTGGAAGTAATAGAAGTCATTGATTTTACAAACAGCAGAATTCACAGAAAAGAAATTCTTTATATTAAAGTAAAAGATTGTGATGAAAAAGCCAAAACAGAAGTTTTCCGCATTGCACAGGTATTCAACCTTGCAATCGTAGATTACGGAAAAAATGAAATTTTGTTGGAGTGTTTACAGACAGAGACCAGAAACGATGAAATTATCCAGTATTTTTCTGAGTACTTTAAGAAAATTGAAGTAGTCAGAGGCGGAAGCGTGGCAATCAAAGGTGTCAGTGTAGAAGAAAAATAATGATACAGAAACAGATAATCGTAAAAAAGTACTTGCTTTTTGGCGATTATCTGTTATAATAATAAGATGTGAGATAAATTTAACAAATGCATGGACGATTTCCCGAGTGGCCAAAGGGGACAGACTGTAAATCTGCTGCAAATTGCTTCGGTGGTTCGAATCCACCATCGTCCATTTTCATGAGACAGGATATTCTGTCTCATTTTTTTATTTGTCTGTTCAAACCTCTATATTTATGATATAATTTACGAAAGAGTTATTTACTTTACTGTTTTCCATACAGCTACAAATGTCTGGATGAAAGCAGTAAAATTAATTTGGGAGGTATCAGATGGCAAGGAAACAGGAAACAAAAACTACAACTAAGAAAAAAACTCCGGCAAAAAGAACGACCAAGAAGGCAGTAGCCGAAGTGAAAGCACCAGAAGTTACAGTAGAAGAACCGAAAGCGGAAGCAGTGGAAGAAGTGAAGGAAGAACCGAAAGCAGAAGCAGTGAAAGAAGAGGTAGTAGAAGAGCCAAAATATGAAGCACCTCCGACTTCGAGAAGAAGTGTTGCATTTATCGGTTCCGAATGTTATCCGTTTGTAAAGACCGGAGGTCTGGGAGATGTTATGTATGCTCTGCCAAAGGCTCTGGTAAAACAGAACTGTGATGTGAAGGTCATTATTCCTCGTTATAAATGTATCCCATGGAAATATCAGGAGAAAATGGTCTACAGGGGTTCTTTCCAGATGAATCTGTGTGAGGATGGAAGATCCTTCTATGTAGGAATCATGGAGTATGTATGGGATGGAGTAGTCTATGATTTCATCGATAATGAAGAATTCTTCAGCGATGGAAATCCATATACCAATCTGATCGATGATATACCGAAATATTGTTATTTTGCAAAAGCAGCACTGGCAGCATTAAATTATATGAATTGGGTTCCAGATATCATTCATTGCCATGACTGGCAGGCTGCACTGGTTCCGGTATATTTAAGAACACTGTTTGAAAATACAAAACTGACTTCTGCAAAAACCATTTTGACCATTCATAACTTACGTTTCCAGGGAATTTATAATATTCCGACGATTCGTTACTGGTCCGGACTGCCGGATTATGTATTTAACAAAGATGCGCTGAAGGTCAGCTATAATGATGCCAATATGTTAAAGGGCGGACTGACTTATGCCAATGTGATCACTACAGTCAGCCATACATATGCAGGAGAAATCCAGACCGGATATTACGGAGAAACACTGGATGCACATTTAAGATATCACTCCGGTAAATTAAGAGGTATCTTAAACGGGATTGACTATGATATCTGGAATACAGCTACAGACACAAGACTGTATGAGAATTATGATCTGACAAACGTTCTGGAGAAGAAGAGAGAAAACAAACGAAGACTGCAGGAAGAGCTGGGTCTCGTTCAGGATGATCATAAATTTGTGATTGGATTGATTTCCAGACTGACCAATCAGAAAGGTCTGGATCTTATCAATGCGATTCTTCCTCAGATTATCGATGGAAATACACAGGTGGTAGTACTTGGTACAGGAGATGATATTTACGAAAACTCTTTCCGGTATTATGAAAATGCTTATAAAGGAAATGTATGTTCCAATATTATGTATGATGAAACAAGAGCACACAGAATTTATGCTGGTGCAGATGCCTTCCTGGTACCTTCCCAGTTTGAACCATGTGGTCTGACACAGTTGATTGCCATGCATTATGGAACCATACCGATTGTTCGTGAGACGGGTGGATTAAAAGATACCGTAGAACCATACAATGTATTTTATAATTCAGGAAATGGATTTACCTTTGATCGTTATGAGTCCGGTTTACTTCTGGATGCGATCAATCGTGCAAAAACACTGTACTTTACAGATCGCTGGCGCTGGGATGAGATGCTGCAGAGAGACATGAACAAAGATTTCTCCTGGGATAGTTCTGCAAAACAGTATAAAGACCTGTATCTGGAATTAACCTGGTAAGAAAACAGAAGAAAGAATCAACCGTTCAGGAATGCCTGGGAATGTCCGGCCATCTTTGTATGACCGGATATTTTCAGGCATTCTTTTTAGCGTTAATTTTTATGAATTTGGTGAAAATATTTATAAATGTTTGAAATAATAATGCAAAATTGGGAAAAATGCTGTATACTAAAAATAAAGATAAGTAGAAGTACTGCGAAACAGAAAGAGGAAAGTTATGATTGATCAGCATGGAAGAAATATAGAATATATACGGATTTCCATAACAGACCGCTGTAATTTCAGATGTATGTACTGTATGCCGGATACAGGGATTTCCAAAGTAAATCATGAAGAAATCCTTACCTACGAGGAGATTCTCAGATTATGTCGAATTCTGGCAGGGATGGGAATTACGAAAGTCAAAATAACAGGGGGAGAACCTCTGGTACGCGGCAATGTGCCGTATCTCATAAAGAAAATCAGAAAAATACCGGGAATTGAAAATGTGACACTTACCACGAATGGTATGCTGCTGAAAGAAAACATCCGGGAACTGGCAGAGGCAGGACTGGATGCAGTCAATATCAGTATCGATGCGCTGGATGAGAAAATTTTTGAAAAAATCGCAGGAAGAAAAGGACTCGCACAGGTTCTGGAAGGGCTGGAAGAGGCGCTGAAATATCCGAACATCCGAGTGAAAGTGAATTGCGTATTACTGGAAGGAATGAACGAGTCTCAGTGGATGAAACTGGCAGAACTGGCAAAAGACCGGCTGATTGATGTGCGGTTTATTGAAATGATGCCCATTGGATATGGAAAACAATATTGTGGGGAGACAGAAGCGCATGTAAGGCAGATGTTGGAAAAGACTTATGGTAGAATCACCGATGTACAGGGGAAATTTGGAAATGGACCAAGTACCTATGTGAAACTGGAAGGCTTTCAGGGGAAAATCGGTTTTATCAGTGCCATGTCTCATAAATTTTGTGCGGAATGTAATCGGATACGTCTTACATCAGGCGGATGGCTCAAACCCTGCCTTCAGTATGCAGCAGGTGCAGATCTGAAAAGAATTCTTCGGGAAAACGGATCGGATCAGGAGCTTGAGGCAGTTATGCGAAAGACCATTTATGAAAAACCAGTCAGTCATCATTTTGAACAACGGAATCAGATAGGGTTTGAAAATAAAAAAATGTCGGAAATTGGAGGATGAAGCAATGGGAAGGATAATGGCTGTATGTGTCAGTGAAAAAAGAGGAACACAGAAGAAAAATATTCAGGAAGCAGAATTGATCGAAGACTTTGGAATTGCAGGAGATGCGCATGCAGGAAAATGGCACAGACAGGTAAGTTTGCTGAGTTATGAGAAGATTGAAGCGTTTAAAGATCGAGGCGCAGAAGTGACCGATGGTGCATTTGGTGAAAATCTTGTTGTGAGCGGGTTTGATTTTAAAACGATTCCGGTAGGCACCAAATTTCAGTGTAATGATGTAATACTGGAATTAACACAGATTGGAAAACAGTGCCACCATGGCTGTGAAATTTTTCAGAAAATGGGTGATTGTATTATGCCAAGAGAAGGGGTATTTACAAAAGTAATCCATGGAGGAAAAATAAAAGTAGGAGATGAACTGGTAATGATCGGATAGAAAGAGGGGTGTTTTTTATGAGTAAAAAAGTCATTACAATTGCAAGAGAGTTTGGAAGCGGAGGAAGAGTGATTGCACAGAAACTGTCAGAACATCTGGGAATCGCATTTTATGATAAGAATCTGATTTCCATAGCTGCGAAAAGAAGGGGACTGCCGGAAGAAAAACTGGAATCTGTAGATGAAAGAAGAGAGAATCCATGGCGTTATACCTTTGATGAAAATATGGCGATGGAGAGGCAGTTTCATTATGAACCTCTGAATGATATTCTGTTTTATGAACAAAGTGAAATTATCAGAGAAGCAGCAAAGAAGGAGGACTGTGTGATTGTAGGGCGTTGTGCCAACTATATTCTCCGGGAAAATCCACAATGCCGCAGTGTATTTATTTATGCACCTCTGGAGGCACGAATCCGTACGATTCGTGCAAGAACCGGTCTGGATGCCAGGGGAGCAGAACAGTTGATCAAACGTGTGGACAAACAGAGAAAATATTATTATGAAAATTATACGGAGCAGAAATGGGGCAGAAAGGAAGGATTTGATCTGGGAATAGACAGCAGTCGCTTTACAGATGAACAAATATTGGAGATTCTTTCTGCTCTGTATCGAACCATTGAATAAAAAGTAAAACAGGGCGGCTGGTGGCAGGTTTGTGCTCACCAGGCTACCCTGTTTTATTTTGTTTGGAAAAGAACATAGAAAAAGAGTCATCCGAAGTTTACATTTCGAATGACTCTTCTAATTTGTCATGTCCATGGGATTATACCTTCCTTATTTTATTTTTTGTTCATTTGAGGGAACGCTTTCAGGTTTTGGTGGTCCGTACCGTCCTTTCTTTACTATTATGGAGTATTTCTTTCAGTTTTCGGTGGTCTCAGTCCTTTCTGCTTTTGTTTCTTTCGTCCTTTTTGTTTATGTGTTTATTATAGCAGCAAACCTTTCAAATGTCAACAAGAAAAAAGAAAATAATATTAAAAAATAAATAATGACAAATAAAAAAGAGAAAATTATAAAATATTCAGATAATTTTAAGCGATGAATCTATAGGAATATTCAGAATCCGTACTGGAAGAAATAGAAAAAGCATGCTATACTTGCTGTATCAGGAGGAAAGATATGAAGCAGATAGAGAGAAATGATCCCTGCTGGTGTGGAAGCGGGAAAAAGTACAAAAAATGTCATGAGGCATTTGATCATAAATTGAATCATTTACAGGGACAGGGGCATTTGGTGCCGGATCATTCCCTGATTAAAACACCGGAACAAATCGAGAAGATAAAAGAGAGTGCCAGAATCAATGTAGCGATTCTGGATTATGTAGCAGAGCATATTCAGGCAGGTGTTACGACCGGTGAAATTGACCGATGGGTATATAAAATAACGACCGAGGCAGGCGCAGTACCGGCACCTCTGAATTATGAAGGGTTTCCGAAAAGTGTATGTACATCGATTAATCATCAGGTATGTCATGGAATTCCTTCCGATGAGATTGTTCTTCAGGAAGGCGATATCGTAAATGTGGATGTTTCTACGATTCTTGATGGTTATTATTCAGATTCTTCCCGTATGTTCTGTATAGGGAAGGTAAGTCCTGAAAAAGAACGTCTTGTGAAAATTACAAAAGAATGTGTGGAAAAAGGTCTGGAACAGGTAAAAGCCTGGGGATATCTGGGAGATATGAGCCAGGCAGTTCATGAACATGCAGAAAAAAACGGATATCGTGTAGTAAGAGAAATAGGTGGTCATGGAATCGGACTGGAATTTCATGAAGATCCATGGGTTGGATATATCGGAAAAGCAGGAACTGGGATGGTACTGGCACCTGGGATGATTTTTACGATTGAACCGATGATCAATATGGGAACTTCCGATATTTTTGTAGATGATGCAGATGGATGGACGATTTATACGGAGGATGGTCTTCCGTCTGCCCAATGGGAAATCATGGTTCTTGTAACAGAACAGGGACCGGAAGTACTGGCCTGGTAGGAAAAAGATAAGGAGAAAAGAAATGAGTCTTGCAATAGCAGTGTTGAAAAAAGGGGAAGGGAGAACCTTGAAAGCAGGAGGTCCCTGGATTTATGATAATGAGATTGCCAGTGTTATGGGAAGCTTCGCAGATGGGGATCTTGTCATTGTTCATGATTTTGACGGCTATCCATTGGGAAGAGGATTTATCAATACCCGATCCAAAATCAGAATCCGCATGATGACAAGAAATGCAGACCAGGAAGTTGACCGGGAATTTTTAAGAAAAAGAGTGCAGGAAGCATGGGAATACAGGAAGAAAACGGTGGATACTTCCAGCTGTCGTGTGATTTTCGGAGAAGCGGATTTTCTTCCTGGAATTGTAGTAGATAAATTCTCCGATGTACTGGTCGTAGAATCTCTTGCCCTTGGAATTGACCGGATGAAAGAGGAAATCATCGAGTTATTGAAAGAATGTATGGAAGCAGATGGGATACAGATCCGTGGTGTTTATGAACGCAGTGATGCAAAAGTCAGGCTGCAGGAAGGCATGGAACGGGTAAAAGGCTTTCTGGGAGAACCATTTGATACAAAAGTAGAGATTGTGGAAAATGGTGTAAAATATATAGTGGATGTGCAAGACGGACAGAAAACAGGATTTTTCCTGGATCAGAAATACAATCGTCTGGCAATTCAGCGCCTCTGCAAAGACGCAAAAGTTCTTGATTGCTTTACCCATACGGGTTCTTTTGCTCTGAATGCGGGAATTGCAGGAGCAGGAAGTGTAATCGGTGTAGATGCTTCCCAGCTTGCCGTGGATCAGGCAACAGAAAATGCCCGTCTGAATGGTCTGGAAGATCGGGTAAAATTTATTTGCCGGGATGTTTTTGAATTGCTCCCGGAACTGGAGAAACAGGGAGAAAAATTTGACGTAGTAATTCTGGATCCGCCTGCATTCACAAAATCAAGAAATTCTATTAAGAATGCAGTAAAAGGTTATCGGGAAATAAATCTTCGCGCTATGAAACTGGTAAAAGACGGCGGTTTTCTGGCTACCTGTTCCTGTTCTCATTTTATGTCTTATGAGCTGTTCACGCAGACGATCGGGCAGGCTGCAAGAAATGTACATAAACGTCTGCGTCAGGTGGAATACCGGACACAGGCACCGGATCATCCGATTTTGTGGGCGGCAGATGAATCTTATTATCTGAAATTTTATATTTTCCAGGTATGTGAGGAAAGGTAAATGGGCAAATCATGTTGAAAAAAACGGGAATGATCGGCTTTTGGGCTGTACCATTCCCGCTTTTTTTCAATTATGCCCAAACTTTTAATTGATGCAGAATAGTTTTGGCATTTTGAATCATCTCTTTCATACTTTCTTTTTCGGCTGCATTTTTTCCGGCTGCATGAGCGGTCTGTTCACACAGGTGCCGTGTAAGCTGCAGTTGTTCTTCGTAGTAATCAACAAGAAGATTTTTCGTTTTTGTGCCCAGTTCATGATATATTTCTTCTATGGTCCGGGAGATGGTTGCACTCATGTTTTGCAGTTTGTGAGAAATCTGTTCCATTAATTCCGGAATGCGTGTCTGTTTTTCTTTTTCACGTATCATACCGGAAATACCGTCCGTAACGATAGAGGTCAGACCGGTGAGAATATTCAGCGCCCCCATATAGGAGGTTACCAGTCCAACCGTATCGCCTTTTGTCCAGATCCGGTTATCCAGACTGAGGCGGAAGTTATACATTTTCTTATGCGGAAGCGCATCGGCAGTTTTCTGCCGTACACCTTCCCCAAGCTGATCGATGAGCTCAAAGAGACAATCCTGATGGTATTCGATGCAGGTGTTCATTGCTTCCTGCATCAGATCTATACAATAGAATTCATAATAACGTTTCAGGTCGTCGTTGGAGATCGCAGAGAGCTGTTCCGTTTCCTGAATGATACGTTGTAAAAAATCAGACATCCAGGCATTGGCTTCAATCTTCATATTATGAATGACCGCATCAATATTTTTCAGCAGGGTATCATGGGTGGCGATATAGTCCTGCTGCTTTTTTTTGGCATCTTGCAGAGCAGCAGAAGCATCCTGGATACTCATGGAAAGACCTTGTTCCAGTGCATCCAGTTCGGTTTCCAGTTCCTGTACCATTCCGAATGTGAGACGCTGCATGCGATCGGTCACAACCGTATCTGCACGGGAAGCAATCAGGGCTTCCAGATCCCTTCGCAGAGTCTGAAAGCGGCCGCGTAAAACAGGCGTTAATGCTGTCTCCCGTACCGATTCTCCAAGCTGAAAACAGAGTTCGTCCAACGCACTGATCATGTAAGGCGTGGCACCCGGCAGAAGATTTTCTACCCGTTGTTTCAGCAACGCTTCCATCCGGCTATAAGCTTCCGGTGTTCCAAGAATATCGCTGTAATTGCCTACCAGAAACAGACTGGTATATTTTTGTGGAAGAAGGGATGCTTTGATAAACATCTGCTCGCTTCTGGAAAGAGGATATTGAACATTATATACATAAATCACTGCATCTGCCTGTATCAGACTGTCTTTTACGAGCGGACTGAAGTCTTTCATTGCGTCTCCGGTGCCTGGTGTATCGATGATCGTAATCTTTTTTAAAAGTTCACAGGGGCGTTTCAGCTCCAGACGCTGAATCGGTTCTCCAAGTTCGATCATCAGCTTTTCCAGGTTTTCCCGTTTCAGATCTTCATTCGAGAGACGTACACAACGGCCGCCAGCCAGAATTCCTTCATTTCCCGGTAAACCATAGCTGATGCGATTGAGCGTAACTGTTTCGGTGGTTACGTCGGTGGTGACCACTTCTTCACCAAGCAATGCATTGATTAGTGTGGACTTTCCGCGTTTAAAATCACCTGCTACCACAATGGTAAAGGGGCTGTCTTTATATTTACGAATGTTCTGTTCCCATTCGGTCAGTTTATCAAGAAAAGCATTGCCAAGGGTGGTACGGTAGGCATTGTCATAGCGAAAGATATGCAATTCATCCAGGGCATGTTCAAGATTTTGCTTCAGTTCCGTGTTGGAATATTCGATTTTATAATCCATAATGATCGTTCCTTTATTTGTTTTTTATGATATTGACCAGTTTTTTGCATCGCTCATCCGTTTCTTCTTTGGAACGGAGTGTTAAACCGGGTTTTTTCATATCCGGTCGCCAACTGTATAAAACATCACACTGTTCAAACTCTTTATCGCAGAAAATGCGGCGTGCAAAAGCCGGGTGTGTGTTGGTGATTTCCAGCATACGGGTAGGGTTATCCAGAGTCATAGCCAGCTGGTCATGAATCGAACTTAAATCCATCGTTTGTTGATAGGAAGTATTGAGTGTACCACCGGAGGCCAGCTTGGCATTGGCAGTCAATGCATCCTGTATACTGTCTGCACAGATCATGCCTGCGCGGTCTGCCGTTACCTCAGCAGCGCGTGTCCAGAACTGCATCAGGGAAATGTTGGCAAGGCTGAGAAGAAGCCCGGTCAATCCCGGAGCAGAGGAAGCGCTGTTCAGCAGCATGTTGATCACATTTTGATAAACAAGATGGCGATTCTGTATATGACCGCATTCGTGACCAATTACTGCTTTCAATTCTCCTGGTGTCATACGATCAACAATACCGGTATACAGTACCAGTAAAGGACTGGTATCATCGGATGCGCAGGTATAAGCATTCATGAGAGGATTGTTCTCAATATAAATATTAGGAATACCGATTCCAAGGCGGTGGGCACAGTCGAGTCCCATCTCATAAATTTCCGGAAACTGATTGGGACCGACTTGAAGTGCATACTGGTTGATTTGCTGCAGCTGGCGGGTTTCTATTGTGGATGTGATTTTTTTGCACAGATTCATAAAATGTGGAATCTGATCCAGCTTTCTGCGCAGTTCATAGTCCAGAGCAAAAGCATAATCCGGTACACTTCCATTCATATGGATACCGGTATCTTTTTTTCGTTGTTCCACATAATGAGAAAAACTGGTGTCAATTGCCTGTAGTGGTGAATTTTCTGTATGAATGGGATAAGAAATCATAGGGGTTCCTCCGTGTTTTCTGTGGAATGTCCGAAAAGTGTATCCAGATGCATTTTAATAGGGGCGAGAATTCCACAGATCTTTTTTAATTCTTCATGACAACGGTTCAGTTTTTCAAGAACTTCTGCCTGATGTACTTTCCCGTTATTCAGATCGATCTGGATATTTGTAAGTGTCTCCTGCAGTCCCTGGAGCGTTTCTTCTGTTTCCTGATCCAGTTTTTCAGAAAGAGCCTGGAAGGTTTCGTCGGTTACATTATGAAGCCAGTTTTCCAGTACACGCTCTGTACGGAGATTCTTCATATTTTTCAGGATATTCTCCTTCAGGTTGTTTCGTATCATAAGAATATTGTCCGGTGCGTTTTTGCGCAGCTTTCCAACCAGCTTAAAGACACCGTCTGTAAATTTTTTTCCTCCAAATGTACCCACAATACCGGCAACTGCTATGGTAGGGAGAATTGTCGCGGTTGAGGCACCAATCGCTGTGACAGCAGCAATCAGGGATATGGAAGTGGCAAGAAATCCGGAGCCAAAGCCAACTACTCCACCCATGATTCCATGATCTTTAAAGCCGGAGATGGCACCGCCGATTCCGGGAACCATGAAGGTCATCGTTGTGAGTGTTTCGATCCCCATAGCGACCATATCAATCTCATCGATTTTCTTTTTCTTTCCGGAAACCTCTGCATGGATTTCCGGAATCAGATAACGGACCTCATCCAGCTGGGAAGCAAATTGCATCGTGAAGGTTTCCAGATTGTCCATTTCCTGAAGGAGACGTTCCTGTATTTTTGTCTGTATTTTTTCTGTGCTTTCCTGAAGACAGGTTTCAAATTCCTGAGAAATTTTTTCGGAAATTGTCTTATGGAGTTGTTCTTTTGCATCTTGATTTGAGAAATTGTCAGGAGTTATGGGATAATGCTCGGCAAAATCATTCAAGGAAGATTCCAGTTTTGCGTAGGCGTTTGCAATATCCGGCTGCAGTTCCTGATACAGGGCGGAAGCAATTCCTTTGATTTCCTGAACTTTTTGTTTCTTTCCATTTCTGCACTGGTCGATTTTTTCCATTGCTTCTTTTTGCATCTGTTCAAATTTTTCAGTTTCCATATGCATGGCATTTTTGCGCATGATAATCGTGAAAATGCTTTCTCTGATTTTGCTGAATGTAGTATTGACTGTGGGAATTAATTCCAGTATCCCCCGTTCTTCTGTAAGCAGTCTGGCAAGAGCAGCTTCAAATTCCGGCATACCGCTTTCTTTCAGGAGTTCGTCATCGTTGTCCAGCTTTGCGTCCAGGGCATCTGCTGCTGAAATGGGATAAATACGGATTCCGCCAAGTTTGTTCTGGGTTGCCTGGTATTCCGGAGAATCTTTTCCATACATGGAAGCACATTTTTCAAGAATGGTGCCTTCGATTTTCTGGCGGATACCGTCTATACAGCGTTTTCTTTCGCGGGGACGGACGGTATCCATTTTATTCACTACAAAAATCAACCGGCTCAGGTCACTGGTCATGATTTTATTCCGCACAAAATTTGCTTCACTGACACTGAAAGGAGAACCTGGAACAATCACCATAATGATCGCATCCAGGGAAGGAATCACACTTTCGGATATGCTGTCCATACGTTCGTCATCATTCAAACCGGGAGTATCGATGATTTCTACGCCATTTTTGCAAAACTGGCAGGGGTAATGAACGATGGCATCTTCAACCAGATCTGCCTGCTCAGCAGATTCGGCAGTCAGTTTGGTAACATAATTGCTTAATTCTTCCACAGAGATCTCTTTTGGAGGCAGTGTCTGTCCGTTTTTTGTTTTCCTGAAATGGATGGTTGCGTGAGGAATTGCATCCCAGACAATCCGGTTTAAAGTGGCAGAACAGGGAAGAATATCCGCAGGTACGATCTCCTGTCCAAGTAATGCATTGATTACAGTACTCTTTCCTCTTTTAAATTCCCCCATGATCCCGACGCGAAAAACATGGTTTTGCAGACGATTGCTTACTTCTGTAAGTGCTGTCGCATGTTCTGGCAGATCCAGTTCCTGGCAGATCCGTTTCAGGTCTACTGCACAGGTATTTATTTTAGATAACATAGTCTGATAATTCAGATAACTGTTTTCGCTCATGATTGTGCCCTCTTTTCTTTTTATCCAGTGTTTAAGAATATTTTATACTGTCCGGAGAGAAAATGCCAGCAGAAGATACAACAAAGGAAAAGAAAAAGATATTGACAAGTTTTTCTTTCCATGATATGTTTTAAATGCTTATATGACTGACGGAAGTGGAAGAAACCACAGGGAGTATAAGCGGATGAAGCCGACCGTCTGGGCATAGTATTTGTTCAGGTAGGGGGCTTTTTTGCTTTATCTTGGATAATGATACCGGAGTGTAAGACTCCGGTATGGAAAATGCACACGATATGGTGTAAAAGAAAAAGGAGAGATATTCATGAAAATGTTATCACTGGAACAGGAATTAAGAGAGAATGCTTACCCTGGAAGAGGAATTGTAATCGGTAAATCCCAGGATGGAACAAAAGCAGTTACTGCATATTTTATTATGGGAAGAAGTGAAAACAGCAGAAACCGTGTATTCGTAGAAGAAGGAGAGGGAATCCGTACACAGGCATTTGATCCTTCCAAATTGACAGATCCAAGTCTGATTATCTATGCGCCGGTTCGTGTGCTGGGAAATAAAACAATCGTAACAAACGGAGATCAGACAGATACAATTTATGAAGGAATGGACAAACAGCTTACATTTGAACAGTCTTTAAGATGTCGTGAATTTGAACCGGATGGTCCGAACTATACTCCTCGTATTTCCGGTATCATGCATATCGAAGATGGAAAATATAATTATGCCATGTCTATTTTAAAGAGCAATCATGGAAATCCGGAATCCTGCAACCGCTATACGTATGCTTATGAAAATCCGGTAGCAGGAGAAGGACGTTTCATTCACACTTATATGCATGACGGAAATCCGCTCCCAAGTTTCGAAGGGGAACCGAAACTGGTTGCAATTCCGGATGATATCGATACATTTACAGAATCTGTATGGGAAAGCCTGAATGCAGACAATAAAGTTTCTCTGTTTGTACGTTTTATTGATATTGCAACAGGAAAATACGAGACAAGAATCGTAAACAAGAATAAATAAAAAAAGGAGAATGCAGGATGAAAGAATTAGCATTAAAATACGGATGCAACCCAAATCAGAAACCTTCCAGAATCTATGTGGCAGATGGAAGTGATCTTCCAATTGAAGTATTAAGCGGCAAACCGGGATATATTAACTTCCTGGATGCTTTTAACGGATGGCAGCTGGTAAAAGAACTGAAAAAAGCAACCGGACTTCCGGCTGCAACTTCTTTCAAACACGTATCACCGGCAGGTGCAGCAGTAGGTCTTCCGCTGTCTGATACACTGGCTAAAATTTACTGGGTAGATGATATGGGAGAGCTTTCTCCTCTGGCATGTGCTTATGCAAGAGCAAGAGGTGCAGACAGAATGTCTTCCTTTGGTGATTTTATTGCTTTGTCTGATGTGTGTGACAAAGATACAGCTATGCTGATCAAAAGAGAAGTTTCGGATGGCGTGATCGCACCGGGCTTTTCTGAAGAAGCACTGGAAATTTTGAAACAGAAGAAAAACGGCAATTACAATGTGATCAAGATTGATCCGGAATATCAGCCGGCTCCTCTGGAACACAAGGAAGTATATGGCGTTACGTTTGAACAGGGAAGACAGGAACTTCCGATTGATGATGCGCTGCTTTCCAATATTGTAACAGAAAATAAAGAAATCCCGGAAAATGCGCTGAGAGATCTGAAAATTTCTCTGATTACATTGAAATATACACAGTCCAATTCCGTATGTTTCGTAAAAGACGGAAAGGCAATCGGTATCGGTGCAGGACAGCAGTCCCGCGTACACTGTACACGTCTTGCAGGCCAGAAAGCAGATAACTGGTGGCTGAGACAGTGTCCGAAAGTTATGAATCTGCCATTTATCGATGGAATCCGTCGTGCAGACAGAGACAATGCGATTGATGTATATATCGGTGAAGAATATATGGATGTACTGGCTGACGGTGCATGGGAGAAAATCTTCAAAGAAAAACCGGAAGTATTTACAAGAGAAGAGAAAAGAGCATGGCTGGACAAGATGGCAGATGTGACACTCGGTTCAGATGCATTCTTCCCGTTCTCAGATAATATTGAACGTGCGCACAAGAGCGGTGTAAAATACATTGCAGAACCGGGCGGATCGGTACGTGATGATGCAGTTATTGCATGTTGCAATAAATACAATATGGCAATGGCATTTACAGGTATCCGTCTGTTCCACCATTAATTCGGATTGTGATAGGCACAGGTAATTTGAAAAAGAAATTACCTGTGCCTTTTTCTATTGAATATAAAAAAAGAATTTGCTATACTGAGTACGACACAACAGGGATTGAGGTGAACCTGTTGCGAATAATCTGACAGGAGTGAATAAGAGATGAGTATAAGAATTGGCATTTTAGGGTATGGAAATCTGGGAAGAGGCGTAGAATGTGCCATTAAGCAGAATCCGGATATGGAACTGAAGGCTGTATTTACACGCCGGAATCCTGCTGATGTACAGATTCTTACAGAAACTGCAAAGGTATATTCCGTTGAGGAAGCTGTAAATAAAAAAGATGAGATCGATGTTCTGATCCTTTGTGGCGGAAGTGCGACAGATCTGCCGATTCAGACACCGGAATATGCAAAATATTTTAATGTTGTGGACAGTTTTGATACACACGCAAGAATACCGGAACATTTTGAGGATGTAGATAAAGCGGCAAAGGAAAGCGGAAAAGTAGGTCTGATTTCTGTTGGCTGGGATCCTGGTATGTTCTCCCTGAACCGTCTGTATGCAAATGCAATTCTTCCGGATGGAAAAGATTATACATTTTGGGGCAAAGGCGTAAGCCAGGGACATTCTGACGCTGTCAGAAGAATTGAAGGTGTTCTGGATGCAAGACAGTATACCATTCCGGTTGAAAAAGCTTTAGTTGCCGTAAGAAATGGAGAAAATCCTGTTCTTTCCACAGGAGAAAAACATACACGTGAAGTATTTGTAGTTGCAGAAGAAGGCGCAGATAAAGAACGGATTACAAATGAAATCAAAACAATGCCAAACTATTTTGATGAATATGAAACAACCGTTCATTTTATCAGCCAGGAAGAAATGAAAGCAAACCATGCAGGACTTCCGCATGGCGGTTTTGTGATCCGTACAGGAAAAACCGGATGGGAGAAAGAAAACAGCCATGTGATCGAATATAGCCTGAAACTGGATTCCAATCCGGAATTTACATCTTCTGTTATTGTGGCTTATGCAAGAGCCGTTTATCGTCTGAGCCAGGAAGGACAGACTGGATGTAAGACTGTCTTTGATATTGCACCGGCATATCTGAGTCCGAAGTCACCGGAGGAATTGCGTAAACATATGCTGTAAGGGACAGATGAGGAAAAGATGAAGGTAAATTTCGATTTAAAAACAGAAGTGAAACGATTTGGTCTTGGATTTGCAGGAGCTATTATTATGGCGGTAAATATCAAGACATTTGTAAGAGCTGGGGGATTGTATCCGGGTGGGTTTAACGGAGTTACATTGCTTTTACAGACGATTTTTGACAGGTTTTTTGGAATTGCCGTGCCGTTTTCTGCGATTAACCTGTTGCTGAATTCGATACCTACGGTCATCTGCTTTCGGGCAATCGGAAAGAAATTTACGATCAGTTCAGCGATTATCATTGTGGCTACCAGTATCTTTACTGACGTGATACCCTGTCAGCCTATCACGCAGGATATTTTGCTGATTTCCGTTTTCGGCGGGATTATTAACGGATTTGCTGTGAGTCTCTGTCTGATTGGAGGTACCAGCGGAGGCGGAACCGATTTTATCGCCATCTATTTTGCACAGAAAAAGAATAAGGATGTATGGAACTTTATTCTTATGGGGAATGGATGTGTGCTGGCAATCGCCGGAATCCTCTTTGGATGGGACAAGGCATTGTATTCCATTATTTTCCAGTTTGCTTCCACACAGATGATCCATATGCTTCATACGGCATATAAGAAAGAAACCTTGTTTATTGTGACGGATCATCCGGATGAAGTGTATCAGGAGATTTATGAAGTCACAAATCACAGTGCAACGGAATTTGCGGCCACCGGCTGTTACTCCAATGAAAAAAGGAAAATGCTGTATTCGGTAGTATCAAGTACAGAAGCGAAGATATTGGTTAATCGTGTGCGCAAAGCAGATCCAAATGCATTTATTAATGTCATTAAAACAGATTTTCTGGAAGGACATTTTTATCAAAAAACGGATTATTAAACAACAAAGGATTATGGTGGAAGATGAATTGCGCCATAATCCTTTATTTTTTTCCTATTTTGTGGTATGGTAATGAATGAGAAAGAATGCAACGGGAGGGACAGAATTGAAAGTAAAAGAAGTAAAAAAATTGCTTGCTATTGCTGTAACCATTTCCATGTTGATGCCATCGGTGGCATTTGCAGCAGAAGAAATTCATACATCCAGCAGTAATATCGAGACTCCGTCAGAAGATTTAAAAGAAACTCAGTCAGCAGAAACTGGCGGTTCAGAAGAAATAGGAATTTTGGAACCGATGACACCGGAAGAATATGAACAGGCTACCGGATATGTATTGCCAGATGGGTATCGTTATGTACTGGAAGATGGGTATGTGATCATAGAAGACGGCAATCCTGTAATCGAAGAAAATCCGGAGTATGAGAAACCGGATGTACCGGAAGAACCGGACACACCGGAGAAACCGGATGTACCGGAAGAACCGGATGTACCGGAAGAACCGGACACACCGGAAGAACCGGACACACCGGAGAAACCGGATGTACCGGAAGAACCGGACACACCGGAGAAACCGGATGTACCGGAAGAACCGGACACACCGGAGAAACCGGATGTACCGGAAGAACCGGATACACCGGAGAAACCGGATACACCGGAAGAACCGGATACACCGGAAGAACCAGATGTACCGGAAGTACCAAGTGTGCCAGAAACATCGGAAGATGCCAATGAGACCCAGAAGAATCCGGAAGAGTCGAATGAGACAACGCAGGGTACCCTTACCAACGACCAGTTGATCGGACAGCAGCAAATCGTTTCTTTGCCGAAAATGGTAGAAGATTTTCGTTTCTGGACAATTGGAAAAAAATATGCATTTGCCCGTGAGGCAGTTTCCATTGTGGAAGAGATGACAGATTCCGCAAGAGAAATTGGCAAACTTCCGGAAAAGGGTGTTTGCTATATCATTCAGGAAGAAGGAAACGGATGGCTCTATGTAGAGTCCGGAACGGTTCGTGGTTTTGTAAAAGAAGAGCAGGTGATCAAAGGCGAGGAAGCCGATGATAGAGTCGCAGAAATGAAAAAGCAGGCGAAAAAAGAAGCAAAGAAACGTAAGAAATCATATAAGGGAATCGAATATCTGCTTACAGAGGCCGAAGAAATTGTACCGGCTGAAGAGAATCAGGCATTTTTGCATACCCGTTCTACTGTAAGAAAAACAGTAGTCGATAAGGTTTATGCTTTGTGTATGGAAAATCAGACAGAAATTTATGAAGATAAAAATGCAGACAGCCGGGCAGTAGGAATGATGAACCAGAATGATCTCTGCTATGTTCTGGCAGATGAAGAAGATGATTATGTATATGTGGAATCTGGAAATGTCCGTGGATTTGTGAAGAACGATGCTCTGAAAACAGACAAGAAAGAGCAGGAGAAAGAGGAGAGGAATCTTTTTGCCAAAGCGATTGCAGCAGCTGCTGCCTTGCAGTCACAAACAGAGGTAAGCAGCCTGTTTTCGAAAGAAGCAGCGGATGCGGCAGATGAATGGAACGGTAAAGTTGTAACTGCCCAGGTAAAAAAAGCAGGAGAAGAAAATTTTAAAACAGCGAAAGAGCTGGTAAAACCGGAGGAAAATGAAGCGTGTTATTACACGATGACATCGGTGAAATCCGGTGTGCCAAATGGTGAAATCCGCAGTTCCGTTCTGGAATTTGCAAGTCAGTTTATCGGAAATCCTTATGTATGGGGAGGAACCAGTCTGACAGAAGGTGCAGACTGTTCTGGTTTTGTGCAGAGTATTTATGCACAGTATGGATACGCACTTCCCCGTATAGCAGAAGATCAGGCACAGTACGGAACCAAGATTCCGGTGGAAGATGCACAGCCTGGAGATCTGATTTTTTATGCAAAGAACGGGTATATATACCATGTGGTCATGTATGCAGGAGATGGACAGACCATTGAAGCAATGAGTACATCAAAAGGAATTGTACGGGGAATGGTGAATACTGCAAATGCAGTATGGGCAGTACGTGTTCTTGAGGATGAAATGCAGGTCAGTGGTATTTATGGAAGTGATATTTCAGAAGTGAATGCATCCATTCTTCAGTATGGAGATTCTCTTGGAACGTTTAAAATTACACATTACTGCAGTGGTTCCTGCTGCAACGATGAATGGGCAGGCGTTACTTCTACAGGAGCGCCGTTGGTTGAAGGCGATACGATCGCAGTCGATCCATCTGTGATACCATATGGAACAAAAGTAATCATGAATGGTCACATTTTCACGGCAGAAGATTGCGGCGGTGCCATTAAAGGCAAACGAATCGATGTGTTTGTGAATGACCATGACAGAGCAAATCAGTATGGAGTCTACAATGCAGAGGTTTATTTGTTGAAATAAGAGTAAAAAAGAAGGTCTGTCAGACCTTCTTTTTTACTCTTATTTTTTTCCGTTAAAGCAGTGGGTACACAATTTACATGGACGGATACCGATCGATGCAGTCAGATCATCCAGACGATGATAATGAAGGGTTGTGAAGTTTAATTGTTTTCCGATTTCCTCCAGCATCTCTTTATAGTTCTGAGAATCCGGATTTGCATAATCGGCCAGGATTTCTTCCGATACATTCTCTCCTTCACGTGCTGCGATAATCCGACGGGTGATCAGATCCATCTCTGATTTGGAACGTGAAAAGTTCAGATACGGGCAGCCGAACAGAAGCGGCGGACATGCCGGACGAATATGAACTTCTTTTGCACCACTATTATATAAAAATTCTGTTGTCTCACGGAGCTGTGTTCCACGGACAATGGAGTCATCAATTAAGAGCAGACTCTTATTTTTGATCAGTGCCTCTACCGGGATCAGTTTCATGCGGGCAATCAGATTTCGCTGACTCTGATGGGTAGGCATAAAAGAACGCGGCCATGTTGGGGTATATTTAATGAAAGGACGGGAAAACGGAATACCGGATTCATTTGCATAACCGATGGCATGCGCAATACCGGAGTCAGGAACACCGGCAACCAGATCCGGTTTTACATATTCTCTGTCTGCATCACGCTGAGCAAGTTTCTTTCCGCATTCATAACGCATTTCTTCTACGTTGATTCCTTCGTAAGTGGAGGTCGGATAACCATAATAGACCCACAGGAAGGAACAGATCTTCATTTCTTCTCCGGGTTTTGACAGAGTTTCTGCACCTTCCGGAGTGATGAATACGATTTCTCCAGGACCCAGTTCCCGTTCTGTTTCATAACCAAGATTCAGATACGCAAAACTTTCAAAGGATGCACAGTAGGCATCTGCTTTTTTTCCAATGACGATCGGTGTACGTCCCAGTCGGTCTCTGGCAGCCAGAATTCCTTTCGGTGTCAATACCAGGAGTGTCATGGAACCATCCACGATTTCCTGTACATACTGAATGCCTTCTACAAGAGAGGATTTCTGATTGATCAGGGAAGCAACCATCTCAGTTGGATTAATACTGCCGCCACTCATTTCGAGAAAGTGTGTACAGCCGTTTTTATAAGAAATGTCAACAAGCTCATCCATATTATTGATTTTTCCTACGGTTGTAATAGCAAAGCTTCCCAGATGAGACTGTACCAGAAGAGGCTGTGGTTCATTATCGGAGATACATCCGATTCCAAGAGTTCCTTCCAGTTCGTCCAGATCTCGATCAAATTTTGTACGGAATGGTGTATTTTCAATATTGTGAATGGAACGGGAAAAACCGTTCTTTCCATAAACTGCCATACCGCCTCTGCGTGTTCCAAGATGGGAATGATAATCAGTTCCGAAAAACAGATCCAGCGTACAACTGGATTTAGAAGCTACTCCAAAGATTCCACCCATTGTTTTTCTCCTTTTTTCTTCAGAATTCGTTAGTTTTGAAATACGGTAACTATTATATACTCTTTTTTGGGTATTCGTAAAGATGTTTTCAGAACTTTTTCGATCGATTTGTTCGCAGAGAGCAGAAAATAGTGTATAATATTTTGATGAAAGAGGTAAAACAGAAAATAAAAAGAACAGGGGGAAGACTGAAGATGAAGTTGATATCCTGGAATGTGAACGGGCTGCGTGCCTGCGTTCAGAAAGGATTTTTGGAATATTTTAAAGAGACAGATGCAGATTTTTTCTGCCTGCAGGAGACAAAACTCCAGGAAGGACAGATTGATTTTGCACCGGAGGGTTATTATGCCTATTGGAATTACGCAGTGAAGAAAGGGTATTCCGGAACTGCCATATTTACAAAAAAAGAACCGATACAGGTGTCTTATGGTCTGGGAATCGAGGAGCATGATCAGGAGGGAAGAGTGATCACACTGGAGTATGAGGATTTTTATGTGATCACTTGCTATACACCAAATTCACAGAATGAACTGGCTCGTCTGGACTATCGTATGCAGTGGGAAGATGCATTCCGGGCTTATCTTATAGAATTGGATCGAAAGAAACCGGTGATATTCTGTGGAGATCTGAATGTGGCACATAAAGAAATTGATCTGAAGAACCCGAAAACAAACCGGCATAATGCAGGGTTTACAGAGGAAGAAAGAAATAAATTTACGGAATTACTGGACTCTGGTTTTACGGATACCTTCCGCTATTTTTATCCGGAAGAGACAGGGATCTATTCGTGGTGGTCCTATCGATTCCGGGCAAGAGAGAAGAATGCCGGATGGCGTATTGATTATTTCTGTGTCTCCAATCGTTTGCAGGAGAAACTGGTATCTGCAAAGATTCACACCGATGTGTTCGGTTCTGATCATTGTCCGGTAGAAGTGCAGATTACGTTGTAAATGGAGGCAGAATTTGAAAATGGAGAAAAGAGAAGAAACAAACCAAAAAATCAGATTGACGCAGTTTGCAAAAAGTGCAGGCTGTGCTGCAAAGATTGCACCGGATATTTTATCTCAGCTTGTGGGAAAACTTCCGGCATTTGAAGATGAGAATCTGCTCGTGGGAGTAGAAACTTCTGATGATGGGGCTGTATACAGAGTTTCGCCGGATATGGCTTTCATCCAGACACTTGATTTTTTTCCGCCTGTAGTGGATGACCCATTTACTTTCGGACAAATCAGTGCGGCCAACGCGCTCAGTGATATTTATGCAATGGGCGGGGAGCCAAAACTGGCACTGAATATTGTGGCATTTCCCAATTGTCTGGGGGCAGAAGTGTTGGGCCAGATTCTGGCAGGAGGCGCGAAAAAGGTTCGAGAAGCAGGTGCTGTGCTGGCAGGCGGTCATTCCATCAATGATGAGGAGCCAAAATACGGCCTTTGTGTTACCGGATATGTCCATCCGAATAAAATCTGGAAAAATTGCGGAGCATGTCCGGGGGATGTATTGATTCTTACAAAGCCTCTGGGGACCGGTCTGGTGAATACAGCGGTAAAGGCGGAAATGGCAGAAGAAGATTCCAAAGCGGCAGCGATAAAAAGCATGTGTTGTCTGAATAAATATGCGGCAGAAATTTTAAAATCCTATATGATACACAGCTGTACGGATGTGACAGGATTTTCACTTGCAGGTCATGGAATGGAAATGGCACGGGGAAGTCAGGTCACACTGAAAATTATGACAGAGAAACTTCCTATACTTCCCCATGCACTGGATTACGCATCGATGGGCCTTGTGCCGGAGGGAACTTACCGGAATAAGCGGTTCTGTAAAAAGGAAATTTCCATGAAAGGTCAGCTTGCAGAATCTATGGAAGATCTGCTCTTTGACCCGCAAACTTCCGGCGGATTGCTTGTCAGTGTGCCAGAGGAAGAGGGCGAAAAGCTTTTGAAAGAACTGAGGAGCAGGGAGGAAACCAAACAGGCAGCATGTATTGGTTATGTAGAAAAAAAACAGGAATGTTTCCTGGAATTTTGTTAGGAGTGAAAAACATTGATTTTCCATATTGATGTGAACAGTGCCTTTCTTTCCTGGGAGGCAGTATACCGTCTGCAGAACGGGGCAGAACTGGATCTGCGGGAAATACCAAGTGCAGTAGGAGGAGACCAAAGCAAACGGCGGGGCGTGATTCTGGCAAAATCCATTCCGGCAAAACAGTTTGGAGTGAGAACAGGAGAACCAATCGTAGATGCACTTCGAAAATGTCCTTCTCTTACGATTGTTCCTGCTCACCATGGAATGTATGAAGCGTATTCCAGCCAGTTTCTGAATCTGCTGCGGGAATATACACCAGATGTGGAAAAGTACAGTATTGATGAGGCGTTTATGGATATGACAGGCATGGAATCTTTGATCGGAGATCCGATTGCCTTTGCCCATAAACTGAAAAACCGCATAAGCAGGGAGCTTGGATTTACGGTAAATATCGGAATTTCCAGCAACAAGCTTCTTGCAAAGATGGCATCGGATTTTAAAAAGCCGGACAGAGTACATACGCTTTTTCCAGAAGAAATCAAAGATAAGATGTGGCCGCTTCCAGTATCGGATTTGATTTTTGTTGGAAAATCTACAGAGCATACATTAAAAAAACTGGGGATCTATACGATCGGGGAGCTTGCCCGGACAGATCCGGCGATTCTGCGCTGTCATCTGAAAAAACATGGAGAGGCCATCTGGCGTTTTGCAAATGGAGAAGACAGTCAGGTGGTAGAACCGATTCCGGAAGACAACAAAGGATATGGAAACAGTACTACGATTGCTTTTGATGTCACGGATGAGGGAACTGCAAAGATGGTGCTTCTGTCCTTGTGTGAAACCGTTGGAGCACGTCTGAGAAGGGATGGTATGAAGGGAGAAATCATATCGGTTTCGATTAAAAACTTTGAGTTGAATACGGTGTCTCATCAGACCGTCTTGCACGCTCCAACGAACATTACATCGGAACTGCATGCGCAGGCTTGTCGGCTTTTTGATGAGCTATGGGACGGAAGCCCCATCCGACTGCTGGGTGTGCGTATGAGCCGTGTTTCGAGAGAGGAATCCGGAAGACAACTGTCTTTGTTTGATAAAACAGATTATGAAAAACTGGAAAAAGTCGATCAGGCAGTGGATAAGATAAGAAAAAAGTATGGACAGAATGCGATTATGCGGGCAAGCTTTCTGAAACCGCCCATAGAAAATGGGACAGATGGGCATCCGAACAAAAAAAGTAATAGAAAAGTATAGAATTATGGAAAAAAAGGATACGAGCATTAGGAATGCAGCCAGACTACTTACAGGAATCGGAATGGGAACAGGGTTGCTTGCTGCGGCTGCCAGTCCCTGTTTCGGAGGAATTTCAGAAGCGTCTGCATTTGAAAATCTTACATGGGAAAAGGTTTATGAGGAAGAACTGCTGACACCGCAAGGTGTCCTCCAGTCTGTCTGTGCAACCGAGGATTATATTATATGTATTGAAAATACCAGTGACGAGGAAGACCTTCCGGATACAGTATCGGCTTATTACAGAAATAATACAGACAGTCAGGGAAATCCGGTGACGCCGTTTTCTCTGGCAATGCGAAAGAAGGAGACAAATTGGGAGCACGGAAATGGTATGGCATACAATCCTTCCAGAAAGGAAATTTATGTAGCACCTTATACTGCAAATGATCCGGAAAACAGAGGTTGTCTTTTTATTATGGATGGAGAAAATCTCCAGTACAAAGGAAAAATCAAAGTCAGTGATACCTATAATATTCTGGGAATCGGGTATCGGGCGGATCAGGATCAATATGTAATCCAGACCAATGAGGAAGCTGGATTCAGTTTTCGGATTCTGGATCATCAGTTTCAGGAAATTGAAAATCTGGGAGAATATCAGGGATCATCGGTTGGAACAAACTTTCAGGATCTTCATACGACAGAAGATTATATTCTGAATTTTCCTATGACACTTCACATGGGCATTGGAGATTATCTGAATGTGTATTCAATAGCGGAGAAAAAGCTGTTGTTATCTTCACAAATTACATTTCCCTTTACAGATGTAAAAAATGAAGAACCGGAAGGAATCTGTGAGACGGGTCCCGGGGAATTTCTGGCAGCAGTCAGTGAAGATCGCAATGACGGAAGAAGGATGTTTGCATTTTATCAAACACAGGTTCCTTATGAAGAAGAATTGTTAACGGAAGAGCAAGAAGCGGAAGAGCAGCAGGCAGAAGAACAGCAAGCAGAAGAACAGCAGGCAGAAGAACAAGCAGAAGTACAAGTGCAGCAGGAGAAGCCTGAAAAACAGGAAGGATACAGGTGGAACAGGAAAATAGCGGGAATCGGAGCCGGAGCCGGGCTTCTGGCAGGATTGTGCTTTGGAGCCTGTCTGTGTAGAATTCACATCCTCAGAGAGCGGAAGAGGAAAACAGCCCGTGCAAGAATCGCAAGGCAGAGAATTATCTGGGAGAAAGAAGCCGAAATCGGATACCAGGAAGAAAAAAATCGGGAGATTGCAGAAAACCGGAAGAAACTGATATAAAAAAAGAAGAACTGAGGATACAGAAAGGTAAACGCAGTTCTTCTTTTTTGGTACGCTGGAAATTCAGGCTTCCCAGTTGTCTTTGCGGAATACAACAGAATCATCCGTCATGGAATCAATAATAGCAAGAGACTCTACCCGAATACCTTTTGCACGGAGATTATCACCGCCATTCTGAAATCCCTTTTCGATTACAATACCAGCTCCTTCCAGAACTGCACCGGATTCTTTTACGATTTCCATAAGGCCGTGAAGGGCACAGCCGTTCGCCAGAAAATCATCAATGATCAGGACGTGATCGTCTGCGTTTAAGAATTTCTTCGATAAAATCACATCGTAAACTTTTTTATGGGTAAAAGACTGAACTTTTGTACAATACATTTCCCCATCCAGGTTTAAGCTCTGCGCTTTTTTTGCAAATACAACAGGAACATGAAAGTGCTGGGCAACCAGACAGGCAATACCGATGCCGGAAGCTTCTATAGTAAGGATTTTATTGACCGGGGCATCAGAAAATCTGCGTTTGAATTCTTTTCCCAGTTCATTAATAAACGGAATATCCATCTGATGATTCAGAAAACTGTCTACTTTAAGAATGTTTCCCGGTTTTATCGTACCGTCTTTCAGGATACGTTCTTCTAATAGCTGCATTTTGAAATCCTCCTTCTATGTTAAATAACATGATACGACATTTATGAATCCTTGGCAATTTGTTTTTTTAAAAAAATATAAAATTTCGACAAAATTCCGTACAAATTTTTCCGAATATGGTAGAATGATAGAAAGTGGATAAATAAGGTTCAGAAACCAGCGAAAGGAAAGAAAAGAAATGATGAAAGAATATGAAGTAATCCATGAAATATTTAATCAATGTCCGGGGAACCATACAAGAGACAACTTTATTCAGGAAATGCAGCTGGAAGACCCGGAAGAATGGCTGAAATCAAAGTTTGCCTCCGAGAAGGAATTCCGTCTGGAAAAAACAGTAAAGGAAGATGGAAGCCTTGTTTTTGATGTCATGACATCCGATATTCATCAGAGATATACATTTTCTGAGATATGACAAAAGATTGCTTTTTTTACACAGTTTGCTATAATGGAAAAAGTACGGGGAGGTGCAGATATGGAGGAAAAACATACACATACGCTGGAGGATGGAACGGTCATTACTCACAGCCATACTCACAGCCATACCCATACGAAAGCTGTGCTGAACCGTTTATCCCGGGCAATCGGACACCTGGAGTCTATTCGACGTATGGTGGAAGAGGGCAGAGATTGTACGGAGGTACTGATCCAGCTTTCGGCGGTGAAGGCAGCCCTCAATAATACGGGAAAAGTAATTCTCCAGGATCATATTGAACATTGCATTGTAGATGCAGTGGAAAGTGGGGATAAAGAAGCGTTGGATGAGCTGAATAAAGCGATTGATCGATTTATCAAATAATCATCCGGGAAAGGAAAAAATAATGAGCGAAGAAAAGAAACAATGTGACAGCAAGAGCTGCGACAAAAAAAGCTGTGAAGGATGCAGCCATGCAAAGGAAGGCGGCATTCCAAAAGAGCAGCTGAATGCTTATTCAGATGTTAAGAAAGTAATTGGTGTAGTCAGCGGCAAAGGAGGCGTTGGAAAGTCCTTTGTAACGGCATCTCTGGCAAACGAAATGGCTGCAAGAGGATATCGCGTGGGAATCCTGGATGCAGATATTACAGGACCTTCCATTCCGAGAATGTATGGACTCAAAGGTGCTGCCCAGGCAGATGACAACGGCATTTATCCAATGCTGACAGAGAATGATATTAAGATTATGTCCATCAATCTTCTCCTGCCGCAGGAAGAAACACCGGTTATCTGGAGAGGGCCGATCCTGGCAAATATGGTAAAACAGTTCTGGACAGATGTAATCTGGGGAGAATTGGATTATCTCTTTGTAGATATGCCTCCGGGAACAGGAGATGTACCTCTGACTGTGTTCCAGTCTCTTCCGGTAGATGGTGTGGTAATTGTTACTTCTCCGCAGGATCTGGTTCGTATGATTGTTAAGAAAGCTTATAATATGGCTGAGATGATGAAGATTCCGGTAGCCGGACTGGTAGAAAACTACAGCTTTGTGAAATGTCCGGACTGTGGAAAAGAAATTCATGTGTTTGGAGAGAGCAAGGTGGATGCAGTAGGAGCAGAACTGAATGTTCCTGTTATGGCAAAAATGCCTCTGGAACCGGAACTGGCTGCACTGGTAGATGCAGGAAAATTTGCAGAAGTGAGAAATGAATATCTGAGCAAAGGCGTGCAGTATCTGCCAAAAGCATAAAGGATATCGTGAGAAAGTGTGACAAAAATTTTGCGAAAAGTCTGTGGATTTTGCGTTCTGTTTTAGTAGTACGCTAAAGTGGTCAGAGAGCCTGTTGTGATTTTATACATTCACAGAAATGATATTTTTGCGTGAATGGTGAAATCCTACAAAAACCATGGGTTTTCAAGGGATTTCAGCTGATGCGCGGCAAGGATTGACAAATTCCCTGATTGCTGTCATAATACGCCTAAAATAAAAGAAGCAAGAAAGCCTTGAGAAGTACTGTCAGGTAGATTGTTTTCTGAAAAAGGAGAGGTGAGATTATGGTAGAACGCCAGATTAAGCTGTTTGAAGTAAGCGATGTGCAGAAATTTGTAAATGCAGCCAGCAGATGTGACTTTGATATTGATGTTTTTTACAACAGAGTAGTAGTTGATGCGAAATCTATTCTTGGTGTATTTAGCCTGGATTTAACTCGAACTTTGACAGTAAGATGCAACGGCCATGATGACAGATTTGATAAATTTTTACAGCAGTATGCAGTGGCATAATTTCAGAGATACATAAAAAAGAAAAAGGAATTCCATCATAAGGTGGACTTCCTTTTTCTTTTTTATGCATCTCTGTACAGGAACACAGGTTCGTGGTAAAATGCTGATTATGGATGAATTAAAAAAGAAGAAAGAAAAAATCAGGATTTCTGTACGCAATCTGGTGGAATTTATTCTGCGAAGCGGAGATCTGGATAATCGAAGGACGGCTTCCCAGGATCGGGATGCGATGCAGAAAGGAAGCAGAATACACAGAAAAATACAAAAGCAGATGGGAATCGGCTATCAGGCAGAAGTTCCGCTTACATGGGAAGAAGAATATGAGAGTTTTATCATTTGTCTGGAAGGAAGGGCAGACGGAATTCTGACAGAAGGGGAAAATGTAACCATAGATGAAATCAAGGGTGTTTATCTGGATCTGGATTATCTGCAGGAACCAATACCTGTACATAAAGCACAGGCTATGTGTTATGCTTGCATTTACGGACGGCAGATTCATGCAGAAACCATTGCTGTCCGGATGACGTACTGTCATCTGGAATCCGAGCAAATCCGGCGTTTTACAGAAGAACTCTCGATGGCATGGCTGAATCAGTGGTTTGAAGATCTGTTGGCACAGTATTATAAGTGGGCCTGTTTTCAGCAGAAACAAAGGGAAAAACGCAGAGATTCCATGCAGGGACTGGAATTTCCATTCCCTTACAGAGAGGGACAGAGAGAACTGACTGCAGGGGTCTATCACACATTTTTGGCAGGAAAGCAGTTGTTTATTCAGGCTCCTACAGGAATCGGCAAGACCATGGCCGCTTTGTTTCCGGCAGTACGTGCAGTAGGAGAGGGATATGGAGATAAGATCTTTTATCTGACTGCGAAGACCATCACAAGAACAGTGGCAGAGGAAGCGTTTGCTGTCTTAAAAGAAAACGGGCTGAACTATAAAACCTTGACCATCACAGCAAAAGAAAAACTGTGTCTCTGTGAAGAGGTAGACTGTAATCCGGAAAGCTGTCCTTATGCAAAAGGCCATTATGATCGGGTCAATGATGCAGTTTATGAATTACTGACAGAAGCAAGTACTTATGACAGAGAGTGTTTGCTGGAACAGGCAGAAAAGTGGAAGGTCTGCCCGTTTGAGATGTGTCTGGATACGGCAACCTGGGTGGATGCAGTGATCTGTGATTATAATTATGTATTTGATCCCAATGTATATCTGCGCCGGTTTTTCGGAGAGGGAGGAAAAGGGGATTATCTGTTTCTGATTGATGAGGCGCATAATCTTGTAGAACGTGGACGCAGGATGTACAGTGCTGTTTTGTGCAAAGAGGATTTTCTGGAAGTAAAAAAAACAGTGAAAAATCAAAGCAGAAAACTGGAAAAGCTGCTGGAGAAATGCAATCGGATGCTTCTGGAATACAAAAGAGAATGTGAAGAATATGAAGTGCTGGACAGTATCAGCGCATTTTCCATGCAGCTGATGAATCTGCTGGGTGAAATGGAGAATTTTCTGGAACAGGATCGGGAAAAAGAGGTCCGTAAGGCAGTTCTGGAATTTTCCTTTCAGGTGCGGCATTTCCTGAATATGTATGATCTTCTGGATGAAAATTATGTGATCTATACCCATCATGGAGCAGAAAACCGTTTTTATATTACGCTTTTTTGTGTGAATCCCAGTGTGAATCTTCAGGAATGCCTGAATAAAGGGCGGGGAGCTGTATTTTTTTCAGCTACTTTGGTGCCCATGGGATATTATCGTTCCTTGTTCAGTACAAGAGAGGATGATTATGCCATCTGTGCCCGTTCTCCTTTTCCAAAAGAAAATCGAAAGTTGCTGGTTGCCCGGGATGTAAGCAGCCGATATACCAGAAGAGGGCAGGAAGAGTACAGGAAAATTGCCCGGTATATCTGTCAGACGGCCGCAGCCAGAAAAGGAAATTATATGGTATTTTTTCCTTCTTATCGTATGCTGCAGGAGGTGTATGCGATTTACGAAAGTCTGGAAGAAAGCCGGGAGCTGGAATGTATGCTTCAGAAGAGTACCATGAGTGAAAAAGAGCGGGAAGAATTTTTGGGAAGATTTGAAGAGGAAAATGAGAAACCCCTGATTGGATTTTGTGTCATGGGAGGAATCTTTTCCGAAGGAATTGATCTGACCGGAGAAAAACTCATTGGGGCCATTGTAGTCGGAACGGGAATTCCACAAGTCGGACAGGAACGGGAAATTTTAAAAAATTATTATGATGAGAGGAAGCATTCCGGGTTTGATTATGCTTACCGCTATCCGGGAATGAATAAAGTACTTCAGGCAGCGGGCCGTGTCATACGGACAAAAAAAGACCGGGGTGTGATTCTTCTGTTGGATGATCGCTTCCTGCAATCTGCTTATCGGGCATTGTTCCCTCTGGAATGGAGCGATTACCAGGTGTGTTCACTGGAAGATGAGAAAGAAAAACTGGAACAGTTCTGGAATCAGTCTTGACCGATGTGACAGGAAAAAGTATAATGGACAGAATAAGACAGAAAGGGGAAATTGCAGATGAAAGTAGTAAGTACAGAAAAAGCACCGGCAGCAATCGGACCGTATTCACAGGCAATGATCGTAAATGGGTTGGTATACACATCCGGACAGATTGCCATTGATCCTGCAGTAGGAGATGTAACAGCAACGACCATTGAAGGACAGACCGAGCAGGTGATGAAAAATCTGGGAGAAGTTCTGAAAGCAGCAGGAAGCAGCTATGAAAAGGCAGTGAAAACAACTTGTTTTCTGGCTGATATGGGAGATTTCGCAGCATTTAACGAAATTTATGGAAAATATTTTACAGGAAAACCGGCACGTTCCTGTGTTGCAGTGAAAACACTTCCAAAGAATGTACTTTGTGAAGTGGAAGTAATTGCAGAAGTGTAAGAAAATGGCTGTACAGGCAGAGAAAAACCTGTACAGCCATTTTTGTATCCCCCCACGGGGCTTGTGGAATACACTTGAGTCTGATAAAGTGTAACTAATAAAAAGCTAAAAAAGAGAAAAGAAGCTGCGAGGTCTTTACATATGGAAAAAATGCTGGATCGAATTGAATCCTATTGGAGTACGAGAGTAGAAGGATATTCAGAAGTCAATCAAAAAGAACTGGAAGGAATGCAGAAGCAGGCATGGCTTCAGGTCCTGGAAAAAGAATTTCCCCCTGTTTCAAAAGAAGAAATAAAAATCCTGGATGTGGGAACCGGTCCGGGATTCTTCCCAAGAATTCTGGCAGAAGCCGGATATTCTGTAACTGCTGTGGATTATACACCGGAGATGCTGGAAAAAGCAGGAGAAAATGCAGGAGAATTCAGACACAGAATCCAGTTTTATCGAATGGATGCACAGAATCTGGAATTTGAAGATGCTGTTTTTGATGTGGTGATTTCCAGAAATCTGACCTGGAATCTGGAGAAACCGGAGCAGGCATATAAGGAATGGTTTCGTGTCCTGAAACCGGGTGGAATCCTGTTGAATTTTGATGCCAACTGGTACGGGTATCTTTATGATGAAGAAAAAAGAGAAGCTTATGAGCAGGATAGAAAGAATGTAGAAGCGAGCTGTATGGAGGATCATTACCTTTGTACAGATATTGATACGATGGAACAGATTGCCCTTGAGATGCCTCTTTCTGCAAGAAATCGTCCTCTTTGGGATGAGAAAATATTGAAAAAAACAGGGTTTGCTTCTGTAAAGACAGATCCGGATATCTGGAAACAGGTGTGGAGTCAGGAGGAAAAGCTGAATTACGGTTCTACTCCTATGTTTATGATTACCTGTGAGAAAGCAAAAGATTTTGTCCTGGGAAGCATCCGGGTAAAACCGGGAGAAACCTTTCATGGATGGGTCCATCTGGCAGGCGGAAGGTTTCCGCTTCCTGTATCCATTCTTCATGGAACCTGTCCTGGAAAAACGATGCTGGTAACGGCTGGTGTCCATGCGGGAGAATATGTGGGGATTCAGGCTGCCATTGAACTGGCACAGGAATTGAATCCGAAAAAAATCAATGGTACAGTGATCATTGTAAAGGTGATAAACAGAGAAGGATTTGAGTGCAGAGGAGGAAGTCTTGGCGTAGCGGATCAGTTAAATCTCAACCGGGAATTTCCGGGGGATCCCAAAGGAACACCGACACAACAGCTGGCATGGGCCATATCCAGTGAGATTTTTCCACTGGCAGATTTTTATATGGATCTTCACTGTGGAGATGATTATGAGGAATTGACGCCTTATGTGTATTATGCAGGCAAAGCAGAGGAAGCAGTCGTAGCAATGTCAAGAAAAATGGCAGAGCAGGTGGATGTACCTTACATGGTACGCTCTATGGTAGGAACGGGCGGAGCCTATAATTATGCAGCATCGGCAGGAATTCCAAGTATTCTTCTGGAACGTGGAGGTATGGGCGCCTGGACAATGGAAGAAGTACGTTCAGACAGAAGAGATGTGAGAAATATTCTTTGTGCCCTTGGAATTTACCAGGGACAAAGAGATTACAGAAAATATTATCCTCTGGATGTTGTGGATGTACAGTATCAGGCTGCTTCCTATGGCGGCTGCTGGTATCCGCGAAAGAAGCCGGGAGATATGGTTGTTGCCCGGGAAGTGCTCGGAGAAGTACGGGATTATGAAGGCAATTGTCTGGAAACCTGTCGCGCAGAATTTGACGGAGTCATTTTGTATCAGACTGGTTCTCTTCAGGTACTCAAAGAAGGTCCGATGATCGCGTATGGCAGAATTGTTCGGAACTTTGATGAAAGAAAAGAGCGAATTACAGAATACTGGACAAAACGAAGTGACAGTTTTCTGGAACAGCGAAGAGCAGAATTAAAAAGTCCTCTTGCAGGAAGATGGCTGACAGAAATTCAGAGACAGATTCCAACAGACAGGAAACTGAGGATTCTGGATGTGGGATGCGGTTCCGGCTTCTTTTCCATTCTTCTTGCAAAACAGGGATATGATGTGACTGGTACGGATCTTACACCGGAAATGGTAGTCAATTCCAAAAAGCTGGCAAAAGAAGAAGGAGTCGACTGCAGATTTCTGGTGATGGATGCAGAAAAACTGGAATTTGCCGATGCTGCCTTTGATGTGGTAATTTCCAGAAATCTTACCTGGACGTTGCCTTATGCAGATGTGGCGTATAAAGAATGGAAACGTGTGCTGAAGCCGGGAGGAATCCTCCTGAATTTTGATGCCAATTATGGGGCTTCTGATTTTTCCGATACGGATGCGCTGCCGGAAAATCATGCGCATCATACGTTAGGCGATGAAATGATGCAGGAATGTGAGGAACTGAAACGGCAGCTTCCGATCAGTACGTATGTCCGTCCGGCATGGGATCTGGATGTGCTGGGGAAAATGGGATTCCAGGAGTTTTCCATAGATCTCGGTGTGAGCCGTCGTGTGTATCTGGAGCGGGATGAATTCTATAATCCGACGCCTATGTTTATGCTTTGCGGCAGAAAGAGTGAATAAGTGATCGATTTCAAACAGTTAAAATATTTTGTTGTATGTACGGATGTGGGCTCTTTCAGCGAAGCAGCCAAGATCCTGTACACCACACAGTCCAATGTGAGCAAGGCTATAAAAGCGCTGGAAAAAACCGTGGGTGCCAGTCTTTTTACGAGAAAATCCAGAGGAATTGAGTTGACCGCACAGGGAAAGCATGTATATCAATATGCCTGCAAAATTATGGAAGAAGTAGGGGCGTTGGAGGATTTTGCCAAGCAGGGAGAAGCACAATGGCTGAATATCTCCTTTACGCCCAGTTCCTGGCTGGCAAATCGATTTGTAGAATTCTATAATCAAAATTATGAAAAAGACCTTCATTGCCACATTTATGCGACCAACGTACAGGAAATCATGCGGCGGGTAAGAGAAGGAAAAGACGATGCAGGATTTGTTTATGTAATGGGAAGTCAGGAAGCCGATTTTCTGTATGATCTGAATCGAAATCAGCTGGAGTTTGTTCCCCTTGTGAATGTGGAAGCTATGCTGTATCTGGGAAAAGAGCATCCTCTGTGTAAAGAAAAGAAAATCAGTGCCGGAGATTTGAAGGAACTGCGTTTCATCCAGTGTTATCGGGATGAATTTATGGATAACAGTTACTGGAAAATAAAGGATGAGGAAGAAAATACGCTTACAAATATGAACGTAGCAGTGGTTACAAACAGTGATTATATTATGGAACGTATGCTTACCAGAAGCAGGCTGGCCAATATCAGTGGAAACTATCTGACCAGTGATGAAAATCAGCTGCTTCATACAGGAATCCCTCTGAAGCAGGAAGATAATCAGGTGCTGTTCGGATATCTGATTCGTTCCGGGGAGGTTCCTGGGAAATATGCGTCTGCATTTGTGGAATTTGTGGAGAATGCTCTGAAAGAAAAACAGGAAAACTATGAAAAAATGGAATAGATAAGGAAGAAAAAAGAATAGCTGCATAACCCCTGGGTAGGGTTGTACAGCTATTTTGCTTTTGTTATAATAATAACAATCAAAAAGTAATATGAAAAAAAGGAATAAGAAAATGAAAAAATATATCAGGAACCGATTACTGCAGTTGATTCCGATTCTATTAGGAATTACATTTCTTTCTTTTCTTTTGATGCAGTCTTCTGCGATGGATGCAGTGGATGTAATGGAGCAGAATACAGGAGGTGTAATGTCCGAAGAGGAGAAGGAAGCGGTGAGAGCCGAACTTGGTTTGGATAAGCCTTTGCCGGAACAATACATAAGATGGCTTGGAGGGGTACTTACGGGAGATATGGGAGTGTCTTATATATCCGGTCAGCCGGTATTTCGTACATTTCTGTCAAAACTGCCGGCCACGATTGCATTGACAATGACCTCTGTATTGTTGACTGTGCTGATTTCGATTCCTCTTGGAATTTTATCAGCCGTGAAGCAAAACCGGTTTACCGACTACATGATACGATTTTTCAGTTTTATAGGGAATTCTCTGCCGAACTTTTTTATTTCCCTGTTGCTGATCTACTTTTTTTCTCTGAAACTGGGATGGTTTCCTGTTATGGGAAATAACCAGGGATGGAAAAGCATTGTTTTGCCTACATTGACGTTAACCCTTGCCATGGCATCAAAATATACAAGGCAGATTCGGGCTACCGTGTTGGAAGAAATGGGAAAAGATTATGTGCAGGGAGCACGGGCCAGAGGAATACAGGAAAACAGAATCCTCTATTTCAGTGTATTGAAAGCTTCCATGCTGACGATTGTGACACTTCTTGCCTTATCCATCGGCTCTCTTCTTGGAGGAACTGCCATTGTGGAGTCCATATTTATGTGGGATGGAGTAGGAAAGATGGCAGTGGATGCCATAACAACCCGTGATTATCCGGTCATTCAGGCTTATGTGATCTGGATGGCGGTCATCTATGTGGTGGTCAATCTTGTGACAGATCTCATCTACTGTTACCTGGATCCCAGAATTCGTGTGGAACAGGAGGAAGCAGAATGAGTATGAAGAAAAATTATACAAAACAAAAATGTATCATTCTTACGATATTGGTGGGACTGGTACTTCTGGGAGCTATATTTGCCAGATATATCGTACCTTATGATCCCTATGCGCAGAATCTTGGAATTGCGCTGCAGCCACCGGGAAAGGAGCATCTGCTTGGTACAGATCGTTATGGACGAGACATGCTTTCCCGCGTGATTATGGGAGGGCAGACGACCATTTTTTCTTCTCTTTTGTTGGTACTGGTGATTATGATCGTTGGAACAGTCATCGGAGTAATCTGCGGATATCAGGGTGGAAAAACGGATACCATTCTCATGCGAATCTCAGATATATTTCTTGCGTTCCCAGGGATGGTATTTGCGATTGCTGTTGCCGGTGTGACTGGGGGAGGTGTGATCAACGCCATTTTCGCACTTGCCTGTATATCCTGGCCAAAGTATGCAAGAATTGCAAGAAGTCAGGTGATGGCCATTAAAAAGACACCTTTTATCGATGCGGCCAGACTGGCCGGGTCCGGTACAGGAAAAATCATATGGAAGCATATACTTCCTAATATTGCCGGGCCTGTTCTGATTACAGGGGTTCTGGATATTGGCACCATGATTATGGAAATCGCAGGACTTTCCTTTCTCGGACTGGGAGCGGTTCCGCCTACAGCTGAATGGGGATCTATGATGAGTAATGGGAGGAGCATGCTTCAGACGTCTCCGTGGGTGATTCTGGCTCCGGGTTTTGCTATTTTTATAACGGTTATGCTGTTTAATCTGTTGGGAGATACGGTTCGGGACGTAATGGATCCACGTAGAAATAAAAGATAGGCGAAAGGGAGAAAAAGATGTACAAAAGAAATTTACTGAAAAAAGCAAGCGTACTTTTACTTGCTGCATGTATGGTAACAGGGAATCTTGCAGGATGTGGAGGAAACGATCAGGCGACAAAAGCAGACAGTCAGGAAGCTTCGGCTGGAGAAAAGGTTTTTTATTACGGAGATACGACATTCAATGCAGAAAATGATGAATCCGATGTGAATCCTCATAACGGTTATTCCGGCTGGGCATGTATTCGCTATGGAATCGGTGAAACCTTGTTTAAATATTCCGATACGATGGAACTGGAACCCTGGCTTGCGACAGAATATGAACTTGTGGATGAAAATACCTGGAAAATCACATTGCGAGACGGCGTGAAATTTACAAGTGGAAGAAGTCTGGATGCACAGGCAGTTAAAGAATGCCTGGAGGATCTGATCCGTGTGCATGAAAGAGCAAAAGGCGATTTGAAAATCAGGGAAATCACAGGGGAAGGTCAGGTACTGACGATTGTTACGGAGGAGCCTGTTCCTGCACTGCTCAATTATCTGTCGGATCCTTATGGCTGTATCATTGATATGGAAGCAGGCATTACCGCAGATGGAAATGTAACCGGAACTGGTCCTTATATTGCAACAGAGCTGAAAACCGATGTGGGTCTGACACTGGTGAAAAATGAAAATTACTGGGATGGAATGCCAAACCTGGATACAATCTATGTAAAAACAATCTCGGATGGAGACACCATGACAATGGCAATGCAGTCCGGAGAACTGGATGGTGCTTATGGACTTCCTTACGCAAGTCTTCCGTTGTTCCAGGAGGAACCTTACAGCATTTCCTCCGTGGAAACTTCCCGTTCTTTCTTCGGTCAGATGAATTATGCAACTCCGGTTCTTCAGGATGAGAAAGTAAGGCAGGCCATTTGTATGGGTGTGGATAAAGAGAATTTTACGAAAGTGCTTCTTCAGGGAAATGGAGCAGCAGCCGTGGGCCCGTTCCCGGCAAGCTTTCCATTTGGTGATGATACAGTGACTGCTTCGGCGTACAATCCGGAAGGCGCAAAAGCACTTCTGGCAGAAGCAGGATGGACAGATACCGACGGCGACGGATATGTGGATAAAGACGGAGAAAAACTGACAATTCGGTGGCTTACCTATCCAAGCCGACAGGAATTGCCCCTTCTTGCAGAATCCGTACAGGCGACCATGAAAGAAATCGGGATTGATATTCAGGTGAATTGTACAGCGGATCAGGGAAGCTTCCTGGAAAAAGGAGAATGGGATATTTATGCAAGTGCCTTTGTATGCGCACCGACCGGAGATCCGGAATATTTCTTTACGACGCATTGCCTGGATACCTCCACAAAAAACAGAGGCGGTTATCACAGCGATGCATTGCAGGAACTGGAAAATCAGATGAAGGGTACGTTTGATATGGAAGAAAGAGCAAAATTGGCTGCCGAAATGACCCAGACGATGCTGGATGATTATGGATTCTTTTTTGCCTCTCATTTAAAAATGTCTATTGTATCCGGAAAGGGTGTGACCGGGCTTGAAGCACATCCCTGTGATTATTATGAATTTACGGTAGATTTGGACAAAAACTGAGAAAGGGCAAAAAATCATGGAGCAATCGATATGGACAACCGAACATCTGCAGGTATGTTATGGGAAACAACCGGTTCTGGAGGATGTCAGTCTTACTTTAAAGCAAGGAGAAATCCTTGGTATAGTAGGAGAGAGTGGTTCCGGAAAAAGTACCCTGATCAAGGCTGCTATGGGACTTTTGGAAAGTGGCGGAGCTGTGACAAAAGGAAAAATCCTTTATAAAAATCAGGATGTTACAAATATGAAAAGGGAGGAACTCCGGAAACTGTGCGGTCCGCAAATGAGTATGATTTTTCAGAATACAGGAGCTTCTCTTTGTCCCATTCGAACCATTGAAGATCAGTTATATGAATTTGTACTTCAGCATGAAACAGTTACGAAACAGGAAATCAAAGAACGGTCAATGGATTTGTTTGAAAAAATGAAACTGCCGGATGGAGAACGCATTTTGAACAGTTATCCTTTTGAATTATCCGGTGGAATGAATCAACGGGTTGGAATCATGATGGCGATGATTTTAAAACCATCTCTCCTGCTGGCAGATGAACCAACCAGTGCTTTGGATGTGACTGTGCAGGCGCAGGTGGTTCGGGAAATGATGAAGATGCGGGAATTGTTTGGTACATCCATAGCAATCGTGACACACAACATCGGTGTGGTCGAGTATATGGCAGATCAGGTGGCGGTGATGCATCAGGGAAGACTTGTGGAGTACGGACCTACAAAAGAAGTGATCCTTCATCCAAAGGAAGCATATACACGCAGATTGATTGGTTCTGTCCTGCGCATCCGAAAAAATCAGAGGGCATAATACATGGGAAAGATATTGGAAGTAAAAAATCTGAAAAAGACATTTTATAAAGGGAAAAATCCTTATGTGGCTGTGAATGGCGTGAACTTTTCTGTAAGCGCAGGTACCTGTGCAGGCATAGTAGGAGAAAGCGGATGCGGAAAAAGTACCACTGCCCGGATCATCACCGGTCTGACAAAACCGGACGAAGGAAGTGTCTGGGTAGATGGGATCGAGATGATTCATGCAGACAGAAAACAGAAAAAAGAACTGTATCGGAAGGTACAGATGGTTTTTCAGACACCACAGGATTCTTTTGATCCGAGACGGACACTGGGAGATGGAATCATGGAGGGAATGCTCAATCAGGGAATGCGGAGAAAGCAGGCAAAAGAAAGAATGAAAGAACTTCTGTCTATGGTAGAACTGGATGGAAGCTTTGCAGGCCGTTATCCGCATGAAGTCAGTGGAGGACAGTGCCAGAGAGCTGCGATTGCCCGGGCACTTGGAGTCTCTCCGCAGCTTCTGATCTGTGATGAGGCTACCAGTGCATTGGATGTAACTGTACAGGCACAGATCATTGCGTTGCTTCAGAAACTGAGAGAAGAAATGGGATTGTCTGTTTTGATGATCTGCCACGATCTGGCTCTTGTTCAGAATTTCTGTGATTTTGTTCTGGTTATGTATGACGGAAAAATCGTGGAACAGGGAACGCCGGACGAAGTCATTCTGTATCCAAAACAGGAATATACCAGAATTCTTGTGGATTCTGTTTTATAAATATTTTTTCAAAAGGGAGTATACAGTTATGCATATGGCAGATGCGTTGGTAGCACCTGGAGTGGCAGGTGTGCTCGTACTGTTTCGAATGCAGCCGGTATTTATCATGATTGGGAAGTTTGCAGGAGGATTTTTTCGATTGTGCTTTCAAAAACCGGTCATGAAAAATAATTGAGAAATTTCTTTGCTGCGGGAGAGGTGATCTGTTGCTGGTTATAAGCCAGTACCAGATGCCGCTTCGGCAGTTTTTCTTTTATCTGGAGCGGATACAGGTCTTTTTTTCTGTGTTCCAGAACAAAATCCGGGACAAAAGCAATTCCAAGACCGATATGTGCCAGATCCAGAAGCAGGTCATTGCTGGAGAGCTCTACTTCCGGTGTCAGGTGCAGTCCTTTCTGGAGAAAAAGGCTGTGAAGAAATTCACTGGTAGTACTTTTTTTTCCAAGCATCAACAAGGGATACTGATGCAGTTCTGCCAGAGTAAGCTTTCTTCCCGTAAAATCAAAATAGTCCTTATTTGCTGCAAATACGTCCTGAAAGGTGAGAAGTGTTTTATAGTGTTCTTTCATTTCCAGTCTTGCATTGGGGTAATTGCATACAACAAAATCGACCTGGCGGTTTTCCAGAAGTTCGGCACAGCCGATGGAAGTAGCATTGGTGACTTTGATATGAATATGTGGAAATTCACTGTGAAATCTCTGAAGATAAGGAACCAGAAAATAGCGGCAGATGGTGTCAGAAGCACCGATCCGCAGCGGAGCTTCCAATGTGGTCACGTTGGTAATCTGCTGTTCTCCCTGAATCAGAAGATTGACCGCCGGCTGTACGTGACGAAAGAGTGTTTCTCCTTCCGGTGTCAGTTCTACCCGTTTGGTATTTCGGATAAAGAGGGCGTGCCCTAGTTTCTGTTCCAGCGCTTTGATGGACTGACTTACTGCAGACTGGGAAATATAGAGCTGTCTGGAAGCTTCCGAAAAACTCAGAGTGGAAGCTACATAATAAAAGACCTTATACAGTTCAAAACTGATATCCATAGTGAGAAATCCTCCTGTTTTTTGGAATCAGTTTAACAAAAGAAACCGAATTCGTCAATGACTGATAAGTTATAATAATAAAAAATATAAGATATATTAATTTTATTAATGAATTTTTCTGTGTTATTATGATGATAAAAGAAGATTAAAGGTTTTACGCCAGGATAAGGCAGAAAGGAGTCAACATGAGCAGTGTAAGACGCGTGTATGTTGAAAAGAAACCAGCCTTTGCCGTACAGGCAAAAGAGCTGAAACATGAAATTTCCAGCTATCTGGGAATCAAAGATGTAACAGGTGTGCGTGTGCTGATCCGTTATGATGTGGAAAATATTTCTGATGAAGCATTTGCAAAAGCATGTACCTGTGTATTCTCTGAACCTCCTGTAGATGTTTTATATGAAGAAACGTTTGAAATGAATGATACAGACCAGGCTTTTTCCGTAGAATTCCTGCCTGGACAGTTTGACCAGAGAGCAGACTCCGCTGTACAGTGCGTACAGTTCTTAAAAGCAGATGAACAGCCGATCATTCGTTCTGCTACCACTTATGTAATTGAAGGTGGTGTTTCCGCAGAAGAAATGGAAGCAATCAAGAATCATTGCATCAACCCGGTAGATTCCAGAGAAGCAGATGCGAAAAAACCGGAAACTCTGGTAACCAAATTTGAAGATCCTGCAGATGTAAAAATCTTTGAAGGATTTTCTGCTATGCCGGAAGAAGAACTGAAAGAACTGTATGGTTCTCTGAATCTGGCTATGACATTCAAAGATTTCCAGCACATTCAGAACTACTTTAAAAATGAAGAAAAACGGGATCCGTCCATGACAGAAATCCGTGTACTGGATACTTACTGGTCCGATCATTGCCGCCACACGACTTTCTCCACAGAACTGAAAAATGTGGAATTCGGAGAAGGCGATTACAAAGAACCAATTGTAAAAACCTATGAAAAATATCTGGCTGACCGTCAGGTGATCTACAAAGACAGAGATGATAAATTTGTCTGCCTGATGGATCTGGCACTGATGGCAATGAAAAAACTCAAAGCAGAAGGAAAACTGCAGGATCAGGAAGAATCTGATGAGATCAATGCCTGCAGTATCGTAGTTCCGGTAGATGTTGACGGAAAAGAAGAAGAGTGGCTGATCAACTTTAAAAATGAAACACACAATCATCCGACAGAGATCGAACCATTCGGTGGTGCAGCTACCTGTCTGGGCGGAGCCATCCGTGACCCGCTTTCCGGACGTACTTATGTATATCAGGCTATGCGTGTGACTGGTGCAGCAGATCCGACGGTATCGGTAAAAGATACACTGAAAGGAAAACTGCCTCAGAAGAAACTGGTGCGCGGCGCTGCACATGGTTATTCTTCTTATGGTAACCAGATCGGTCTGGCAACCGGATATGTAAAAGAAATCTATCATCCGAACTATGTTGCAAAACGTATGGAAATCGGTGCAGTTCTGGGTGCTGCTCCAAGACGTGCGGTAATCCGTGAAAATTCAGATCCGGGTGATATCATTATCCTGCTTGGCGGACGTACCGGACGTGACGGCTGCGGTGGTGCAACCGGATCCTCCAAAGTACACACAGAAGAATCCATTGAAACCTGTGGTGCAGAAGTACAGAAAGGAAATGCACCGACAGAAAGAAAAATTCAGAGACTGTTCAGAAGAGAAGAAGTCAGCTGCATCATTAAAAAATGTAACGACTTTGGAGCAGGCGGTGTATCCGTTGCAATCGGTGAGCTGGCAGCAGGTTTAAAGATCGATCTGGATAAAGTACCGAAGAAATATGCAGGTCTGGACGGAACAGAAATTGCGATTTCCGAATCTCAGGAACGTATGGCAGTGGTTGTTGATCCAAAAGATGTGGATCAATTCCTTGGATTTGCAAAAGAAGAAAACCTGGAGGCAATTCCGGTTGCAGTGGTAACAGAAAGCCCGCGTCTTGTGATGAACTGGAGAGGAAAAACAATCGTAGATCTTTCCAGAGCATTCCTGGATACAAACGGAGCACATCAGGAGACAGACGTATATGTAGAAATTCCTTCCAAAGAAGGAAATGTACTGGATCGTGCAGAAGTCTGCAATACAAGAGAACGCTGGCTGGCAACACTGGCTGATTTAAACACCTGTTCTCAGAAAGGTCTTGTAGAAATGTTTGACGGTTCCATCGGAGCAGGCAGTGTATTCATGCCTTACGGCGGTAAATATCAGCTGACAGAGACACAGACTATGGTTGCAAAAGTTCCGGTACAGAACGGAAAAACAGAGACCGTTACTATGATGAGTTATGGATTTGATCCATACCTGTCCAGCTGGAGCCCATATCACGGAGCGGTTTATGCTGTAACAGAATCTGTTGCAAGAATCGTTGCAACCGGTGGTGACTACAGTAAGATTCGTTTCACATTCCAGGAATACTTCCGCAGAATGACAGAAGATAAACATCGCTGGAGCCAGCCTTTCGCAGCACTTCTTGGTGCTTATGCAGCACAGCTGGGATTTGGCCTTCCGTCCATCGGTGGGAAAGACTCCATGTCCGGTACCTTCAATGACATTGATGTACCGCCGACACTGGTATCTTTTGCTGTGGATGTTGCAAAACAGAAAGACATTATCACACCGGAACTGAAAAAAGCAGGCAGCAAACTGGTATGGCTGCGTATGCCGAAAGCAGATTACGATCTTCCGGATTTCGAAGCTCTGAAAGATCAGTATGCAAAACTGCATGCAGATATTCAGGCAGGAAGAGTGCTCTCTGCTTATGCACTGGATCGGCATGGTATTGCAGCAGCAGTAAGCAAGATGGCATTCGGAAATCAGATGGGTGTTAAAATTGAACACAATGTAGATGAGAGAGATCTGTTCACAGCCGGATTTGGCGATATTATCTGTGAAGTTGCAGATGGCAAAGTAGGTGAGCTTGCAATTACTTATACCGTTATCGGTGAAGTGACAGATAAGGCAACGATTGAATACAAAGATATGAGCATTACCATGGCAGAAGCACTGGAAACATGGAAAGCACCTCTGGAAAAAGTATTCAAAACACGTTCCGGTTCTGAAACCGATGATATTATGAAAAAAGAAGACAGAGGACTGTACAAAGCAGAAAGCATTCATATCTGCTCACACAAGATTGCACAGCCGACAGTATTTATTCCGGTATTCCCAGGTACAAACTGTGAATACGACAGCACAAAAGCATTTGAACGTGCAGGTGCAAAAGTGATCACAAAAGTATTCCGTAACCTGGATGCAGCAGATATCCATGATTCTGTGGATGCATTTGAAAAAGCCATCGACCAGGCACAGATCATCATGTTCCCGGGTGGATTCTCCGCAGGTGATGAACCGGATGGTTCTGCTAAATTCTTTGCAACTGCATTCCAGAATGCAAAGATTAAAGACGCAGTTATGAGACTGGTAAATGAAAGAGACGGACTTGCTCTTGGTATCTGTAATGGATTCCAGGCGCTGATCAAACTGGGACTGGTTCCAAACGGAGCCATCACAGGTCAGGATGCAGATGCACCGACCCTGACATTTAATACAATCGGACGTCATATTTCAAAAATGGTTTATACAAAAGTGGTAACAAACAAATCCCCATGGCTGCAGAAAGCAGAATTAGGAAAAGTTTATACAAATCCTGCATCACACGGAGAAGGACGTTTTGTTGCAAATGAAGAATGGCTGAAGAAACTCTTTGAAAACGGGCAGGTTGCAACACAGTACTGCGATCCAAGCGGAAATGTGACAATGGACGAAGAATGGAACGTAAATGGTTCCTATGCAGCAATCGAAGGTATCACAAGCCCGGATGGACGTATTCTCGGTAAGATGGCTCACTCCGAACGTCGCGGTGACGGAGTTGCCATGAATATTTACGGAGAACAGGATATTCAGATCTTCGAATCAGGTGTAGAATATTTTAAATAAAAAAATGTAAAAATTTGAAAAAAAGTATTGACATTTTGGTCTATTTAAGGTTATAATAGCAAAGCAGTCAAGCAATGGCTGCTTTGTAAATGGGATCTTAGCTCAGCTGGGAGAGCATCTGCCTTACAAGCAGAGGGTCATAGGTTCGAGCCCTATAGGTCCCATTCCTTTTGGAAAACAGAAGGAAGCGTGGCGAGATAGCTCAGTTGGCTAGAGCATACGGTTCATACCCGTAGTGTCGAGGGTTCGAATCCCCCTCTCGCTACTTGCTGTGAGAACAGCATCTGGTCGCAGACCGAAAAAGAAAATGGGATCTTAGCTCAGCTGGGAGAGCATCTGCCTTACAAGCAGAGGGTCATAGGTTCGAGCCCTATAGGTCCCATTCCTTTTGCAAAAAACAGAAGAAGGATATGGCGAGATAGCTCAGTTGGCTAGAGCATACGGTTCATACCCGTAGTGTCGAGGGTTCGAATCCCCCTCTCGCTATTTTGTTAAGAGGTACTTCTTGAAAAAGAGGTATCTTTTTTGTTGTTCTTATGGATCGGAATTAATTATGAAATTTTGTTGCAATTAGTCGTGCATAGCGTTATAATATTAAAAGATAAAAGAAAATTCTTCAGGGCAGGGTGCCTCAGTCAGAAAAAACTGAGAATTCCCGACCGGCGGTATAGTCCGCGAGCACTTAAGTGCTGATTTGGTGTGATTCCAAAACCGACAGTATAGTCTGGATGAGAGAAGATAAATGTATGATTTTTTTCATGTATGTTTTGCCCTGAGTCTATGGTATTGACTCAGGGCTTTTCTTATGAGAAAAAAGCTTGTGCATAAGAAAAACTCGATGAGAATTTCCTTTTATTAAAACAGACTCGACAAAACAGAAGGAGAGGATTCAAAATGAGTGAACAGGTATTAAGAAGAAATGTAACAGGAAGAAGTAAAGTAAGGACACTGGCACAGATTGCCATGCTTGGAGCAGTAGCAACCGTATTGATGTTATTTGAATTTCCGCTTCCATTTATTGCACCACCGTTTTATGAACTGGATTTCAGTGAAGTTCCCATATTAGTCGGTGCGTTTGCAATGGGACCTTTAGCCGGTGTGGCAATCGAAGCGATTAAGATTTTGTTGAATTTTGTAATCAACGGAACCATCACTGCCGGTGTTGGGGAATTTGCAAACTTTATTCTCGGATGTGCTTTTTTACTTCCGGCATCTCTGATTTACAGACAGAAAAAAACAAAAAAGAGAGCAATCATCGGTATGGCACTTGGTACCGTGATTATGACAGTGGCAGGTTGTGTAATGAATGCATTTGTATTGCTTCCTGCATACGGTGCAGCTTTTGGAATGCCGGTGGATGCTTTTGTACAGATGGGAACAGCGATCAATAAATCCATTAACAGTCTGTTTACCTTTGCAGTTCTGGCAGTTGGTCCGTTTAACCTGATCAAAGGAATTCTGGATTCTGTCATTGTAATGTTGATCTACAAAAGAATCCGTGTGATTCTGAAAGGTGATATTTAATTCAAAAGGATAATGAACCCCCGGATGGGGTTATAAAGAGAAAGAAAAAAGCTCTGATTTTTACAGAAACCGCGTAAAATCAGAGCTTTTTCTTTACAAAATATAAAAATAATAGTTTAATAATGAAGAAGAGAAAAGAAAAAAATCTGGAAGGAAAAGAAGAAATGGGAAAGAAAATACAAAAATTTGTAAAGCGGGAGACGGTGCTGGTTCTTTCTTTTTTACTGGCAGTTGTCTCTTGTTTTCTGGTTCGACCGGACAGGCAGTATGCAGGATACATTGATATTGGAACTTTGATCGTTCTGTTTTGTCTGATGGCTGTTGTGGCAGGAATGAAAGAATTAGGAATGTTTCAAGTGATTGGAGAGGGATTGCTTGGGAGAATCCAATCCAGAAGAGGGTTGGTGCTGGTACTGGTCTTTCTCTGTTTTTTCAGCAGTATGCTGATTACGAATGATGTGGCATTGATTACGTTTGTGCCATTGGCGCTTCTGATTCTGCATATGACCGATCAGAAATCAGCGGTTTGTTTTGTGGTTACGCTCATGACGATCGGAGCAAATCTGGGAAGTATGCTCACTCCTGTGGGGAATCCCCAGAATCTCTACCTGTATTCGGTATCGGGAATGAAGCTTGGGGCATTTCTTTGGCTGATGCTGCCATATACGCTTGTCTCAGCAATCGGATTAGTGGGATGTGTCTATCTGGTATATCGAAAAAAAGAAGACATCCGATATACCCCTCAGAAAACAGAAATAACAGACCGGAAGAGACTGGGAATTTATCTGCTCTTGTTTGGCATTTGTCTGTTATCGGTAGCCGGTGTCATTTCACGTCCGGTTCTTCTGATTCTGAACAGTGTGTGCATTTTCTTTACAGATCGACGATTATTAAAAAAGGTGGATTACAGTCTGCTGGCTACGTTTGTCTGTTTTTTTATTTTTATCGGAAATATGGGAAGGTTTCCTGTTTTTTGTCAGTGGATCAAGGGAATGTTACAAGGACATGTGAGGCTGGCAGCGGTAGGAATCAGTCAGGTGATCAGTAATGTACCAGCAGCCTTGCTTCTCTCCGGTTTTACGGAAGAATGGAAGGAGTTAATCATAGGAACGAATGTGGGCGGTCTTGGAACCTTGATCGCATCCATGGCAAGTCTGATTTCCTATAAACAGATTGCGGTAAAAAATCCGGAATTAAAAAATCGTTATCTGGCTTTATTTACCTTGCTGAATCTTATTTTTCTTATGATTTTCGCAGGAATTTCTTTTGTCTTATAAGAAAGGAAAATAAATGATGTCAAATTATGATAAGCTTTGTGAAAAATGGCGGCAGGAATTTTTGCAGATGGATGTGGAAGATCTGATGAAAAAACTGTCGGAGTTAAAAATCGAAAACGACTGTCTGGTGCTTTGGCATTTTGGAAGAAAGCTGGGCGTTCGTCTGGAAGACGGAGAAATCTTTCCATTGAAAGATACAAGGCCGGTGGAAAATGGAACAAAAATGAATATTTATAATCTTTTTTATTATGCAAAAGAAACGGCATTTTTCAGAAACCAATGGGTCCCTTTCCGAAATGTACGGGGAGCCGGTCCGTTTACACCAGCGTTTGAGGCGCATGTACTCCAGCCGTTTGCGCAGACATTCTCGGGAAAAACAGAGATTCTGAGGGCAGCAGCAGAGAAACTGGGCGGGGAGCCGGTCAGACAGGGAGATGCCGGTTATATTCTGAAAGCGTTTGATTGTATTCCCATGCAATTTCTGTTCTGGGATGGAGATGAGGAATTCCCGGCTCAGAGCAATATCCTGTTTGATTACAGTGTGACAGACTATATCCATGTGGAATCTACGGTATCTCTTGCAGTGCAGGGCGTGACGTCACTGATCGAGGCAGCAGATGTAGAGAGAAAAGGGCATATGTTTACATTGGAATAGTTGACGTTTTGAAGATTTTTCTTTACAATTGTAGTGTTACCTGTAAAATAAAAACAAAGAAGGGAAAAAATATGTTGGAAAAAATGTTTCATCTCAAGGAACACCACACAAACCTGAAAACAGAGATTCTTGCGGGCATCACCACATTTATGACGATGGCCTATATTCTGGCTGTTAACCCCAATATTCTTTCAGAGGCGGGAATGGACAGAGGGGCTGTTTTTACAGCAACTGCTCTGGCTTCTCTGGTCGGAACCTGTTTGATGGCGCTGCTAGCGAATTATCCTTTTGTTCTGGCACCGGGAATGGGCTTAAATGCTTATTTCGCCTATACGGTTGTTCTGGGAATGGGATATACCTGGCAGATGGCTCTGGCAGCCGTATTTATTGAGGGGATTCTCTTTATTGTGCTGTCACTGACCAATGTAAGAGAGGCAATCTTTAATGCCATACCGATGACACTGAAGCATGCGGTGTCAGCAGGGATTGGTCTGTTTATTGCTTTTATCGGACTTCAGAATGCAAAAATCGTTGTGGACAGCAGTACACTGGTAAGTATGTATTCTTTTAAAAGCTCGATTGCAAACGGACTTTTCCGGACAGAGGGGATTACCGTATTGCTGGCACTGATCGGACTTCTGATCACAGGCATTCTTGTGATTAAAAATGTAAAAGGAAATATTTTATGGGGAATTCTGATCACATGGGTACTTGGAATTATCTGCCAGCTGACCGGACTTTATGTGCCGGATCCGGAACTTGGTATGTACAGTCTGATTCCGGACTTTTCAGCGGGAATCGGAATACCAAGCCTCATGCCTACACTTGGACAGATGGATTTCTCAATTGTTAAGACTTTGGATTTTGCAGTCATTATGATGGCATTTTTGTTTGTAGATATGTTTGATACACTGGGTACTTTGATTGGTGTTGCATCAAAAGCAGACATGTTGGATAAAAATGGAAAACTGCCAAAAATCAAAGGTGCACTCCTTGCGGATGCAATTGCAACATCTACCGGAGCAGTCCTTGGAACATCTACTACAACCACATTTGTAGAAAGTGCATCTGGTGTAGCAGAAGGAGGAAGAACCGGACTGACCGCATTGGTATCTGCTGTTCTGTTCGGATTGTCTCTGTTTCTTTCTCCGGTTTTTCTTGCAATTCCGTCTTTTGCAACAGCACCGGCATTGATCGTTGTAGGATTTCTTATGATCACATCCATCATGAACATTCCTTTCAATGATTTTGCAGAAGCAATTCCGGCATTTATCTGTATGATTGCCATGCCGTTTCTGTACAGCATTTCAGAAGGTATCTGTTTTGGTGTTATTTCTTATGTGATTCTGAATTTGTGCACAGGAAAAGCAAAAGAGAAAAAAATCAGTATCCTGATGTATGTGCTTGCAATTTTATTTATATTGAAATATATACTGATCTGATTCTTGAATCATAGAATAAAAAGGCTGATCGGCCAATGTCAATAAGGAGACGTTGGCTGGTCAGCCTCTTTTTTTGTGTGGAATCCAGAAACAACTTGTCAATAAGAGCGTACAAGTTGTAGAATAAAAGAAAAGGAGGGGCAAAATGGCGAACGAAAACGGAAAGACAAAATATTATACCCTGATGGAAGAACTGAAGCAGGCAATCATGAGCGGATCGATCAAACCCGGAGAGAAACTTCCTTCGGAAAATGAATTGTCAGACAGATATCATATCAGCCGCCATACGGTACGTAAGGCCCTGTCAATTTTGATTAACGAAGGATATATTGAGGCGGAACATGGCAGGGGAACCTTTTGTTCTCAGCGTATGGGTCATATGAAAAATTCGAGAAATGTTGCAGTAGTCACCACCTATATTTCCGATTATATTTTTCCACGGCTGATACAGGGAATGGACAAAGTGCTTACAGAGAACGGCTACAGTATCATTTTGAAAAACACGGCAAACAGCCGTACAAAGGAAGAACGAGTTCTGGAAGATATTCTTACCAAGGATATCGAGGGACTGATTATTGAGCCAAGCAAAAGTCAGATTTACTGCAAGCATACCAACTTGTATGCTATGCTGGATCAATATGAGATTCCTTATGTGTTTATTCAGGGGGTATATTCCCAGATGATCGACAAGCCCCACATTCTTATGGACGATTGCAAGGGCGGCTATATGGTTACAAAGCATCTGATCGATGCCGGACACAGAAAAATTCTGGGAATCTTTAAGGCGGATGATTTTCAGGGAAAAGAACGACATAAGGGTTATGTAAAAGCTTTACAGGAAGCGGGAATTGCCTATGATCCGGATATGGTTGTATGGTTTCATACAGAAGACAGAAAGACCAAACCGGCCATGATGATGGAATTGTTTCTTGAACAGAAGGTAGAAATGGATGCAGTGGTATGTTACAACGATCAGATTGCAATCGAAGTGATTCGCTGCCTGCAAAGAAACGGTCTTCGTGTTCCGGAAGACATTTCTGTGACTGGTTATGATAATTCCGTGATTGCAGAAGGAACCGTAGGACTGACCACGATCACGCATCCACAGGAAAAGCTTGGCGAAATGGCAGCAGAGCTGCTTTTGGAAAAAATCAGAAAAGTACCGGAGGAAAAAAGCCGTATACCAAGACTGATTCAGCCGGAACTGATTGTCAGAGGTTCTACAATAGAAAGAATAAATAAGAAAGAAGAAAGAGAGGAAGCAACATGTTAGAAGAATTGAAAAAAGCAGTGTATGAGGCAAATATGCTTCTGCCAAAGTATGGACTGGTAACTTTTACCTGGGGAAATGTAAGCCAGATTGACCGGGAGACCGGATATTTTGCAATCAAACCAAGCGGTGTGGATTATGACAAACTGACTCCGGATGATATGGTAATCATGGATCTGGAAGGCAATAAAATCGAAGGAAGATACAATCCTTCTTCTGACACACCGACACACATCGAACTGTATAAAGCATTCCCGAATATCGGAGGTGTTGTACATACACATTCTTCCTGGGCAACCAGCTGGGCGCAGGCAGGAAGAGGCATTCCTTGTTACGGAACCACACATGCAGATTATATGTATGGAGAAATCCCGTGTGTAAGATGCCTGACAAAGGAAGAAATCGAAGGTGCTTATGAAAAAAATACAGGACTTCTCATTGCAGACTATTTTAAAGACAAAGATTATGAAGCAGTTCCGGCAGTACTCTGTAAGAATCACGGACCTTTTACATGGGGAAAAGATGGTCATGAAGCAGTACACAATGCAGTCGTACTGGAGGAAGTAGCAAAAATGGCAGCGCGCTGCGAAATGATTCATCCACAGGTAAAACCTGCACCACAGGAACTTCAGGATAAACATTATTACCGTAAACACGGAGCAAATGCTTACTACGGACAGAAATAAAAAGTCAGAAAAAGTATTGGAGGATAACATGAAGAATACAATTGAATCAGGAAAAGCAGTACTTGGTATTGAATTTGGTTCCACACGAATCAAAGCAGTATTGATTAATGAAAATAATGAACCGATCGCGTCTGGTGCGCATGACTGGGAAAACCGTCTGGAAAATAATATCTGGACTTATACACTGGAAGATATCTGGACAGGACTTCAGGACAGCTATCAGAAAATGGCGCAGGATGCAAAAGAAAAATATGGTGCAACCATTACAAAGCTGGGCGCAGTAGGATTCAGTGCCATGATGCATGGCTATATGGCATTTGATGAAGAAGATCAGCTTCTGGTACCTTTCCGTACCTGGAGAAATACTATGACACAGCAGGCTTCAGATGAGCTGACAGAACTGTTCCAATTCAATATTCCTCAGAGATGGAGTATTGCACACCTGTACCAGGCGATTCTGAATGGAGAAGAGCATGTTTCAAAAATAAAATTCCAGACAACACTGGCAGGCTATATTCACTGGAAACTGACAGGGAAAAAAGTACTTGGCGTCGGAGAAGCATCCGGTATGTTCCCAATCGATATGAATACAGGAAATTATAATGCCCGCATGATCCAGCAGTTTGATGAAAAAATTGCAGACAGAGGATTTGACTGGAAACTGGAAGAAATCCTTCCGGAAGTACTCACAGCAGGCGAAGAAGCAGGCTTCCTCACAGAAGAAGGTGCAAAACTTCTTGATGTTACAGGAAATCTGCAGGCAGGTGTTCCGGTTTGTCCTCCGGAAGGCGATGCAGGAACCGGTATGACAGCGACAAACAGTATTGCAAAACGTACGGGAAATGTTTCCGCAGGTACTTCTGTATTCGCAATGGTAGTGCTTGAAAAAGAATTGTCAAAAGTATATAAAGAAATCGACATGGTAACCACACCGACAGGAAATCTGGTTGCAATGGTACATTGCAATAACTGTACTTCGGATCTGAATGCATGGGTATCTCTGTTTAAAGAATTTGCCGAGGCATTTGGAGTAGAAGTAGATATGAATAAGCTGTTTGGAACGCTGTACAACAAAGCCCTGGAAGGCGATGCAGATTGCGGCGGACTGCTGGCTTACAATTATTTCTCCGGAGAACATATTACAGGATTTGAAGAAGGACGTCCGATGTTTGTACGTATGCCGGAAAGCAAATTTAACCTTGCAAACTTCATGAGAGTGCATTTATTTACCGCACTGGGTGCATTAAAGACCGGTCTGGATATTCTTCTGAAAGATGAAGGCGTGAAACTGGATAAGATCCTGGGACATGGCGGACTCTTTAAAACAAAAGGTGTAGGACAGAAGATTATGGCAGGTGCGGTAGGTGTACCGGTATCTGTTATGGAGACAGCCGGAGAAGGCGGTGCATGGGGAATCGCACTTCTGGCTTCTTACATGATCAACAAAGAAGAAAATGAAACACTGGATGATTATCTGAACAATAAAGTATTCGCAGGAAACGCAGGAACCGAAATGAATCCGGATTCTGCAGATGTAGAAGGTTTTGATACCTTTATCAAACGTTACAAAAATGGACTGCCAATTGAGAGAGCAGCAGTCGATTATCTGAGATAAAAAAAGAGACCGGCAGATCGTCATGAGACATCTGCCGGTTTTATATATTCCCGGATATAGAATGCGGCCATATATTCAAACCGGATCTGCATATCATCCAGATTATCATCCAGCATCTCTTTCAGAATGTGTATCCGGTAATTGATGGTATTCCGATGACAATGCATAGCTGAGGCAATGGCCTGTATGCTTCCGTTGCACAGAAGATACTGGTACAGCGTTTCCAGATAGGCAGTATTATGGCTTTGGTCGTAAGCTTCCAGAATTTTTAGTTTGCTGTCTTTATAGGTTTTTAAGAAGTGGATATCGGAAACGTTCATGAGAATCTGAAAGAAACCAAGGTCTTCATAGGAACAGAAAGGTTTCTTTTGGCGAAGCGCAAATGAAAGTACCGTATCTGCCAGGCAAAAGCTTTTTGGAAGTCTGGAGAAATCAGAAACGACAGGTCCCATTCCGGAAGAACAGCCGGTATGGAGGCTGAAGCTTTGCAGGGCTTCCCTGAGTAAGGATAGACAGGGACGGCAGCAGACCAGCAGAAGTTTTTCTTCATATTCTGCGGCATGGAATCGTTCGCCGGATGACTGGATGGTTTTTTCCAACTTGTGCAGCAAGGCAGAAGGCAAAGGTCTGTCAATCAGACAGATACAGCAATGATCCTGTACCGGGAATCCCATTTTGGACAGAAATGCAATTGCTTCGTTGGAGTCAGGACAGTCTGTGAGAAGCTGGTGAAAAGAAGCCGTGATTTGCGTAGAGGACTGATTATCCAGAAAGAGACGCTGATAATAATCTCTTGTAATATCATGGAGTGATACTTCCCAGGGCATAGTAAACAAAGTGAAATCGTTTTCGGCGCAAAGTGTCAGGATGGAATCAGTAATGTGTTCCCTGGTAAGATAGTTTCCTGTGTTGATGATTAATCCGCAGGTTTCCTGTTGAATCAGTATATTCAGGTAGTTGTATAGCCAGATTTCTGGATTCGTACCGGAACTGACTCCTGTGGTAATCACCAGATCTCCTTTTTTCAGAAAATCAAATGTGTTGATGTCTTCCGATACATAGACCCAGTTTACGGGTTTGTCCAGTCCGGCGGGATTGGTATAAAGGGTCAGATGATATTTATAACGGGTGGTATCGTAAAGTTCGCGAAGTGTAATGGACATATTGAAAATCTCCTGTCTTCAGATTTATCAACTGACTGCATTTTAACACGCGGAAAAGTTTCTGTAAAGAAATACTTGTGCTGGCAGCACAAGTGAAAGAGAAAAGTTTGTGTGGACAGAATATGGTAAACGGAGAAAAATTATGTAAAAATAAAAGCAAGATACGACAAAGGAGTTGTAAGAAGGCTCTTTGTCGTATCTTTTTTTTGAACATTCCTAAATCAATCATATAGAAATACAGGAGGCAGAAATTATGCTAAGAACAGAATTACCACGTATTATCACAGAAGAATTGCCGGGACCAAAAGCAAAAAAAATTATTGAAAGAAGAGGAAAAAGCGTACCGTCAGCCATTCGCTGCGTCTATCCGGTTGTCATCGAAAAAGGAGAAGGTGCCATGATCGAAGATGTGGACGGAAATTATTTTCTGGATTGGATCGGCGGTGTTGGTGTACTGAATATCGGATTTTCTCATCCGGAAGTTGTGGAAGCGGTAAAAGAACAGGCAGATAAATATTTTCACGGCATGTTTAACGTAGTAACACACGAGGGCTATGTGGAACTGGCTGAAAAGCTGGCACAGATCGCACCGGTAAAAGGAGAACAGAAAAAAGTATTTTTTGCAAACAGCGGTGCTGAGGCAGATGAAAATGCAGTGAAGATTGCAAAAGCTTTCACAAAAAGACCAAATATCATTGTGTTTTCCGGTGCTTTTCATGGAAGAACCTTACTTACCATGTCTATGACTTCAAAGAAAGCATATGCCGTTGGCATGGGGCCGTTCCCGGATGGTATCTATCGTGCCCAGTTCCCTTATTACTACAGAAATCCAGAAGGCATGCCACAGGAAAAGGCAGTGGAATATTATGTGAAATCCATTCGGGACGTGTTTGAACAGTGTGCACCGGCAGATACCATTGCAGCTATGGTAGTGGAACCACTCCAGGGAGAAGGTGGATTTATCCCGGCACCGATTGAATGGGTAAAGGCAGTACGACAGATTTGTGACGAGGAAGGAATTCTTCTTGTTGCAGATGAAGTACAGTCCGGATTTTGCAGAACAGGTCGTATGTTTGCTACAGAATACTGGAAAGAGGCAGGGGTACAGCCGGATATTATTGCAACCGCAAAATCCATTGCAGCAGGTGTTCCGCTGTCTGCCATTATTGCAAGAGAAGAAATCATGGAAGCACCGGCACCGGGAACCATCGGAGGAACCTTCTGTGGAAATCCACTGGCATGTGCAGCTGCATTGAAGACCATAGAAATTATGGAGAGAGATCATCTGGCACAGCGTTCTCTGGAAATAGGTGAAAAAGTAATGACACGCTACAGAGAATGGATGGAAAAATATCCGATTATTGGAGATGTGAGAGGGCTTGGCGGAATGGTCGGTATCGAATTTGTAAAAGACCAGACAACAAAAGAACCGGCACCGGAACTTACTTCTGCAATTATTCAGGAATGTGCAAAACATGGACTTATGGTGGAAGGCGCAGGCACTTACAATAATGTAATCCGTTTCCTGGCACCACTTGTTATGACAGATGAACAGCTGGAAGCCGGACTCAAGATTATGGAAGCAGCAGTTGCTTCGGTTTGTTAAGAAAAAAGAACAGATGTGTTTGACATCTGTTCTTTTTTTTATTCTTTAAACAAACGTGATTGTATCGATATTTCGCCCTATTTGCATTTTGAAATAAGGCGACCGCAATCGCACTGGGTTTAGACGGTGGGTTAAGGTAGCCAAAAGTAGTGGTTCATGTTATACTTCTGCTATGGGTGCGAGCTGTGAAATCAGCACAGCAGACAACACTGTTACGACTGATATGGCAGGAAGTCCGACACATCCATAGTATCGAAGAAGTCTGTGAAAGCAGATGGAGAAAAGGACTGTACATTTTATAGCTTCAAGTGATAAGAAACTATGCAGACGAAAGAGAGCTGATGAGCATGGTGAACGAGTTACTTGGAATAATAGAGAACAAGGAGGAAAAAATAATGTTTACAATGAAAATCGAAGGTATGATGTGCCCGCATTGCCAGGCAGCAGTCACAAAGGCACTCAATGGAGTGGAAGGAGTTACAGAAGCAAACGTAAGCCTGGAGGAAAAGGCAGCCTATGTAACCACAAACGGTCAGGTTTCAGGAGAAACCTTAAAAAAAGTAGTGACAGATGCAGGATATGAAGTACGGAGTGTTGAGGAGTAAATAGATGATTCGAGTAGGGATGGGATATGATGTTCATAAACTGGTAGAAGGACGGGATCTGATTCTGGGTGGAGTAAAGATTCCCTGGGAAAAGGGACTTTTGGGACATTCAGATGCAGATGTTCTGCTTCATGCAATCATGGATGCACTGCTTGGAGCAGCAGCACTTGGAGATATCGGAAAACATTTTCCTGATACCGATGCCAAATATAAAGGAATCTCCAGTATAAAACTGCTGAAATATGTAGGGACGCTTCTGGAGGAACACATGTATGTGATCAATAACATTGATGCTACGATTGTTGCACAGAAACCTAAAATGCGTCCACACATAGATGCGATGATCGAAAATGTGGCAGATGCACTGCATATAGAGAAAAACCAGATTAATATTAAAGCAACAACAGAGGAAGGACTGGGATTTACAGGAAATGGTCAGGGGATTTCTGCACAGGCCATCTGTGCACTCACAGATGCGAGAGATTTGCTGGCAGACGACCGTATGGCTTTGGGATGTGGCGGATGCTGCCATGCATAAAACAAATGAAACAGACAGTGGAGAAAATTTATGAGTATATTAAACGTAGAACATTTATCCCATGGATTTGGTGACAGAGCGATTTTTCAGGATGTTTCCTTTCGGCTTTTAAAAGGGGAACACATTGGTCTTGTGGGTGCCAACGGGGAAGGAAAATCTACCTTTATGAATATTATTACAGGGAAATTAATGCCGGATGAAGGGAAAATTGAATGGGCCAAGAATGTAAGAGCCGGTTATCTGGATCAGCATACTGTTCTGGAAAAAGGGATGACCATCCGTGATGTGCTGAAATCAGCTTTTGCATGGCTTTTTGAGATGGAAGAAGAAATGAATGGAATCTGTGATAAAATGGGAGAAGCCTCCGAGGAAGAATTGACTCAGATGATGGAGGAACTGGGAACCATTCAGGATATGCTGACCATGCATGATTTCTATGTGATCGATTCCAAAGTAGAAGAAGTGGCCCGTGCATTGGGACTTACGGAAATCGGACTGGAAAAAGACGTGACGGATCTGAGCGGCGGACAGAGAACGAAGGTACTTCTTGGAAAACTGCTTCTGGAAAAGCCGGATATTCTGCTTCTGGATGAACCGACCAACTATTTGGATGCAGTTCATATTGAATGGCTGAAACGGTATCTGCAGGAATATGAAAATGCATTTGTGCTGATTTCTCATGATATTCCGTTCCTGAATTCTGTGGTAAATCTGATTTATCACATGGATAATCAGGATCTGAATCGTTACGTAGGAGACTATGATCATTTTCAGGAAGTCTATGCTGTGAAAAAAGCCCAGCTGGAAGCCGCTTATCAGAGACAGCAGCAGGAAATCAGTGAGCTGAAAGATTTTGTGGCAAGGAATAAAGCAAGGGTTGCCACCAGAAATATGGCAATGTCCAGACAGAAGAAGCTGGATAAGATGGATGTGATTGAACTGGCAAAAGAAAAACCAAAACCGGAGTTTACGTTTAAAACAGCCAGAACACCGGGGCGGTTTGTGGTAGAGACAAAAGAACTGGTAATCGGATACGAGGAACCATTGTCCAAACCACTGACTCTGACAGTTGAACGGGGACAGAAAATCGCACTGACCGGTGCAAATGGAATCGGAAAGACCACACTTCTGAAAAGTATTCTGGGATTGATTCCGCCGATGAGTGGGAAGGTACGACTTGGAGATTATCTGGAAATCGGATATTTTGAACAGGAAATGCCAAATGGAAATAAACATACCTGTATTGAGGAAATATGGGAAGAATTTCCCTCTTATACGCAGTACGAAGTGCGGGCAGCACTTGCCAAGTGCGGTCTGACGACCAAACATATTGAAAGCCTGGTTCGTGTCTTAAGCGGAGGAGAGCAGGCCAAGGTTCGGCTTTGCAAAATTTTGAACCGGGAAACCAATCTTCTCATACTGGATGAGCCGACAAATCACCTGGATGTGGATGCAAAGGAAGAATTGAAGAGAGCACTGAAAGAATACAAAGGAACCATATTGATGGTATGCCATGAACCGGAATTTTATGATGGACTGGTTTCCGAGGTGTGGGATTGTTCACAGTGGACAACAAAAATCTGATACTTTGACGAAAAGATACTTTAAATAGACAGAGTGTATGAAATTTTTGTACCTGATGTTGCATATTCTGTCAAAAAAAAGACAAAATATGAGAGAAAAAAGAAAAATATGAAGGAATTTAAAAAAAATCTTGCAAAATAAGCAATCAGGTTTTATAATACCTACATGAGTTTACAAAAATAAAGTGAAAGAAAGCAGGAGGACAGTCGTCATGTCATATGTAGATGAGGTCATTGAATCAGTTGTTAAAAAAAATCCGGGTGAACCGGAATTCCATCAGGCAGTAAAAGAGGTTCTGGAATCTCTGAAACCGGTAGTGGAAGCAAATGAAGAAAAATATCGTAAAGAAGCATTATTAGAACGTCTGGTTGAGCCGGAACGTGTAATTATGTTCCGTGTACCATGGGTAGACGATAAAGGTGCCGTACAGGTAAATAAAGGTTATCGTGTACAGTTTAACAGCGCAATCGGACCATACAAGGGTGGTCTTAGATTCCATCCGTCTGTATATCTTGGAATCATCAAATTCCTGGGATTTGAACAGATCTTTAAAAACTCCTTAACAGGTCTGCCAATCGGCGGTGGTAAAGGTGGTTCTGACTTTGATCCGAAAGGAAAATCAGACAGAGAAGTTATGGCATTCTGCCAGAGCTTTATGACAGAGCTGTACAGACACATCGGTGCTGATACAGACGTACCGGCTGGTGATATCGGTGTAGGCGGAAGAGAAATCGGATATCTGTTTGGACAGTACAAGAGAATCCGTGATTCTTATGAAGGCGTTCTTACAGGAAAAGGTCTTACATATGGCGGATCTCTGGTAAGAACACAGGCAACCGGTTATGGTCTTCTGTATCTGACAGAAGAACTGCTGAAACTCAATGGTAAAGAACTTGCTGGAAAAACAGTAGCAGTATCCGGTGCAGGAAACGTAGCAATCTATGCAATCGAAAAAGCATACCAGTTAGGTGCGAAACCGGTTACATGCTCAGATTCCACAGGCTGGATCTATGATGCAGAAGGTATTGATCTGGATGCATTAAAAGAAATCAAAGAAGTAAGACGTGCACGTCTGACAGAATACCTGAACTACAGACCAAATGCAGAATATCATGAAGGCAAAGGCGTATGGAGCGTGAAAGCAGACGTTGCGCTTCCATGTGCAACTCAGAATGAACTGCAGCTGGAAGATGCAAAACAGCTGGTAGCAAACGGATGCTTTGCAGTTTGTGAAGGTGCAAACATGCCTACTACTCTGGAAGCTACAAAATATCTTCAGGAAAATGGCGTAATCTTTGCTCCTGGTAAAGCTGCCAATGCAGGCGGTGTTGCTACATCTGCTCTGGAAATGTCTCAGAACAGTGAACGTTTAAGCTGGAGTGCAGAAGAAGTAGATGCAAAATTAAAGAATATCATGGTAAATATCTGCCACAATATGGCAGATGCAGCTAAGAGATACGGTCATGAAGGTGACTACGTTGTAGGTGCCAATGCAGCCGGATTTGAAAAAGTTGCAGAAGCTATGCTGGCACAGGGTATTTGCTAATTTTGAAAATCGCTGCATTCTTGCAGCGATTTTCTTTTGCTTGCTAACAGTTGATAATTGACAGATACACAGAAACGTATTAGAATAGTTATCAGAAAAAAATAAAATTAAAACTATTTTTTAAGAAAGGAATGGAATGAATATGAAGAAATATGTTTGCGGTCCATGTGGCTATGAGTATGATCCAGCAGAAGGAGATCCGGATAACGGAATCGCTCCAGGAACAGCTTTTGAAGATCTTCCGGAAGATTGGGTATGCCCGATTTGCGGTGTGGGAAAGGAAGAGTTTGAGGAGGAATAAGTGATGAGCATCGTTTTTGATGAGGCATTAAAAACAGGAAATGAATTAATCGATACTCAGCATCAAGAACTGATTGCAAGAGTCAATAAACTTTCCGACAGTCTGGAAAGTGCAAAAGAAAAAAATGTTGCAATTCAGACACTGGACTTCTTAATGGATTATGTGGAATTCCATTTTTCAGCGGAAGAAAAACTCCAGGAAGAAAATCAGTATCCGGAACTGGCAGCACATAAAGAACAGCATGAAAAATTCACGAAAGCAGTGGATGAACTCCGTGAGATGCTGGAAGAAGAAGAAGGACCTACCGATGCATTTGTAGCAGCAGTAAACAAAAATGTGGTAGAATGGCTTCTGAATCACATTCAGATCTGCGATAAGAAAGTTGCAGCTTTTGTAAACAAATAAGATTGAAAAGAGTGCTCTCTTTCCAGAGCGCTCTTTTTTGGGTTCATACGTACAGCCGCTCCAATCGCCCCATTTATCCGGCGGATGCCCGCTTCTTATTCCGTGGCCATATGCAGGGATTTCTTAGTACTTTCGGATTTCCTGTAAAATCATCAAAGCAGAAAATTTTTCTTGTTTGAACACGGCATCCATGTCTGCTCCGAAACACTTCCTGAAAAATCAAATCAAAGCCTTAACAGATACCAGCAAAACGGGAGCAGGGATGTTTGATTTCTGCGGTCCTTAGCAAACGCGTTGCGCTTGAACGGTGCACGGACCGCAGTTCATCCCTGCTACACCGTTTTGGGTATCTGTAACAGCCTTTGCTCAATGCTTTTTCAGGAAGTGTTTCGGGGCGGACATGAGATGACAGTGTGAGTTTTGAAAAATTTTCCTGCCATGAAGGATGATTGTCAGGAAATCCTGAAAGTACTGAAATCCCGAATCGGCCACGGAATAAGAAGCGGGCATCCGCCGGATAAATGGGGCGATTGCAGAGGCTGTATGCATGATGCGGTGTATTTTTCAGACATAAATCTTGACAAATGGGTGGTTTATGCATAAACTGTAAGTAATCATGATAATAAGTAAAAGCGTTGAACGGAAAGAGTAGCACAGGAGTTTTGCCAGAGAGGGAGGGTCATCGGCTGAAAGCCTTCCTGAAAGTGAATGTGTGAAAGTGCATCCGGGAGCTGACAGATTTCTTTGGAAGGATGTCCGTAATCCTGCGTTAAGGGAATTAAGCGGGGGACTGTGTCCTCAAATAGAGTGGAACCGCGGAGTTTATTCGTCTCTATATGATTTTGGATCATATAGAGCTTTTTTTCGCTCAGAAAGGAATGAATATGGGATTTATTAATCATATTAAAGAAGAATTTCAGGTAATTCAGGAAAGAGATCCTGCAATCAAGACCCCTATGGAGGTGCTTCTGTATCCTAGCTTTCAGGTCATGATTCAGTACAGGCGTGCACATAAGCTTTATAAAAAAGGTCACTATTTTCTTGCGAGATGGATTTCTCAGAGAGCAGCCAGAAAGACAGGAATCGAGATTCATCCGGGAGCTCAGATTGGAAAGGGACTTTTCATCGATCATGGAACTGGTGTAATTATTGGAGAGACTACTGTGATCGGGAATAATGTAACGCTGTATCAGGGTGTGACACTGGGTGGTACAGGAAAAGAAACAGGAAAGAGACATCCTACACTGAAGGATAATGTAATGGTCAGTGCAGGGGCTAAGATTCTGGGTTCTTTTACGATCGGAGAAAATTCAAAGATCGGTGCAGGAAGTGTTGTGCTGGAAGAGGTTCCCCCAAACTGTACAGTAGTGGGGGTTCCGGGAAGAATTGTGCGCCGGGAAAATAAAAAAGTACCAAGAAGTGATATGGATCAAGTGCATCTGCCCGATCCGATTCTGGAGGATATCCATGAGCTTCAGCAGGAAAATGAATCTTTAAAAGCAAAGCTGCAGAAAATGGAATACATGCTGCAGGACTTAGAAGAAAAGGAGAAGAAAAATGAAAATTTATAATACACTTACAAAGAGAAAAGAAGAGTTTGTACCACTGGAAGAAGGAAAAGTAAAAATGTATGTATGCGGACCTACCGTATACAATTTTATCCATATTGGAAATGCACGTCCGATGATTGTTTTTGATACGGTAAGAAGATATATGGAATACAAAGGATACGAAGTTAATTATGTATCGAATTTTACAGACGTGGATGATAAGATTATTGCAAAAGCTATTGAAGAAGGGGTATCTTCTGAAGAAATTTCCCAGCGTTATATAAAAGAATGCAAAAAAGATATGGAAGATATGAATGTGAAACCGGCTACGACGCATCCGTTGGCAACACAGGAAATTGACGGCATGATTCAGATGATTCAGACATTGATGGATAAGGGATTTGCCTATGAAGTAAACGGTACGGTTTATTTCCGGGTGAAAAATTTTAAAGAATACGGAAAACTGTCCCATAAGAATCTGGAAGATCTTCAGTCCGGCTTTCGTTCCATTCAGGTTTCCGGAGAAGACCAGAAAGAAGATCCCCTCGATTTTGTATTATGGAAACCGAAAAAAGAAGGAGAGCCATATTGGGTATCTCCATGGAGTGAGGGAAGACCGGGCTGGCATATTGAATGTTCCGTAATGTCGAAAAAATATCTGGGAGAAGAAATTGATATACATGC
>JALFGN010000068.1 GCA_022777285.1 Blautia sp.
TATAATGAACCCATAAATTAAGACAAAAAAATCGTTGTTTTTAAGTTGGATTTCCCTTATGATTTTATAACGAAAGGAGTCCAACTATGGCAAGACAACAACATTCACCAGAGGAGAAATCCAGGCTTGTTCTTGAAGCAATTCGAGGCGAGCGCACCATCAATGAGATTGCTGCTGAGAACAATATTCATCCGAATATGCTTTCAAAGTGGAAGCGGGAAGCAGAAACTCAACTGTATACACTGTTCCAGGACAACTCATCCAAAGAACGTAAGGCTCAAAAAGCACGCGAAGCGGAGATCAACGATTTATATGCGCAGATTGGCAAGCTCACCACTCAAAACGAGTGGTTGAAAAAAAAATCTGGTTTCTGAACTTAGCGTACCGGAGCGTCGACTGCTTGTGGATATGAATGGATCAACTCTTCCCATTTCTGTACAGGCCAGCCTTCTGGGACTTAATAGAAGCGGGCTCTATTATCAGCCGGCTCCACATTCCACAGAAGATCTGTACATTAAGCAGTTGATTGACAAAATCTATACTCGATACCCAATGTATGGATATCGCCGTATTTGCTGGTATCTTAATGAAAAAGAGCATTATCTGATCAATCACAAAGCAGTCCTTCGTCATATGCAGGAAATGGGCATACAGGCCATATATCCACGGCAAAACACAAGCAAGCCGGAGCCGACCAATAAAATTTATCCTTACCTGCTGAAAGGGCTTAAAATCGACCATCCGGATCAGGTTTGGTCCATCGACATTACCTATATACCAGTCAAAACAGATTGGCTTTATTTGGTGGCAATCATCGATTGGTACTCACGGTTTGTGCTGCATTGGCAGCTGAATGACACCATGGAAATAGGATTTGTTCTGGATACCAGCCACAAAGCATTGAAGGTATCCAAACCTGAGATCATGAATTCTGATCAGGGAAGTCATTTTACGAGCCCAAAATTCACACAGATTTTTCTGGATGCCGGATCAAAAATCAGTATGGATCACCGTGGTCGCGCTTACGATAATATCTTCGTGGAAAGGCTCTGGAGAACTGTAAAATATGAGGATGTGTATCCAAATGCATATGAGACACCCAGAGATGCACGTATCGGTATAAATAATTACATGAACTTTTATAATCATGAGCGTCCGCACTCACGGTTAAAATATCGCACGCCAAAGGAAGTATACTGGGACAGGTAATTATCCTGTCTCTCCCTTCCCAGAAGGGTAAGCGCGGATATATGAGCTGTAAAGGGTTCCTTCGGAAGCTGCTCTGCAGCACACCCTTGACAGCTCATATATCCACACTTAGTGGGTAAACAAGGGAGAAAAGGATGGGATTATCCCTTCCGAAATCCAACTTATTTTTTAAAAAAAAGTGTCTTGACAAATAGGTTCACTTTAGATGGAAGTGGAAGCGTAAACAGAATATGGATATGAGAAGATACCCGGAGCCGACTTTAAAGGTTGGTTCCGGGTGATTATATGTTTTGCTGGAAGTTTAACTCATGCGTATGTGGTTCTTTCTATTTTGATACGAGGATGGCAAATAATTAAACTATTTTATCGAAAAGTAGTATGACATCTTTAAGCACGACCTTGTTTCCGGGAGCTTTATCCCTCCGGCAGATATTCGCCAACTTCGGGATTTGGTACGCTATCGTTGGAAGCTCACCAACTTCACTACCGGCGAGAAAAACCGAGCACAGAACTGCCTGACCGTCTCCAATATTAAGCTGGATGATGTATTTTCGGACGTGTTTGGAAAGGCCGCTTCTGCAATTACGAAACGGCTTCTTGAAAATCCAACCGAGAAAATTACAGATGTTTCTGTTTTCCGAACGAAGGGAATGAAAGCTACGGACGAGGACGTCCTTGCTGCTGTAGACGGAGAGATGTGCGCCGAACAAGCTGAAAAGCTCCGCATCATCCGCTCTCACATGGACAGCCTTGAAATGTGCAAGGCCAATCTGGAGTCGCTGATTCTGACAACTGCTGAGAAGTATCTTCCTCAACTCAACCTTGTTATGACAGTGCCGGGTATCCGATCCTTTGCCGCTATTGTTGCATGGATGAGTGATGGTTGCAAGGCGATGGTTGGTTTGACGGTTACTCAAGAAGTAGGGTTCAGGTAGGATTTGATTGAAAAAATCATTTAGGGTGCTTGACAAAGCTCTAAATCGAGTCTATTATATAAATCGAATTATATAAAATAATTTCTGTAATTCGGGGGAGGAAACTAAAATGGCAAGAAAAACGCAGATTTCCAAAGAAGTTATTTTAGAAGCGGCATTAAAAATGCTGATCCGTGATGGGTATTCCGCAATCAATATCAAGACCTTATCAAAGGAAATTGGCTGCTCTACACAGCCCCTGGTATGGCACTTTGATAACATGGAGGGACTCCGTAAGGCGTTAGCCGATCACGCGCTGAAATACGCGAACATCAAAATGCGCCCCTCAGCCAGCGAGTCAGTCAATGCTTTTGAGCAGGTAGGACAAGCCTATATAAAAATGGCGTTGTATGAACCTAATCTTTTTCAATTTGTATTT
>JALFGN010000070.1 GCA_022777285.1 Blautia sp.
CAGCTGATGCCGTGGAGTGAATTCATAAAGGAAAACTGTTCAGGAATAACAGATACAGAAAAAATACTACCGGAAAAACGAGGGGACCTGCCTATGTAAGGTCTCCTGAAAGTCGTACCCGGGTGGTTATTCATCGCTTACTTTTAATCGCATCAAGTGCCACAGCGAGTGCCACAAAACATGTCAATACATGTACTTTTTACGACATTCAATGCACAAGCCATCATATCAATTTAAAAGGTGTAATTCTTGTTTAACATGCTACATCTGCAATCCATTGTCTTACTTTCTCCAACAAAAGAAACTCCAATATAGCAATTTATAGATTACCACAATGGAGCTTCAAATTCAATGTAAATCAGTTTTTTTTCATAATTCAACGCTAACAGCACATATCGCTGCAAAAAGGAAAACGGCTACAGATCCTATATTTACTGGCTTTTTGGCAATTTTATCACTTTCTGACTTTCAATCAAAAGTCTGACTTACCTGATCTCTCGACATGACCATCATAAGAAATCCCTGTTTAAAATCCACTGTCCCTGCAGCTTCCTCCAATTCATTACTGATTGTCAGACCATCTGAATTTGCCAGATCATAATTCTCCAGAGGATATTTAAATCCTTTTAAAGAAATTCCTCTGACCACATCTCCCATGGAAAAGAATGATATGTACTTTCCAAACTGCATTTCTCTGGTAATCGTTTTCTTTCCGGAAAGAACGGTAATCGCATTTTGTTCATCCAGAATCCAGCCTTCTTTCCCCTGCATGGCCGGAACCAGAAGTGCCTGAAGATTTCCCATATAATGATCCAGTCTTCCTCCGGTTGCTCCCAGAAGGAAGATTCTGTCACTGCCCAGTTCGATTGCAAGATCCAGGCCGATTCTGGTATCTGTGGCATCTTTTTCCGGTTTGTATTCTTTCATAGGAATTTCCTTCTGGTTTCTGTACCATTTTATAATTTCCGGCCGGATGCTGTCAAAATCTCCCAGGATCCAGGATGGTATGATCTGATTACGATAACAAAATTCCAGACCTCTGTCAATTCCAATCACAACATCCGGTCTGATTGTTTCCAGACAGTTCCTGGCAAATGCATCCTGAATCATTCCACCGCAAATTAAAACTGCATCCATCTTCTTTCCTCCGACTTGGTCTTTACTTTTGTTCGTATTCTTCCATTTGTTTCAGGTACAGCGCAACATTTTCTTTTATATCTCCTCTGAAAACAGCAGACCCCATAACAAAAATATTTGCACCTGCATCCATAACTGTCTCCAGCGTATCTTTTCCGATTCCTCCATCGACCTGGATATCAGCTGTCAGATTTCTGTCTTCCAGCATTTTTTTCAGACGGCGGATCTTATCTGCTGTATAAGGGATAAATTTTTGTCCTCCAAAACCGGGATTTACTGTCATAATCAGAATCATATCTGCTAATCCCAGTACTTCTTCTATAGCGGAAAGAGAGGTTCCCGGATTCAGGGCTATACCGGCCTTCATACCGGCATTATGGATTTCATGCAGAACCCGATCCAGATGTCTGCAGGCTTCTGCGTGAACAGTCAGCATATCTGCACCTGCTTCTTTAAATTCTTTGATGTAACGCTCTGGTTCTTCAATCATAAGATGTACATCAAAGAACAGATTGCTGACCTTTCTGAGCGATGTAATCACCGGCATACCAAAAGATACACAAGGAACGAATTTTCCATCCATAACATCCAGATGCAGCCATTTCGCTCCTGCTTCTTCCACTTCTTTAATTTCTTTTCCAAGGCAGGCAAAGTCTGCTGCCAGAATTGAAGGTGATAACTGATACATTTCTTCCGTTACTGAAAACTTATAAAAAGGTTATAAACTTTTATGTTTCATTCCTACTTCAACGTGTATGCTTTTGTACTGAATAAATCCAGATACTACTCACAAGTTCTTGTACACTCCATAGGCATAAATTCCGGACTAACGTACCCGTACATATCTGTAATAACTTGAAAGTGTTATGCTACAGATTGCTCTAAAACCATTTCTCCATATCTTTTTAGATTTAAAGACGCCTGATAATCTCTATCTATCACATTTCCACACTCACATTTGTAAATACGGTCTGACAACTTCAAATCTTCCATACATACAAAACTTGGTTCTCGTTTTATAATCTCAGATGTTATTTGATGTAAATAATTCTGACGTATATTCGTTAGTCTGTGATTTAATTTTAAAAGTTCTTTTTCTCTCTTTATAATGTTACTTGTTTTACAGTAACTTTCTCCTTTCTTATTTTTTTCATATCTTCTTGATATGGAACGCTGTAACCTGCGTTTTCTTTTTTCTAACTTCTTTACTCTTTGAGTTTTATTGATATTCTGATATTTATCGCCATCAGAACATATTGCCAAGTCTTTAATTCCTAAATCAATTCCAATACCTTCGTTTGATGGAAACACAGTGCTATCTTCATACTCAATTCCAACAGTAATCCACCAGTTTAACCCATCATATTTGAAACGTGGATTCATGTATTTTACGTTTTCCGTTGGTATACGTCCATGTTCTGCAAGTCTTATCCAGTTTAACTTTTGCTTATTCTTCTTTTTGGAAGTGGCAAATCCTTCCACTTTTACATGAGTTTGTTATTTGGGAGTAACATTACTCGAATTGTTTTTATCATTCTCTTCCCCACCTTCTTCTATAATTCTTTCAATCCTTTTTTCTTATAATTGATTCCAGAACCAATATTACTGATAATCTCAAAAGGTTTCCCTTGTGCAGTTAAGTACAATTTCATATTCTCTATTTGGCGTTCCAAATCGTCTTTTTGTTTATTACTATAAATGAGCATGTAGCAAATATTGCACAAAAGTAAAGACATCCTCTGATTGATACGGTATAATTGTAATAACGACAAAACAATGTACACGAATCAAAAAGGGGATGTCCATCGCAAATAGTATACATCATTCTAATGAAGTTTACAATTATTTTAAACGTTTAAAACTCGGATTATTTTTATCCGATATTTATATTCGTCACCTGATGACGATTATTATCTCTGTTTTCATTTATGGTTACAGAGGGAAAACCGTTGATTTTGCCAAAGCAGGCTTTCACCACAGGACGACGACCGCCCATTTTCTTAATCACGGGAAATGGGACAGTTCCAGACTTGAGAAGGTCCTGAAAGTCCATGTGATCCGTATGATTTACCAGGAAGCCATTCTTTCCGGAAAGCCAATCTTCTGTATTGTGGACGATACCATTGCTTCTCATACAAAGCCTTCGTCACAGGCTGAGCATCCGATTGAAGCAGCGTATTTCCATCAATCTCATCTGAAAGGCTGTCAGGATTACGGACATCAGGCAGTATCCGTCATGCTTTCCTGCAACGGAATTACTTTGAATTATGCAATAATCCTATATGATAAGTCAAAATCCAAGATTCAGATTGTACAGGAAATTGCAGAAGAACTGCCGTCAGCACCTGTTGTTTCCTACTTTCTCTGTGACAGCTGGTATACTTCCGCAAAAGTGATGGACAGCTTTATCCAAAAAGGTTTTTATACGATCGGTGCATTAAAAACCAACCGGATCATCTATCCATGCGGGATCCGTCAGAAAGTCAGTGAGTTTGCCCTTCATCTCAGAAAGGAAGATCCGGATGTCAGCCTTGTGACAGTTGATAACCGTAACTTCTATGTCTATCGGTATGAAGGGGAACTTAATGATGTTCCAAATGCCGTGGTCATCATCAGCTATCCTGAGAATGCATTTGGAGAAGCCAAAGCACTGAGGGTCTTTCTTTCTACTAATGCAGGTTTATCCACACAGGAAATTCTGGATTCCTACACCAGACGCTGGCCAATTGAGATATTCTTTCGTCAGAGTAAAACAAAACTGGCTCTGGATAAATATCAGATCCGAACGCAGACGGGGATTGAACGCTATTGGCTGATCATGTCCCTGGTGCATTATATGTGCTGCACATGTAATGGGACTTATTGCAGTTTCGAAGAAGGCTATCAGCATTTCCAAAGAAAGATCCGTGAAGAACAGGTAACTGCCTTGTATCAGTCCATTCGCCATGGAATGTCTTTGGAAGATGTACTGAAACTGGCAGGATAACTTTGTGCAATTTTCAGTATTAATGATTAGCACTTTTTTATAACTTCATCAATACGTAAGTTTTTGCGGAATGTGTAGCAGAAGAGTTTTACAGAAGCAGGACATATAAAACGAAAAGGAGTTCTGATGGGCAGACGGATGGAAAAATCCCATGATACCATTGTGATACTAAAAAAATGAAGAAATACAAATATCCTGTCCCAAACAAGTGAATCAGGACAATATAATCATCAAAAGTACAGAAAAAC
>JALFGN010000114.1 GCA_022777285.1 Blautia sp.
TGTGGAATTGAAGTGGGAGAAAACTATAACCTTCCAAAATCAGAAAATGCAAGAGTTCCACAATGTCCGAAAGAGAAAGAAGATGCTATCAAGGCTGCCCTGAAATATTTTGCGATGATTTAAGGACATCGCCGATTTCAAGGAAGAATAACACATGAAAAGCACATTTGAAAAAATGGGTGGTACCTACACACTAGGAGCAGATGGAATTTACTATCCGAATCTTGTCAGTAAAGATGAAGAACCGCATTATGGAAAATACGGAATGATGCGGAGAACATATCTGAAAGAGCATCGTCCGGCAATATATTCCCTGTATATGTTGGAAGACAGATTGATGGAACATCTGAATGCTGTGGACGATGAGGCACAGGAGAGAATGGAAGTTCTGGTGCGACAGATGATGGAGAAGCAAGGCATTACAGAGGAGTTGAAAGCTCGTGACCAGATGGCGTGGGTTGGAGCTGTAAATAATATCCGGAATGCTGCGGAAGAGATTGTGTTGGATGAATTGATTTACAGATAACAAAAGAAGCTGAACAGGTACAGATATTTACTGGCTTGTTCAGCTTTTGTATTTTCATTTTAAAGTTCAAAATCTCGATGTTTCTTTTGTGGTTTACGAGATTGATGATATCTTCGATCCTGCTCCCAGGCTTTCTGACGGGCACGTTCCCGGAAAAGATAAGGGTCTTCCTGTATACAGCCATCAATGTAATCAGAGGCATTGTTCAGTCTTTCGTACTCAAATTTCTTTCCATAAACGTCACGCAGTCTGGAAACAACCAGATTACGGACAATGTTCCGGAAAGAAACTCTGGCATCCAGTAATTCTTCGGATTTTTCGGGAGCTACAGAAAGTTTCAGGTCTATGAATTCCTTGCAGTTTTTTCCAAGTTGTTCATTCAGTGACTGGCGTTGTGAAGCCAGTTTTTCCAGAAAGGCGAACTGTTGCTTTAGAGTGGATTCTGCATTTTTCATTTCTGTGTCATTATGGCAGTAGATTTCTGCCATAAAGTAATTCTTTTTTGACTTGAGTTCTTCGATATCTTCGGTTAATGTGGTAATCTGCTGGTTCAGATGATAATGCTGTAAAGGATTTAAGATGCTAAGATTTTGCTTCTTTGTTTTCAATATTTTCCGTTCTTCCTGCTTTTTGTGGATTTCCAGTTTGGTGGCTTTGTATTTTTCTATCACGGGTTTTGTCATTTCTATCCAATCTTTAGCGGAAGCAGTCTGCATTTCGTTATGGAGCATCTGATATTGGAAGATGATCATGGCACCACGGATATTTTCCAGTGCTTCGGCGATTGCAGGGATACTCTCTTTGATAGATTTTGTCAGTTTTGCGACCTGATTTTTCAATTCTCCAAGCAGACGGTTATCCGAACGGATTTGTCGATTCAGTTCGCATCGGTCAGAAACCATGCCTTTCTTTTCCATATCTCTTGCAATATAGCCTTCGTGGATTGTCGGCTGTTCAGTAATGCCCTGATCGGAAAAACTACGATGGTCAATCCGTGTATCAAACTGACGGCATTCTAACTCTCGATTGACGGTATCTGCCCAGTTTGCTCTCCAGAGGCAGAGCTGTTCATCACTGTTCCACTTTTCGGAAATAGGATTTTGCCTGCCATACCGGGTACTTTTCGGATGCTTGTCAATGCGTTCATAGCCTTTTTCCTGTGCTACGGATGGAGTCAGATAGATTTTCTTTTTTCCTGCCTTATAGCGGTATTGCTTTTCCCAGCCTTCTTTTTGTGCTTCTCTAAATTCAGATGCAGTAAATCCTTTTTCTTCTCCGTCCTTTATGCAGAGGTATTCTTTTTCTGTTTTATACTGCCATGTACCGTCTTCGTTCAGAGGCCGGACAGTCAGGAGAATGTGTGCATGGGGATTATGTCCATCGGTATCGTGGATGGCAAAATCAGCACACATCCCCATATCTACAAAGTTCTTTTGAATAAAATCCTGAAGAAGAGAGATATTGCTGCCGGTGCCCACTTCTATAGGGAGTGCAACAACGAATTCTCTTGCAAGTCGGCTGTCCTTTGTTTTCTCTGCCTCTTCTACGGCATTCCAAAGATGTTCCCTGTCTTTCCATTCAGCCGGAGCCATCGGCGGAAGCATTACTTCCTGATAGACCAGACCATGTTTCCGGGTATAGTCATGCTGGATTCCGTCATAATCATTGTACATCCGGCTGCAGCTCATATAGGCGGAAGCCGCAACTGCAGACCGCCCGGATCCACGGCTGATGACCTTGGCTTCCATGTGATAAATTGCCATAAACATGCTTCTTTCTGTGAGGGTGTATTATCTGAATTGGGTTTTTATGAATGACTTTGTTTTATCCAAAACTGAATAAAAGCTGCCGGGGGCAGGTTTTTTCAGGCAGCCATATCCGGTAAAAGGTACTTTGCCGGAGTGTTTCGGAAAAGTCCGGAGCACATACAATCGGTGTGTATCCGATTGTGAATGGCTGGATAGCCGGTGTTGCCTGCAACAGCGGATAGCCCTCGGCAGAGCGCACGTGCCGGACCAACGGGAAGGATACTACCGCCTAAGGGGTCCCCGCAAAGCCTGCTTTGTGGGGAGAGGAGGAGCAAGGGAGTGTCCGTAGTTTTCGCTAATAGCGGAAACGAAGGTAAGTGGACTTTGCGACGACGAGGTGGTGAGTAAGTGCGCCCTTCGGGAGTAAAATATCATTATCTACAGTCCTTGTAGCCGGATCATCAGTTCCCGCTTCAGGAGATCCAAATCCATTTCCCGGATATGTGGAGCAACGCTTTCCAGAATTGCTCCTTCCTGGATCAATCGGTGCGTTCTAGTGTTACGTTCTTTCCTGCGGTTCCTTGCTTCGGCTTCCTCCTGTCGGTGCTTTGCCTGTAAAAGTGCTTTTTCTTCGGATGTTATTGTTGTTTTATCTGCCATATCTGGCACCTCCTTTTCTATGCCCGTATCCGGGCTTTTTGGTTTTACAATTCTTTAAATTGGTACTGTTTTGAATAGTCAGTGGCAGTGATACTTTCTCCCATGTCTGGAAAGGGAGATTGCAGTATCACCGCCTGAGAATAGTGGTAATAATGCGGTAACATTTCCTGAATTAATTAGTACTGGATTCATTACAGCAGTATTTTCTTCGCTTCCTGCAGATTGGCAGAGGCATTGTCCTGCCGGATGTTGCGGTTGTTGATCCGGATAGGGGCACACCGTTCAAGAATCCGGTCGTAAATTCTTCTATGTGCCACGTCAGGTGCATTATTCAGTTCCGTCAATGTGAGATTGGTGGTTACAATCAGCGGTTTTTTGCTGCGGTAACGGCTGTCGATCACATTGAATACCTGTTCAAGGGCAAATTCAGAATTGCGTTCAATCCCTAGGTCATCAATGATTAGCAGGCTGTATCGGTTCAGACTGTCAATGAACTGGTTCCTGTCTTCGAAGTGCATTCCGGTCAGGGTATTCAGAATCCGGGAGAAATTTGTCATCAGCACCGGAACACCTTTTTCCAGAAGAGCATTGGCAATACAGCCCGCAAAGAAGGATTTCCCGGTACCGACATTTCCCCAGAGGAGAAGACCGGAGGAATTGGCTTTCATATCTTCCCAGTTATCCACATATTTGTGGGCGTATGCCATCTCCGGATTGATGCCGTTATCTTTGTCAAATGTATAATCATAGAGTGCCTTATCCTGTAACCCGCTGGCTTTCATCCGTTCGATTTCTGCCTGTTTCTCCAGCAGTTTCCGTTTGTTTTCTTCCTGTTCATAGAGTTCCTGCTGGCATTTGCATCGGATGGGCGGCATGAATACCCTGCCCTGCAAGGTGTACCTGCCCTGTCGGGGTGTATGGCATTTGGCGCAGTAGATCAGGTTGTCGGAGTCATGAAAATATTCATCCGGCTGTAATTCTCTGTTTGGTTCCTGATTGGTCAGTTCTTCTGTAAACTTTTTCATAATGTTTCGTATTCCTCACTTTCGTAAATGCTTTGCCGGGAAGGGGGATTGTCCTGCCTTGCCCAGCTGATGATGGTGGCTGCATGGTTCTGGTAGTGTTTTCCGGTGGAAGCCATGTAGCCGGATAACCGTTCGATATATTCCTGCCAGTCTGAAACCGACTGTCTGACTTCTTCCAGTTCCTTTTCTGACAGGAATACATTTTGAAATCTTCCATAGGGAGAGCGTTTCTCATGACTCTCTCTTTTTGATAAATCGTTCTTATCTCTCTCTTTCTTATTACCGGACAGTTTTCTGTCTGTCTCAGGGAAAGAATCCTGTCTGTCAGCCGGACAGTTTTCTGTCTGTCTTGGGGAAAGAATCCCGTCTGTCTGGCAGAAAGCCCCAGCCGGGAATTTTACATAGATCCGGTTGAGATGTCCGGCACCCTGGCGTTTTCGGAGAATCAGATCCTGTTTTTCCAGTGCGGACAGGGATGTTTTGACGGTCATTTGGCTTTTGTGGAGGACTTCCGCCATGGATTCGATGGTGAAGTAAAGGAACACATGACCGGATTCATCCGTCCAGCCTTCGTTTTTCAGGGAAAGCCTGGCACGGTCAAGCAGAAGCATATAGAGCAGTTTGGTTGTTTCATTCAGCTCCATATCCAGAAGGAACCGTGGAAATACCATATAAGGCGGCAGGCTGGTGTCTGTTGTCAAAAATTCTGTCATGTGTTCACCTTCTTACTTCCCGTTATTCTCCGAGAAAATCCCAGTCTACATCTGCTTCCGATTCAGATTCTTCCGGTGCTGGAAAGGATGCCCTGTTTTGGGGATCCCTTTGTGCTATCCCTGCTGTCAGCCCGGAGAGGAAGAGGGGAAGTGCCTGTTTCAGGCTCTTTTCCACTGACTCCACGATCTGGTTTACAAAATGTTCTTCCCGTTCCCTTGTTTCCAGATAAGGGTCTTCCTGTGTGCGGTAATAACGGTCAAAATAATCGACCAGGGCGAGGGCAATTACATGGCCGTAGGATTTGAATTCCTGCTTGTCCATGGTCTGCAGATATTCCCATGCTTTCCGTTGCAGTTCTTTCTCCAGATTGAAGCGCAGATTTGTGCTTCTGATGTTGTTTGCCATGGCTTATTCCCTCCTTTTCAGACTCATCAGGACCAGATATTCATATCCCTTGGCGGCAGCACAGATATCATCAAGGATTGTGACACGGGATTCGTCATACGTCCCGAAATTACGGATCAGGCATCCGCCACCACCGACCACATACAGCCGCATCAGGTCAGGGTTATACTCATATTTGCGGAGTGTGGCAAAGATATCAGCTACATACTGTCTGGCAACAGCTGTAATACAGTCCAGATATGGGGTAGAGATATCTGCTGCTTTGAACCGCAGAACCTGTTCTACTGTGGATTCTTCGATCTTTACACCGAACCGGTCGAGGATGGCATTCTTTGCTGCAATCATGCACTGGTTAACCCCAAATTTTTCTGTCCAGCAACGGCTTTCCTGTGCTTTTTTATTGTTGATATACAGGATGTTCATGGTGCCGTTCCCGATATCTGCAAGGAGATTGGTGCCTTTCAGAGCACTCAGAAGGTTTACGATTGCGGGGTATCCCTGTGGATAAAGGCTGCATCCAACAAAGCGGATGTGGTAATCCTTGTTGTTGAAGCGGTAGCTGACTTCTGGATTCTGAAGCAGATAGGAACGGAATTCTTCCCGCTGGTTTCGGATCCATGTCAGGGGAAGCCCGGCAGCCAGATGGACATCTGCTTCCTGGATAGAAAAGACGTTCAGTTCCATTGCCACTGCCATCAGTGTCAGGAGATAATAGTCTTCATCCATCGCTTTGTCCGGGATAAATTCCTTGTGTCCTTCGCCGATCCGGTAATAGGTGCCATTATATTCCAGAATGTTCCCGGTGAAAATCGGCTCTGTTTCGTAAGCTGTGATTCCGGTGGGCATGACAGTGTTTGCAGTCTTAATGTTGCCGTAGCCATGATCCACGGCGATGATTTTTGTGTTTTTGATTTCTCTCATAAAAAATCCCTCCATTTTTGTATTGATTTCCCTGGCAGTTCGTACCTGCGTGGTACTGGTCTGCTGTGGGAAAAGCATACAAAAAATGCAGAGATAAGGCATTGAGAGGAAATTGAGTTTGAATTGATTTATAATGATAGCAGTTGTTGTGGATAATGAACGTGTGTCTGTATTTGAAGGGCTATACATATCTGTTCAGAAAGAAAATTTTATGATATACTTTGTCTGAAAATTTAAGTAACAGAAAGAGAGTTCAAGACATAACATGATTGAGATAAGAAGAGCAGGATGCGGAGAAGAACATACGATTTTAGAATTTTATGATCAATTGATTGATCATATGCAGGATACAGAGTATCCTCTCAGATGGAAAAAGGGTGTATATCCTGTATTGTCGGATATTGCTGATGCTTTGAATATGGGGGCATTATATGTAGCAGAGGAGGATGGTAACATAGCAGGAGCGTTTATTGTGAACCACATCCAGGGAGAGGGATATCAGTTAGTAGACTGGAATATAAAGGGCCGTGACACAGAGATTGCAGTGATTCATCTTCTGGCCACCGCTCCGGAATGCCAGGGAAAAGGAATCGGAAGAAAAATGTTGGAGAAAGCAGTGGAAATCTGCAGAAGTGAAAATGTTAGTTCCATTCGTCTGGATACACTCCCATGGAATCTGCCCGGAAAGAGACTGTATGAAAGTTTTGGATTTCAGTATAAAGGAGATATCAAACTGGACTATCCGTCTACCGGAAAAATATTTTTTAGTATGTATGAATTTGATTTGTAATAATATTATGAGAAAGATGAATCATATCAAAAAGGCGTCTCCATAAAACCGTGGAGGTGCCTTTTCTTTCGGGAAATATGGCAAACGGGTTTACAAAAAGTGTTTCTGTTTCCGGTATTCTGTTGGGGTTAACTTGTAGCGTTTTTTGAATAATCTGCAGAAATAGTCAACGTTATGAAATCCTGTCTCAGAAGAAATGAGACTGACTTTTTTCTCGGTTTTTGAAAGCAACTGACCGGCCTGTTTTAAACGGTAATTAATGAGATAGTTAACCGGCGTTATATGTAAATATTTCCGAAACAGATTCAAAGCGGTACTCTTACTGACCATTGCCTGTTTTGCAATGTCATCCAATGAGATACTCCGTGAGTAATTCAGGTGGATAAATTGCATCATGAGCTGTAAACGGGCTTGAGAAGCAGTGGAATACTCCTGGTGTTCTTCCGGGTATGAAATGTCTGTGTTTTCAAATATTTCCAGCCAGAGATTCTGAAGGAGAGAACTGGTAAGAAGTTCTTTGGTTGAAACGGAATCCTGTGCAGAAATAATTTGCCGCATGATAGATAAAACCTTTGCCTGCCAGCATATTTCTTTATGAAATATGAGAAATGGCAGTGGGGAAGAAATAATCGGAAGAATATATTTCTGATAAATCAGGCTGTCGCGAGGGGCAATAAAAGAAGGCATAAATACGAAATTGGGAATGAGGGCTTTTGATGGAGAATAAAAGCGATGGAGTACCTTTGTATTAATGAAGATTCCATTTCCTTCGGTTAAATCAAATCGGTCTTCTCCAATCCAGAAAGTAACGGTTCCGGATTCAATAAAAATAAATTCCAATTCTGTATGCCAGTGCCATTCGATACAGTTGAAATCAAAAACGGACAGATCTTCATAATAAAACTGGAAAGGATAGCGATTGCTTCCGTGCTGAACTGCCTCCATTAAATCTTCATCTGTAATGATTTTCGTATAGGTTGTATTTATATTCATAGAAACTTCCTTCTTTGAAACATACTTTACGATATTATACAATAAATATCAGAAATAATTCAATGAAAACAATAGAATTATATTATATAATTCAATAAAAAATGAGGTGAAAGGACATGATGTTCAAATGGTTACATAAAAGTAAAATAAGGATGGTGATTCCTGATATTTTATGAAAACAATGGTGAAGATAGAGAATTCTGTATCCGGAAAGAGTCTTTCTATGTATGTAGACAATACGAGTAAAGTAAATGAATTAATGCTCGATCTGATAGAGGCAGGATTTACCGTTGACTATGAGCCTCGTTATATATCGGGAAATTATGAAGGATGCTTTCTGTGTGAGGATGGAAATGTGATTAAAATATGTTGTAGAAAACAAAAGGAGTGATGACCATGCCAAATTATCGAAAAACAAAAAGAGCCTGTTATATGGGATTTATTACACAGGCAATTGCAGCTAATTTTGCCCCATTGTTATTTTTAAAATTTCATAATGATTATCAGATTACACTTGGAAAAATCGCATTGATTTCTACCTGCTTTTTCCTTACACAGTTGTTGGTAGACTTGTTTTGTGCAAAGTTTGTGGACAAAATAGGGTATCGTATCTGTATTGTTGCTTCTGAGGTATGTTCCGCAGCAGGATTGGTTGGTCTGGCTTTTCTGCCGGAGCTTTTGCCGGAACCGTTTGTTGGAATTATCCTGAGTGTGATTGTATATGCAGTCGGAAGTGGTCTGATTGAAGTGCTTTGCAGCCCGATCGTAGAGGCGTGTCCATTTGATAACAAAGAGGCAACGATGAGTCTGCTTCACTCTTTTTATTGTTGGGGAGCAGTGGGAACGATTGTGATCTCCACACTGTTTTTTGCAGTGTTTGGCATGGACAGCTGGAAATGGCTGGCTGTATTATGGGCACTTGTTCCGGCCATAAATATCTATAATTTTGCAACCTGCCCGATTGAGCATTTGGTAGATGAGGGGCAGGGAATGGGAATAAAGGAACTGTTTCGCAAACCTCTTTTCTGGCTTTCCATATGCTTAATGATCTGCTCCGGTGCATCAGAACTGGCTATGGCACAATGGGCATCTGCTTATGCGGAGGCTGCTCTGGGACTGTCAAAGACAATTGGCGATCTGGCCGGTCCCTGCATGTTTGCTGTTACAATGGGAATCAGTCGTGTGATTTTCGGAAAATATGGTGATAAAATGGATCTGATGAAATTTATGACCGGATCCGGAATTTTATGTGTGATATGCTACCTGCTTGCTTCTGTTTCGTCGAATCCGATAACAGGTTTGATTGGATGTATTATCTGTGGTTTTTCTGTTGGGATTATGTGGCCCGGCACAATCAGTATTTCATCAGAAAGATTTCCGGCAGGTGGAACGGCTATGTTTGCTTTGCTTGCTATGGCGGGGGACCTGGGTGGAAGCATAGGTCCGGGGATTGTTGGACGTGTTACACAAAGTGCTGGAGACAATATTCGTGCAGGTATAGGAGTTGGACTTTTGTTCCCGGTTACTTTATTAATCATGCTTTTTATTTTTGCAAGGCAAAAAAATCATAAATGAAATCTTTTTCCCAAAAGTGGGAAAAAGGCTGAGAATAGTCAACGGCGGATAATGATGTCCGCCGTAAATTTATTCCTGTTTATTTATTGAAGCCAAGATACCTTTGGCCAGTGCGACACTAATCTGTGGGTACAATTCCTGAATTTCCTGATATTTTTCTTCAATCAATTCCGGCTCATCTGCCCAGACATCCTCATAGATTTTCAGAGCCTTTTTGAAATGGGTTTTAGCCTGTGAGATATTTGCTGTAATCAGGCAGATAATTTCCCATGGCTTCCTGCACCTGTGCATAATCCAGACAGTGATCGGAATTATGGGCTTTGATAATCTGGGCCAGTTTCTGGAGAGCCGACATTGTACGCTCCGGTTCCTGCATTTCTGTCAATAAGGCTGCGTAATTGTTGATCTGCGGGATACTGTCATTGGTATAAAGCAGTTGGTACTGTTCCAGTAGAAGAATTCCCTTTTGCATGTGTTCTTTTGCAAGTTCTGTCTGACCGTTCATGCGGTAAAGACCTCCAAGATTTGCATGAAGGT
>JALFGN010000021.1 GCA_022777285.1 Blautia sp.
TCAGGCTTTACTGGAAGCGCAGCAGGAAGCACTGGAAAGCGGTGTACAGATTAATTATAAAGTTTACACGGCAGACGGGCTTGGAGGAACGTTCTTTGATGATATGCAAAAGGCAAATCTGAAGAAGAAAGTGAATGTGTCCGGAGACAGTGATACGGGAAGCAAGAAGAAAAAAGAGAAAAATGCAAAGAAACTTTCTTCTTCGGAACGTATAGAATTACACAAAAAGAGAATAGAAAAGAGTAACATTAAAAAAGAAATGCCGGGTAAGGATCTAAGAGACATTGATGAAAAGATTCAGGATCTGGCAGAGAAATCCATTAATAAGCCTGCTAATGTAAAGGGAGAACCGGAAGAAGTCATGTTGGGAAAACATCTGACTAAACATGACAAATATGGAAATGAAATTTATGATGAAACCGGAAAGGTTTTGTTAGAAGACAACAGTTATCAGAAACTGGCACAGGATAGGGGATGCCTGTATTATGAAATGCCGCAGGACGAATGGACAAAACTGAAAGAAGCGTACGGAGAAGGCTATACGCGCACCATTAATCTGGAGTTTTTGAACGAGATGATAGACAGAGAAAAGACATTTATTTTTTCAGCAGATCCTTTCCTGACAAAAGGTTCGGATTATTATATGGAATATAAATATATCACAGAATTAATCAAGGCAGGAGAGAAAATAAAAATAGTGGAATTGTGGAAGTAGTGAGGCTGTAAATGAAGGAAAAAGGATATGAACTTTATCTTTCCTGTGTAGGAAGCAAATTTGCACTGGGCAGGGAAGGGATTTTGCAGGAATACGAGAAACTGAATATAACGAAGAAACAGGAACTGGAATGGAACAGGCGTCTCTTGGATGACTGCAGAAAAAAAAGAAAACAGGTCTCAGGAAGAGAACTGACCACTACGTTTTACGCACCTGCTCAGGCAGCAGGAAATTCAGGGGATATCTGTCTTATGCTGGCGAATGCAGGAGATGTTGTGGAGTTGTATCAGGAAGTTCTGGAAAGGCATACAAGGCAGGAGGATACTTATACCTTAATGCTGGCAGCAGAATATACCCTGAATGTCTGTGCGGAAAAATTCAGAGAAAACTACCCTGTCCCGGTAAAACGGACAGGGGAAATTCTCCTGATGCTTTTTGAAATGCTGGAAGAGCATCCGATTACAGCAGGCGAAGGATATTATAAACATCCGATTTACAGGGACATTCTTACAGAAGAGAGACTGAAAAAAAGAATTGCAGATGACAAATGGGCGGTCAGGACTTATCTTCTCGGAGAGGAAGAAGAGGAAATATAGGAGGAAAAGATGTATTGTAAATATTGTGGAAAAGAAATCAAAGAGGGGGAGGTCTGTGACTGTAGAACCCGGAAAAGAACAAAGAAAGAGAAAAACAAGAATTTTGGAATGGGAAAACTGCTGGTAATTCTGGCTTTTGTGTTCAGTTTTCTGGGGATGATCAGCATCATTTTATTGCGGACAATTCTGACAGATATTTTGACGGAAAATATCGTCATAGAGGACATTTATAAGTATTTGCTCTATCTGGTTCCTGGATTTTTCGGCATTCTTGCTCTGCTATGTGCGGGATTTTCCATGCAGGATCAGAGAGTCAGAAAAGTATCCGTTGCAGCTATGACTGCCGGCATTCTCCTTATAGCCGGAACAGGACTGACAGGAATTCTTTGGCCTTATGAGCCGGAAAGTTATGAGGCAGATGTGGAAGAGGATTCGGAGGAAGAAGACACAGAGGAAGAAGACGTTCAGGAAGAACAAAAAAAAGAAGGGGAGGATGCCGAGGAAGAAAAGCCGGAAAATAAAGAGAAAACAGAAGAAACAGACAAGGAAACCGAGACGAAAGACAGCGGGTTTACAAAAATAAAAGAAGATTATGAAAAAGGGCTTCTTGATATAGATGGAGCACAAAAGGCTCTGGATGAAATTAATACAGAAAACGTATCCGAAGAAGAAATTGATCAGATTCTGGCATTTCAGGAACAGTTGGAGGCAGATTATGAGAAACAGATCATGGAAAGCGAGAAGAAAGAAAAACAGAATGCAGATCAAGCAAGTACAGGTCAGGAAATGACCTCCAATCAGATGATTTCTTCTGCATCCATGTCGGCTGTGGCGACGGTAAGTGCTACATCTGCTTTGAGTGAATATAATATGACCCATTCTTCAGACAGAATCATGGATAATGATACATCCACTGCATGGGTAGAAGGTGTATCTGGTCAGGGAGAAGGCGAATCTGTTATCTTTACGTTCGATGGTGTTTATAAAGTATCCGGTTTTGTAATTTATGGAGGATATCAGAAAAATAGCGATTTATATTATAAAAATTCCCGCCCGGCTTCTCTTAAGGTTATGTATTCCGATGGAAGCAGCCAAATCTGCAATCTTTCCGACACACTGGGCGCACAGACGTTCACTTTGGCAAATCCGGTGGAAACCAGCAGTATTACCTTTACAATCCAGTCCGTCTATGCTGGCAATAAATATGAAGATACCGTTATATCAGAAATTTCAATTTTCTGATAAGCAGAAATTTGACGGAAGAATTCGAGAATTGGCAGGTGAGAAGAATGAAAGATAAGAAAAAATATTTGTATCTGATCATCGGAATTTTATTGGCTCTTGCATGTGGGCTTAGACCCGTATGGAAAGTCGTACGCCAATTTATGCAGCAGACGAAAGAGCAACAAAGTCCGGAAAATGATGAAAGCCGCAGTCTGGACGAAAAGTTGAATTTTGCTTTTGTCATGGCAGAGGAAAGCGCGGTTTGTATTTATAAAAATCAGCAGATAGAAAATGAACAGATTCCTTTTATGAAAGACGGGAGATTGTATCTTCCTGTGGAGATCTTTGCAAAACAGAAGAATGGGTCTGTAATCCGTGCAGATGAAGTGTGGTATATTCGGTTTCAGGAAAGCATCTGTGCCATGATGGAGGCATATAATATTTTTCTTAAAAATCAGGAACCTGTGAATATGAAAGGATGTCCGGCTCAAAGAGACGGACATCTGTATCTTTCAGCCGAAGATCTGGGAACTCTTTTTTCTATGACTGTGCAGATCGATGAAGAGAGCAGGACGGCCGTGATTGGAGCTTTTGAAAGTCTGAGTCAGGCAGAATGGGAACGGATTAGAGAGAAGACAGGAAGGATTGTAAAGGGAGATACGGATCGGGAATATATCAAAGAATGGAAAGCAGCAACCGGACTGCCAGAAGAAGAGATAAAGATTCTGGTAAAAGAATCTTGTCTGTATTATCTGGATGTAGAGGGGAAACTCTGGAATTATATATATACCGATGAGGGGGATTTTCAAAAGAAAGAAGAGGAGCTGATACCGGACGGATGTCAGGAGCCGGGGTATTACGTATCAGGAAAGGTACAGGATGTTTTGAACAGATGGAAGCTTCCAGTAAAGAGAGAACTGAACCGTCAGAAATTTTATAAGTCAGAAGAGGGCAACTATAAAGAATGCGGGGTCGATCCAGAGACATGGAAAGAGCAGAAGACAATGAAAGAGCTGGCAGAATTTATGGAAAATCTGGCAGTGCAGGATCTGGGAGAAAATCTGGATCAGGCAGATGTGTCTTTTGCACATCTGGTAAAAGAGGCACAACCTGGGGATTTTCTTGTATGTAAAGCAGCAGGTGCAGATGCAAAATATGGTTTTTTTAATCACAGTGCATTGATTCTGGAAACGGATACAAAAGAGAACCGGATTCATGTGCTTCATGCCAGAAGTGCGGAACTGGGAGTAGGATTTGAGGATGAGATGGATACTTTTGGTGAAGCTGAACTTTTGAAATCGGATTACTGGGGAAATTACGAGTTGATTTATCTATGTACACCCAGAGAAGATGTTTCCGGTGAGCGTGAAAGGATTGTAGAATCGGCCTGTGAAACATACAAAGATTATACCTTTGGGTATGGAAGCTGGCTTGGAAAAAAAGAGACCAATTGTGCGGAAATTGTTGCAGAATCTTATAAAGCAGTGGGGATTCATCTGGTGCCGGATGTTTCAGTGTCTTCCAGACTGAAAGAAGTGCTCAGTGGAAATGCAGGCAATATGGTGATTGTGCCGGATGATTTGCTTCTGGGAAAGAAGGGAATGGTAAAAGCAGTATGGAGAAAAACAGAAGAATTGAATTGAAAAAACTAAGAAAGGATTTTGTACTGACAGAAATTTCCCTGATTCTGGAACCGGAGTGTGTATATTTGATTCTGGGAGCCAGTGGTTCCGGAAAAACAACACTTCTGAATCTGATAGCAGGATTGCTGAAACCGGATGGAGGAAATTATCTGTGGAATGGAAAAGAATTTACAGAGCTTTATCCGGAACCAGCGATATTTCGAAGAGAAATGGTGGGCTATGTTTTTCAAGACGCAGATCTGATTCCGGAATATTCAGTAAGAGACAACATTCTCTCCTGTGTTTCCTTTTTTAAAAAACGGTTTCCGGATAAAAAAGAATGGGAGAAGAAAGCGGAAATTCTGGAAAATTATCTGGATATTCGTCAGATTTCCAATAAGAATCCGGAAAAAATCAGTGGTGGAGAACGACAAAGGGCAGCAATTGCAAGGGCATTGTTAAAGGATCCTGATCTATTGCTCTGTGATGAACCTACAAGTGCCCTTGATGATCGGATGAAGCGCAAAGTAATGGAGCTGATTCAAAAAAGAACAAAAGAGAATAAGGGAATCACAATCGTAGTAACCCATGATTGGGAACTTCTGAAGTATGCAGACTTCGCATTTTATCTTACAAAAGGAAGGCTTTCGGAGATTAGATATGAGAAACAACGGGAAAATTCTCTTAAATTTTCTTCTGATATTCTGTATTGCAGCTTTGGGAATCGGGAAGATTACACCGGAGGAAATTGAGGAAACTTATCTAAGGTTTTACTCTGCAGTCAACTGTCCGGATGTAGTTGTAGAAACAGATGAGATCGGAGAATCAGAAGAATGGATGAAAAAACAGTATCAGGATGGAACGATGAAACGACTGGGAGTCTATTCTTTTTATTATAAAGAAGACAGAAAACAGAAGGTGTATTGTGTGGAAGAGGGGGAACAATCGGGGTGGAAAGCAGCCTTTACAGGATATAGGAGATTGACGGTAAAGCAGGAATTCTGGCAGCCGGTGGAAGAGATTTTCCAGGGAAAAGGAACTTTTGAAAAAAATAAAGGGGAATATTCGGTTTTCGTGCGATATCATATCTGGTGTAAAAATCCGGAAAATTTTATAGAAAAGGTAGAAGCACAGAAATGGGATCTGAAAGAAAAATATCTGACCAGGGAAATGCCTTTTTATGCACATAAACAGGAAGTAAAAGATATCACTGTGAAAATTATAAAATGGTTTGGAACAATCCTTGGGATTACGACAGCAGTTGGATATCTGGCATTTCTTTTTCTTCGCACACTGAGAAAGGAAAAGGAAATAGAAATCTACAGGAAACTTGGCGCATCTGTAAAACAGTATGGTGCAGAAGTGTTGCTTCGGTTGGCAAAAGGAGAACTGCTTGCATGGGCTGGAGGAATTTGCCTGTTTTTCTTTTTTCATGAAATATGTATGAAGATTTTTATCTCCTTTTTTGCTATACCGGATTACAGCTGGAATATAAAAGTTGTTCGGAATATTTTGCTGGAATCCGGAAAAGTTACATGTATTTTGCTGCTTGTATCCTATGGGGCAGTTATGATCGTCTTTTCTCTTGCAAGAAACAAGTGGGAGAAAAAAATAAGGAAAATTCTGTATCTGCTGTCGTCCAGTATGTCAATAGCAGTTTTATTTACTGCGTTTTTCCTTGTCCTGAATTATGATACGATGGAAAAAGAGCTCAAAAACAGAAAAAGATACGATGCAATTGTTTTCTTTGATCGTTTTCTGAAGGATGAGAAAATTCTGGAAATTCTGGAACAGGCAGGAGCAGAAAGAGTGGAGCCTGTGGATTTGATTTCTGTCAGTCTCAATGGAACGAAAACTGTGCAGACTACAGCTGTCGGTTTGAGAAAGAATACTACTTTATGGCAGGGAACGGACAGGGCTGGGAAAAAGCAGATACCAGAAAAAAATGGCGTGCTTCTCAGTGCATTTACCGGGCAGAAAGCAGGGGTAAAAGAAAAAGATAAAGTTTCTTTTGCTGCTGTTTATAATGGAAAGAGCTATGAGGGAACTGCTGAAATAAAAACAATAATAAACCAGCAGACGCAATTTCAGGAAGCTTTTGACGCAGAAGGATTCGAATATGCAAATGCAGCATTTGTTACAATAAAAAAAGAAAGTTCCGATTCGTTGTATTTGGCAGAATATGCAGCAGGGGTTCTCTACAGAGAGGAAGAAGAAAAGGATTATAGACAGAGAACTGCAGGTGTAAAAAAAATCAGTGGAATTTTTGGAATTTTCAGTTTACTGGTCTTTTTGTTTACATGGAGGAATATGGAAGAAGATACGATTTTAAAATTGCAGAAAGAGTTCAGAATCCTACATCTTCTTGGATGCCCTGAAAAATTGAAAATGAGAATCGCTTTAAAAAAATTTATCAATGCATTGTTTCCGGGAATAGCGGCAGGAACATTTGGAGGGATTTTTCTTGCGGCGCGGGTGCTGCATATGTTGTCTACAGATAATTTTCAGTTTGTGCTTTCAAAAGTGGAAGGCTGCTTTTTTATGAGTGCGGCATTTCTGATGACAGGAGTGCTGTCAGGAATGTTTTGTATCAGGAAATATTTGGAATGAAGGGGATAAAATTGGTGAAACTGGCAATAAAATCTTGTAAATGGAATGGAGTTCGATTAGAATGAAATCATAGTATTTTATCAAAAAAAGGGAGGGAGAAGAATGTTTTGTAAATACTGTGGAAGGCAGTTAAAAGAAGGGGAAGTATGTACCTGCAGGCAGCCAAAGGAGAATCCAGTACCGGAAAAAGGAAAAAAACCGAAACAAGTGGAGAAGCCGAAAAGACCGAAAAAACCGGAAGTTGAAAGGCCGACACAGAATTTTGATGGAGGGAAGGGACTTTTCATTCTTTCCTTTTTATGCAGTATTCTGTCACTTGTAAGCTTTTTACTTTTACGGGTGGTATTTGAAGAGACATTGAGTCAGTCGGTTCTGGAAGGAATTTATCCTTATCTGATCTACATAATACCGTTGATTTTCGGAGTCCTGTCATTTTTGTTTGGGATTTTTGCTTTACCAAACAGAAAAATACGGACGATTTCCATTGCAGCTGTTTTAATTAGTGTTATTTTTACAGCAGGAATCTTTGTTTCATTATTTCTGTTTCCGTATGAACCTTATTCGAATGAATCTTTTGCGGATGAGGAAGAAGAGGAAGAGGAAACCGGCGTTGATGAAGAGAGAGACAGCGAGGCAGCAGATCCGGAAGAAACGGATGAGGAGAAAAAGGAGAGTGTATTTGCCGGTATAAAAGAAGATTATGAAAAAGGAAAACTGAATTATGCAGGAGCAAAACGTGCATTGGATGAGTTGGATCTGTCCGAATTACAGGATGGAGAAGAAGAACTGGTCTTTGATTTTCAGACACAGATCGAGGATGATCTGAAGGATGAAATGAAAACACTGGCAGCATCTTCGGATTATAAAACCATTTTGACAGAACTTACCGATATGGAAAAGGAGTTCGATGTGGAAGATGAACTTTTGAAAGAGCTGCATGAAACATATGAACCGGAATATATTCTGTATCTGGATACGGAAAGCAAAAAGCTGCTGACCGAAGGGAAAAAAGAGGAAGCCGTGAAGATTCTGGAAGAAGGAGAAAAGCTGGTGGAAGATAAAGAGGCAATTGCAGCTATGCTGGAAGACGCCCAGAATGGAGTCGGAGCAGACGATTACATTATTCCGGACAGCAACAGCAAATATCTGACAGAGTCGGATCTTAACGGAATGACCATACAGCAGATTAATTATGCTAAAAATGAGATTTATGCAAGACATGGAAGAAAGTTCAAATCAAAAGAACTGCAGACATATTTTGACAGTAAATCCTGGTATCAGGGAACCATTGAGCCTTCTGCATTTAATGAAAATACGTTGAATGATTATGAAAAGAGGAATGCAGAGCTTTTAAGTAAAAAAGAATTTTCTATGGAAAGCGGCGGTTATAAACTGGATCAGTAAAGAAGAGCTATGTATATAGCAGGAGGAGAAAAAGATGAAGTGTTTTAATTGCGGATGTGATCTTCCGGATGGAGCGAAATTTTGTGCCAATTGCGGTACGAAACAGCCGGAAGAAGCAGTGGTAACAGAAGAGCCGATTGTAGGGACACAGGTGGAGGAAGAGGAAACTACAGTAATTCAGGTACCGGTAGTAAGAAGCGGAGCGAAGTTCTGTCCGCATTGTGGCGGAAGAAATGATGAGGATGCAGTCTTTTGTTGTGAATGTGGGAAAAACATGAATATGGATGCGGAAGGATCGGAAGAAACACTTCATAAGAAATTTCCTGTAAAACTCATCGGAGGCGTTGTGGGAATTGCTGTTGTTGCAGGAGTTGCGATCACTGTGGTATCCAAAATCCTGAGTGGCGGCGGAGATAACAAATATGTGGCATATTTGAAGGATGGAAGTGTGAATCAGGTAGATTTGGATCACTATAAAAAAGAACCGGTAGAATATGAGGGCTCTTACAGTTCCAGTGATGAGTCAACAAGATATGAGGCAACGGTACAGTATTCCAAAGACGGAAACTATATTTTTTATCCCACCAATCTGGAGTACGGAAGAGATGGGCTGGAATATCGGCTAAATATGCAGAAGGTAGGGAAGACAGAGGACGAAATTAAAATTGATAATTCTGTCAGTACTTATCGTGTACTGGATGATAATCGGGTCGTTTATATTAAAACAGGAAATGATACGCTGTATATCAGTGATAAAAAAGGAAACAAAGAAAAAATTGCTTCCGATGTGGTGAATTTCCAGATCGATCAGGAACAGAAAAATATCGTCTGGGTGGAAAATACCAGTAATGATCTGAAATCTGTCTGTCAACAGGATCTGAATCTGAAAAAAGATAAGAAAGTATTGGCAAAAAATGTAACAGATACTTATATAGAGAGTGATCTTTCGCAGATTGTAGTTATGGATGAAGATGTTCTTTACGTCATTAAGGATTTCAAAGAAAAAGAAAAGATTGATTCAGGTGTATCGGAGCTTCTCCTGAACAATGTAAAGGAGCAGTGTATTTACTATGTCAAAGAAGAAGAGAATACATTGATAGCAGGAGATCTTGTAGTGGATGATTGTTCAGAAGCAGATGCGAAGATAGAAGAACCGGAATATAGTGATTTTAAAGTAGAGAAAATCGAGAAAAACAGTTGGACAGGCAAATATGAAAAAGTAGAAACAACCGATTATGATGCATATAATGAGGCATATGACAAATATCTGGAAAAGGAAAACCGTGATGAGCTGAGGGGAACACTTGAAAGTATGGAAATCAGTCATCAGGCAGAACAACTTTATTGCTATAAGGATGGAAAAGAAACAAAGGTTGATGAAGCGTTTGCCGGATACTACTCTTATGCCAATGCAGAGCAATTGATTTATAATCGCTACAATATGGAAGAACTTCCGCAGTTAAAATTGTCAGAACTTTCTTATTCCGGTGAAGTAGAAGAGCAATATTATGAGGCCCTTCAGGATTCTCTGGAAACCTGCGTTTATACAGAAGGAAAAACCATTGTTCTGGAAGAAGTGCTCAATCGTTTTATCATTGATGAAGAGAATAATACCGGTTATGGAATAAAAACTGAGTATACGGTGACTGGTGATGAGGAAGAGGGATATACAGAACAAAGAAGTACAGAATCTCTGATCTCTTTTTCACTTGACAGTAAATCCGATGGAAAATGTCATGTAGTGGCAGAAGGAGTGGATACTGTAGAGGGAACTCAGAATGGTAAAATTTACTATATCACAGAGGAAGATGGCGATGCAGGAGAATTGTGCTGCAATGGTGAAGCAGTAGATTCTGATGTTCTTCCGGGTTCGGTTGTATTTCTGGAGGATTCCATTCTCTATGGAGTCGATTATGATAGTTCCAATGGACGCGCAACTTTGAAACTTTATGATGGTAAAGATGATAAAACAATTGCAGATGATGTATTTTCCTTTAAAGCATTTGATGAGAAAAATATTGCAATCATTATGGATTACAGCACGAAATACTACAAAGGAGATCTCAAATATTATAGAGGGAAAGATGAGCTGATTCATTTAGATGATGATGTAAGCGGTATTTTTGGTGGTTATATATTTTATTATTAAGTGTTAGAGACAAGAAGAGAAAGGTGTGGGGAACATGGCTTTTTTAGGGGACATCAGTAAAAAGATTTCTGCAACCGGACAGACTGTTGTACATAAGGCAAAGGGGATGGCGGATATTACCGGACTGAAGTCACAGATTTCAGATGAGCAGAGAAAGATTGATAAATATTATCAGAATCTTGGAAAGCTTTATTATGATCTGCAGCATAAAGATCCGATTCCGGAATTGCAGGAACTGGTAGCGCTGATTCGGAACAGTTATTATAAAATTGATGAACTCAATAAGATGATTACAAGTATTGAAAATATCAAAACCTGTCCGGTTTGTGGAACTCCGCTGGAGGATAATATGGTGTTTTGCGTGGGATGCGGAAGCAGAATTGAAAATTCCAATCCGCCTTCCAGAGAGGGCACGGTACCAGATACGAAATTCTGTGTGAATTGCGGAAGTAAGATTCCGAAGGCAGCAGCGTTTTGTGTGAAATGTGGAGCAAAACAGGATTGATTACAGGAAACAGGGACGGCATCTGTCGGATCCCTGTTTTCCTTGTATGAGAGGATAGGAAATGAAAAAAATTTATATGATCATGACAGGAATTTTAACCATTGTTCTGGCAGTTCTGTTGGTGACAACTGTATTTCAGATAAAAAAGGGAAATAGCGTCAAAAACCAGATGGCAGAGCTGAGAAAAGAAGTAAAAGAACTGGAACAACAGGCAAAAGAAAAAGAAATCGGCAGGCAGAAATTAGAAAAAGAGCTTGTGGATGCAACAGAAAAGAGAGATACAGCGAAACAGGAAGAAGAAGCTGCAGAAGAACAGGAAGCACAGGAAGAGAGTATAGAAGTATCGGATGCAGAGGAATCAGATATAGAAGAGACGGCAGAAGGAACCGGGAAAAAAGTAGCTATTGATCCGGGCCATCAGGGTTACAATGTGGACATGAGTGATACAGAACCGCTTGGACCTGGATCTCAGGAAATGAAACAAAAAGCCACTACAGGAACACAGGGAAAATTTACCGGCGTGCCGGAATTTGAGCTGAATCTGAATATTTCAAAACAGCTTCAGGAAGAACTGGAAAAACGTGGATATGAAGTGATGCTCACAAGGCAGGATAATGATACGGCAATCAGTAATCGGGAAAGAGCTCTGCTGGCAGCCAGTTTCGGAGCAGATATTTATGTGCGCATTCATGCAAATGGCAGTGAGGATACGAGTGTAAACGGAGCCTTTACGATGATTCCTTCCTCGGATAATCCTTATGTTGCCAATCTGCATGAACAAAGTTATGCCTTAGGAGAAGCTGTAATCAATGCTTATTGTGAGTCTTGCGGGATCAAAAACAGTGGTGTGCAGTGTTACGATAATATGACCGGGATAAACTGGAGTAAAGTACCGGTTATTATTCTTGAGATGGGCTTTATGTCCAATGAAAGTGATGATAGAAATATGCAGGATCCAGACTTTCAGATACTTATGGTGCAGGGGATTGCCAATGGGATCGACAGGTATTTTGCAGAAGAATAAAGGGTTGAGGACATGAAGAAAAAGAAAAATAAAGAACTGATTATTGTAACAGGAATTCTTCTGGGGCTGGTTCTTTGCCTGCTGGCAGGGAATATTTATCTGAAAGAGGCAGAGAATAGACAGAAACTGGAAAAAAGTCAGCTCGAAAAGGAAAAAGAAACACTCACAGAACAAATCAGAGAAACCGAAGAAAAACAGACGGAATTGCAGAAAGAACTGGAAAAGATTAAGAAAGAAACAGAACAAGAAACACAGGCAGAACCAGAAGAGACAGAAAAACAAGAGGAACAGCAAGACAATGCAGAAGAAACGGAATCTCAGGAGACAAAAGCAGCAGAGCTCAATACAGTCGCGCAGGTAATCCAGTCTGAAATCGGAGACGGTATCTATGCGGGAGAAAGCTGGCAGGTTTATGTACAGCGCCTGTCTGACGGGGCGGAAGCTTCTGTTGGAACAGGACAGATGGTTGCAGCAAGTTTGATTAAACTCTATATTATGGGAGCTGTCTATGATTCTTATGATACCTTGACCAGTGCAAATGGACAAGAGACCGTAGACAGTCTTCTGAAGTCCATGATCACAGTCAGTGACAACGATGCAGCAAACAGCCTTACAAAAATGCTTGGACAGGGAGACGGGGCAGCAGGCCGTGATGTAGTGAATCATTATTGTATACAGAATGGATATGGAGAGACCAGTATGGGCAGGATGCTTCTGGAGACAGGAACAGACAGGGAAAATTATACTTCTGCCCGAGACTGCGGAAAATTTCTGGAGAATGTTTACAGAGGAAATCTATCTCATGCGCAGGAAATGCTCAGTCTTTTGAAGCAGCAGGAACGAACAGGGAAGATACCGGCAGGGATTCCGGAAGGCGTGGAAACAGCAAATAAAACAGGAGAACTGGATTCTGTAGAAAATGATGCAGCTATTGTGTTTGCGGGAGAGAAGCCTTATGTGTTGTGTATCTTGTCCGGAAATCTGGGAAGTACCTCCGATGCAAGGCAGAAGATAACACGGCTTTCGTCAGAAATTTATGAGAGTGTACAGCAGTAATAGCTATACAAAAGTATTTAGGGGGATGCGAAAATGGAATGTTATAAGAAGGACTATCCAAGACCGCAGTTTGTGAGAGAAAACTGGGAAAATCTCAATGGAACATGGGATTTCGGCTTTGATGACGACCATGTGGGAGAAAAAGAGAAATGGTATGTGAATTTTGGCGGCGATAAGAAAATTCAGGTTCCGTTTACCTATGAAACAAAACTCAGTGGAATTCAGGATGAGACACGCCATGATTATATCTGGTACAGGAGAAACATTCAGGTGGATGGCAAACGTCTGGAAAAAGAAAATTATGTGCTGCATTTTGAAGGATGTGATTTCATTACAAAAGTATGGGTGAACGGTGAATTGGCAGGCAGTCACAGAGGCGGATATTCCAGATTTTCTTTTGATATTACAAATCTTTTAAAAGATGGAGAGAATGAACTGGTCGTAAAAGCAGAAGATTCTTTTGATATGCAGCAGCCGAGAGGAAAGCAGCGGTGGATTGATGAAAATTTTGGATGTTGGTATGTGCAGACAACAGGAATCTGGAAAACCGTATGGTCGGAATACGTTCCGAAGGTGAATCTTGCATCTGTGAAAATGACACCGGTTCTGGAACAACATTGTCTGGAACTGGAATACGAAGTAAATGCACCGGAATCCTGTTTTGGGGAAAATCTTGCGGTAGCGGCAACAATTCGCTTTGATGGCATGCTGGTCAATAAGATTGTAACAGCAGTCATGGCAGGACATGTAGAAACAAAGGCAGATGTATTTGTGAGAAATGACCATGGATTTGAATGGGGTGTGCGTACCTGGTCACCGGAGCAGCCGGATCTGTATGATATTGAATTTGAACTGATTAAAGACGGAGAAACAGTGGATCAGGCAGGTTCCTATTTTGCAATGCGGGATATCCGCATTGATGGCCCGAACATTCTTTTGAACGGACGTCCGTTGTATCAGAGACTGATTCTGGATCAGGGATACTGGAAAGATTCGCATCTGACACCGCCAAGTGAGGAGGCGCTCATCGAAGATATCGATAAGATTCATGCGCTGGGATATAATGGTCTGAGAAAACATCAGAAAACAGAAGATGAAAGATTTCTGTACTGGTGTGATGTAAAAGGAATGCTGGTATGGAGTGAAGTGGCATCAGCTTATCAGTACACGGATTATGCAGTTGCTGAGTTTACCATAGAATGGATGGAAATTGTGAAACAGAATTACAATCATCCATGTATTATCACATGGACACCATTCAACGAGTCATGGGGAATCAGTGCAGTGGAGACAAGACGTGACCAGCAGCACTTTACTGAAGCAATTTATCATCTGACAAAGAGCGTGGATCCATATCGTCCGGTAATCGTGAATGATGGATGGGAGCATACTGTATCAGATATTATTACACTTCATGATTATGAAGAAGTGGGAGAAATTCTGAGAAAACGTTATATAGAATATAAAGATCAGATTATGACAACAGAAGTATATCACAGCAATCATAAATCTGCTATGGCAAATGGATTCGAATACAAAGGACAGCCTGTGATCATCAGTGAATTCGGCGGAATCGCTTTTAATAATGATGATTCCGGATGGGGTTACGGAAATAAGGTAGATACAAAAGAGGATTTCATTCAGAGATTTGATGAAATTACTACAGCAGTGAAAGAATTGCCTTATGTGTCTGGTTTTTGTTATACACAGGTCTCCGATGTGCAGCAGGAAATCAATGGTCTGATGGATATTGACCGTAATTTCAAAGTAGAACCGGAAGTGATTAAAGAAATCAATGAAAGAAAAGTAGGATATTGGAGATCCTTTATGTAAAACGATAAAAACAAGCGTGAATAATCATCCGGATTTTTTCATACATTGATACAGAATCTCTAAGGAAAACGAAGAGGCAGTGTATGAGAAAAATAACAGGATGGTTATGTCTGGCAGCGGCAGGAATTTTATTTCTTACAGCAGGGGTGTTCTCGTGGGAAGAAAGTAAAAATGCAGGCAGCTGTCAGGAAGTCAGTACAGTGACGGAAGAGGATGAGAATTATATCAAATGGGTAGAATTTCATGTGACCGATGCTGTGCTCGACAAAGCATTATCCTGCGATATTGATACATATGGAGGTTCCACCCATTTGAATTGGGTGGAACTTCTTGCATATCTGGGAGCAAAATACGGAGGGGATTTCAGTAAATATAAAGAGACAGATCTGGATGTGATTACGGAAAAACTGCTGTCCGGAGAGACGACAGTGGAACAATTGTCTGCCGAAATGAAATATTTTGATTATTACAGGGAAGCCTATGGTGCTGTACTGGATGGATTGACCGGAGTTTACGAAATCAAGACAGAGAATGGCTGGGAAAAGAAATACGGTCTGAAGGGATTCAGTCCCATTGCAAAAGGATTTCCATATAGCCATTATGATGATTTTGGAGCTTCCAGATCGTATGGATATCGGAGAAAGCATTTGGGACACGATCTGTTGGGGCAAATCGGGACACCGATTGTTGCGGTGGAATCCGGTTATGTCAGTGCCATGGGATGGAATCAGTATGGCGGATGGAGAATTGGGATTAACAGTTTTGATGGGAAGCGCTATTACTATTATGCTCATCTGAGGCAGAATTTTCCCTATAACAAAGATTTAAAAGAAGGAAGTATTGTGCAGGCAGGAGATGTAATTGGTTATATGGGACATACCGGATACAGCACAAAAGAAAATACCAATAATATTGATACGGTCCATCTGCATTTTGGAATACAATTGATTTTCCATGAGTCTCAACGGGAAGGCAATTATGAAATATGGATTGACTGCTATGAACTTGTGAAATTTCTCGCCCGGAATCAGTCCGAGGTAAAACGGGAAGACAGCACAAAAGAATGGTACCGGATCCATGAGTTTATGGACCCGGCAGTCAAAGAATACGAAAAAGAGTGTAAAGATTCCATTAAGAAAGACCCTGTCTGAACCGATTCAGACAGGCGTAGATTTCCTGTTTTCTGGGCATGGCGAGTCCACAGGGAATGTATGAGGAGCCGCATACTGCAGAAAGACCTTTGGTCTCTAGTAAGTGTGTCAGATGTTCACCGATCTGGTGCAAGGTGTGCTTGCCGTCTATGAGAGTTTCACAGGCATAGCGCAGGATGGATGCAAGGGCTGCTGTCTGTTCATAATCTACAAGTTGTTCCACATAGCGCAGGTCAACGGTTTCTTTTCCGATGGAAAAGGTGTAACGGTCGTGTGTTTTTGTTTTTAATCCACGGTTTTCAGAAGAGGAAGGGGAAGCTCTGTGATTGCTTTTCATAATCCGGTGGCTTTCGGGAAAAGCAAAGTCAGGAGTCGCAGCACGAGGCAGCGGATATTTTTGGCAGAGTTCTTTTGTGGAAGCTGTAATATCCACAGCTTTGTAGCAGTCCATCTGAATGATGGTATCTGCAATATGAAAGAAAGCTCCACTGCTTCCGGCTACCAATATGGTTGAGATTCCGGCTTTCTGGTACAGATCCCGGGCTCTCTCAATAAACGGTGTAATCGGTTCTTTGCTGCGATTGATCACTTGCTGCATGAAAGCATCCCGTACCATGAAGTTTGTGGCAGAAGTATCTTCATCAATCAAGAAGAGACTGGTTCCGGCTTCTATACTTTCTGCAATGGCAGCAGCCTGAGAGGTACTTCCGCTGGCATCCAGAGTGGAGAAACAGTGTGTATCTCTTTTGTTTGGAAGATCATTGATGAAGAGAGAAATATCTACATCTTTTATGAAACGACCGTCTTCTGCCCGAAGCTTGATACCGGTAGGATCTGTAATCACATATTCTCTTCCGTCACCGGCAACGTGGTTATATACACCTGTTTCCAGTGCATGAAGCAGTGTGGACTTTCCGTGGTAGCCCCCTCCAGCAATGAGGGTAATGCCTTCCGGAATGCCCATTCCCCGCAGTTTTCCTTTGTGAGGTAAAAGCAATTCTACAGCAAGGGAATCCGGGGATACAAAAGGAATACTGTCTTTTAGGGGCTTTTGGGAAACACCGCTTTGTCGCGGGAGGATGGACCCATCTGCAACAAAAGCGGTGAGCTGACGTTTCTTCAGTTCTTTTCGGATAAATTCCTGATCTTCTGCAAGAAAAACCGTTTCTTCTATTTGTTTTTTGTTGAGACTTCGGTAGAAAAAAGATTTTTTTATACAGATGGGGAGAAAATCAAAAAAGATTTTTTCCAGTTCCGGTGCGTTGATGGTCCTTCCGTTTGCGGGAAATCCTACTGTGAATCGGGCGATTACGGAAGTTTGGCTAATCTGACAGGCAGTACGTTCCAGAATTTCCTGGCCGCAATGACTGACAGAGATAAGACCGCTTTTGCCAGAACCCTTTGCCCGGAAACTATAATGGTTTACCTGCTGTTCAAATTGACGATTTAGATAATCCTGAAGTGCAATCCGTGTGCAGGAAGCATTATGGCAGGAAGAAGGAAATCCGGCGGTTTTCAGAGGGATTTCTGCACTTATATGGGAAGGGGAGGCAAAGGGATCTCCCTGTACATGATCAATGGACAGAATATAGTCGTCAAAGGAATACTTTCCGCGCAGTTCTTTATATGCAGGGTAGCTTTTTCTGTGTATCGACTGAAGCTGATTTTTCAAATCTTGTGCTGTTTTCATGATTGTCTGACTCCTCGAAATCTTTTTCTTTCTACTATAAACAAAAGCAGGGAAAAAGGCAAGTTTGTGGTTGGATAAGGCTTGAGAGGGATGGGATCCCATGGTAAAATAACAGAAGAGGATATTCAAAATATCAGGAGGAATTAGAATGGGAAAATGGCAGAGAATTTTGTTTCAGCCTGCATTGCCGGCAGGAGCAGAAGGGAAATATGTGACTGGATGCAAAGAGCATATTGAATTATCCAGAAAAGCAGCAGGAGAAGGGATGGTTCTGCTGAAAAATGAAGAAAACAGACTTCCTCTGCAGGCAGGTGCTCGTGTAGCTCTTTTTGGAAAGGGTACCGTAGATTATGTGAAAGGCGGCGGAGGAAGCGGAGACGTTACCGTAGCATATATCAGAAATCTGTATGAGGGGATGAAAATCAAAGAACAGGAAGGAAAGTTGTCTCTGTTCCACGAGCTTCCGGAATTTTACGAGAAAAATATCAAAGAACAGTATGAAAATGGAGCCGTTCCCGGTATGACAAGAGAACCGGAACTGCCGGAGGATTTATTTGAAAAGGCAAAAGCCTGTGCAGATACGGCGATTGTGACCATATGCCGGTTCTCGGGAGAAGGATGGGACAGAAAATGTGAGATTCATGAAGATGGTTATGAACTCTGGGATGAAGAAAAAAAGCAGATGAAATTGAGCAATGAAATCTTTGAGAATGGAGATTTTTATCTTACCAATGGAGAAGCAGAACTGGTAAAAAAAGTAAAAGAGGGATTTTCCAATGTGATCGTGGTTATGAATGTGGGTGGTATGGTAGATACCAGCTGGTTCAAAGAGGATGATCAGATTTCTTCTGTACTCATGGCATGGCAGGGAGGTATGGAAGGCGGACTTGCAGCAGCAGATGTGTTGTGCGGAGATGTAAATCCTTCCGGCAAGCTGGTGGACACTTTTGCGGCTTCTCTGGAAGATTATCCATCTACAGAAAATTTTCATGAATCTGTTTATTATGTGGATTATACAGAAGACATTTATGTCGGTTACCGTTATTTTGAGACGCTTCCGGGAGCAGCAGAAAAAGTAAATTATCCATTTGGATATGGGCTTTCTTATACAGAATTTCAGATTCGTGTGCCGGAACCGGAGAATGGAAGCATTGAAAAAGATGGAAAGATTCAGATCCCGGTACAGGTGACCAATACAGGAAATAAAGCAGGAAAAGAAGTTGTGCAGGTGTATTATGGAGCGCCGCAGGGAAAACTTGGAAAACCGGCAAAAGTGTTGGGGGCTTATGGAAAGACACGTCTGCTTCTTCCGGGAGAAACACAGCTTATGAAACTGTCTTTTGCTGTGGCTGATATGGCATCTTATGATGATCTGGGAAAAGTGTGTAAATCTGCTTATGTGCTGGAACCGGGAACGTACGTATTCTATGTGGGAAATAATGTACGGGATGCGAAACAGATAGAGTTTACATATGAAGTGCCGGATACAATCGTGACACAACAGTTCTCTGCAAAAGCATCACCGAAGAAGCTGGAAAAAAGACTGTTGGCTGATGGTACATATGAGAAACTTCCAACCGGAGAATATCAGGAAGAAGAAGGCCTGAAACGACAGGATAAGAAAACACTGGAGGGAATCATTCCAGGTGTGCGCGCAAAGGAAAGAACCTCTTTTGCCCAGATGGACAAAGACGGAAAAATAAAATTGATTGAAGTGGCAGAGGGAAAACGAACATTCGATGAATTTGTGGCGGAACTTGGGGATGAAGATTTGATCCATCTTCTGGGGGGACAGCCAAATACAGGAGTAGCCAATACGTTTGGTATGGGAAATCTTCCGGAATATGGCGTGCCAAATGTGATGACCGCAGACGGACCTGCAGGCCTGAGAATCAGACCGGAATGTGGTGTAAATACAACTGCATGGCCCTGCGCAACCTTATTGGCGTGTACCTGGGATACAGAGTTGATTGAAACGATTGGTGAGGCAGGAGCCGCAGAAGTAAAAGAAAATAATATTGGTGTGTGGCTGACACCGGCTGTTAATATTCACAGAAGTCCTTTATGCGGAAGAAATTTTGAATATTATTCAGAAGACCCGCTTGTGGCAGGAAAATCAGGAGCTGCTATGGTACGGGGAATCCAGTCAAGACATATTGGGGCAAGTGTGAAGCATTTTGCCTGCAATAATAAAGAAACCAACCGTAAGGACAGTGATTCCAGAGTGTCTGAACGGGCGCTCAGAGAAATTTATCTGAAAGCATTCGAGATTATTGTGAAAGAAGCCGCTCCTTATACCATCATGTCTTCCTATAATTTAATTAATGGTGTACAGGCTTCAGAAAACAAGGATATTCTTACAGGTATTTTGAGAGAAGAGTGGGGATATCAAGGTATGGTTACAACCGACTGGTGGACTCTGGGAGAACATTACAGAGAAACAAAAGCCGGAAATGATATAAAGATGGCCAATGGATATCCGGAACGTGTGAAAGAGGCATTGGATCAGGGATATATTTCAAGAGAAGAAATTGAAATCTGTGCAAAAAGAATTCTGGGAATGATTCTGAAAATGGATTAATTGTGAATGTCAGTGGATAACGGTAGAGAGCCTTCTTCTGCAGTTATCCACTGAAAAAAATATTGAAAAAAATTGGGAAAAGGGGTTGACTTTTGAAAAAATATCAAGTATAATTCATTTTGTTGTTGAGGCAACAGAAAATAAACAATAATAAAGTATGTGCGTTTAGCTCAGCTGGATAGAGCGTTTGGCTACGGACCAAAAGGTCGGGGGTTCGAATCCTCTAACGCACGGTGAAAGCCCTGTTTACGGAAATGTAAACAGGGTTTATTTTTGTTTCTGAAAAATGACATTTTTTCGGAATCCCTGATTTCTCATCACGGATTCCGATTTTCAGATCTTTCGACAGCTGTCCCGTTCCACAAGAGAATGGGGAACGATGATTTTTGTAGCCATAAGATTTGGATTTTCAATATGATTGATAATCTGTGAAGCTGCTTCAATTCCAAGCTGAAAGGTATTAATGTCAACAGAAGTAAGCTCGGGAGACGTAAGCCGGGCAAACAGAGAATTATTAAAAGAAATAATTGACAGATCTTCCGGTATGGACAGCCCGCAGCGCAAACACAGTCGTTCCAGAGAAAGTGCCAGAATGTCATCACATACAATGATAGCTGTAGGGCGATCTTCCATTTCCAAAAGGTTTCGTATATTCTGGTCATCATCAATGGAAAAGGATTCTGCTTCTACATAGTACTCCGGCCGGACAGGCAGATCATGCTTCAAAAGGGTAAGCTGGTATCCGGCTTTGCGGTCGGAAGAGAACAACATATTATCTGGTCTTCCCAGATAAGCGATCTTCCTGTGACCGAGATGGTACAGGTATTCGGCAGCATCCTGACCGGCAAGGGCGTTGTCGTTGTCGACATAAATGGTCTGATTGGCAAACTGATGAGCTTTACCGATCAGAACGTACAGAAATCCCTCGTTGTACAGATAATCAATAATTCTGTCATTTTCTCTGGAATAAAGAACAATAAATCCATCTGCATGTCCGTTTTTGATCATAGTGTTGATGGCATCCAGAAGTTCTTCTTCATTCTGACCGGTGATCACAGTACTGATGTACTGGTGACGATTGCAGAACTGACTGATTCCCCGGATGGCTTCCAGATAAAAGGGGTTTTCATAAACTGCCCGGGGAGAGGGAGGAAGGATGATGCAAATGATTTTAGAATCCTGAGAAGAGGTAGCTTGTATGCCTGCCTCGTAACCAAGTTCTGCCATGGCACGGCGGACT
>JALFGN010000045.1 GCA_022777285.1 Blautia sp.
CTGTAACGTGTCTGCAGGCGACTACAGATTGTACGGGAAATTGTACTTGCAATTTTTTCCTGTGTTCGCTACAATGACCTTGACAATTACATAATGAGGGAACTTCTATGTTAAAGGAGAAACAATGAAAAGAGTAAGAAAAATGATGTTACTGCTCTTTGCACTTACCCTTACTATTGTACTTGGTGGATGCCAGGACAAAAAGGAAAGCGGTAAAGAGTCTCAAAGCAACACGGAAAGTTCTAGTGAAACAAAAACGGAACCAACCATGGGAGGTTCTATTGTAGTAGGAATTCCTCAGGATCTTGAGGATAGTCTTGACCCACACAAATCCGTAGCGGCAGGAACGAAAGAAATCCTATTTAATATTTATGAAGGCCTTGTAAAGCCTGATGAAGAGGGAAATTATATCGATGCTGTAGCACAGTCCCATACCATTTCGGACGAGGGTAAGACTTATACCTTTACACTGCGTGAGGGAATCAAATTCCACAATGGAGCGGACGTTACCGTAGACGATGTGAAATATTCAATTGAGAGATGCGCTGGTATCACGGATGGAACGGAACCGTTGATAGCAGCGTTTTCTAATGTGGAAAGCGTGGAAACTCCGGATGACAAAACAATCGTGATCAATCTGAAAGAGGCAGATACGGAATTTCTGGCTTATCTGATCGTGGCTGTTGTCCCGAAGGATTATGCAGAACTGGATACAAAACCAGTAGGAACCGGTCCATTTATGTATGAATCACGTTCTCCTCAGGAAAATATCAAGATCAAAAAATTTGCTGGTTACTGGGATCCGGATAATCAGGCATATCTGGATGAAGTGACTTTTAAAATTGTAAGCGGAAATGCCATTGCCACAGGACTCAATGCAGGTTCTCTTGATATGTTCTGCAGAATTGAGGCGGCACAGTCTGCGCAGCTTCAGAAAGAGGAGTTTCGTTTTTATGAAGGTGGTATGAACCTGGTTCAGGCGCTTTATCTGAATAATGCAGAAGAACCGTTCAATGATGTGAAAGTACGTCAGGCTCTCTGCTATGCGGTAAATCGTCAGGAAGTTCTGGATATGGTAGCTGACGGAAGAGGTACGATTATCGGAAGCAGTATGTTCCCGGCTTTTGAAAAATATTATATGCCGGAACTTGCAGAGGTGTATAGCCAGAATGTGGAGAAAGCAAAGCAGCTTCTTACAGAGGCAGGATATCCGGATGGATTTGACATGACAATTACCGTTCCGTCTAACTATCAGCAGCATGTGGACACTGCACAGGTTCTGGTAGAACAGCTGAAACAGGTCGGTGTCAATGCAGAGATTCAGCTTGTAGAATGGGACAGCTGGCTCAGCGATGTTTATACAGACAGAAAATTCCAGTCTACGGTCGTTGGTGTGGATGCTGCATATTTAAGCGGTCGTGCATTACTGGAACGTTTTGTGTCTGATTCTTCCAAAAATTTCATTAACTTCAAGAATGAAGAATACGATGATCTGTATCAGCAGGTAAAAAAGAGTACAAATGATCAGGAACAGATTGCACTGTATAAGAAAATGGAAACCATTCTGAATGAAGATGCAGCAAATGTCTATATTCAGGATATGGCATCGGAAGTTGTGCTGAGAAATACTTATGATGGATATGCATTTTATCCTTTGTATGTAATGGATATGTCCAAAATTTATAAAGTCAGCGAATAATTGGAAAACAACAGGAAAAGGAGAAGGACGACTATGAAATTTATTATGAAAAAAACAGGTACTCTCATTATAACTTTGTTAATTGTCTCTTTTTTGTCCTTCTTCGCTTTTTCCGTAATTCCGGGAGATGCGGCGAAATCCAGGCTTGGCACGGAAGGAACGAAAGAACAGGTGGAGGCACTGCAAAAAGAGATGGGACTGGACAAGCCGGTATTGGTACGTTATGGTCTGTGGCTGAAAGATTTTGTAAAAGGAGATATGGGAGAATCTTACAGCTATGCAATGCCTGTCAGCACTATGATCGCAGATAAGATTCCCATTACCGTAGCCATGGTAATTATGGGCTTTTTTATGATTCTTGTGATTTCCCTGCCGCTTGGAATTTTTACCGCTCAGCACGAGGGCGGACATTTGGATCGTTTCCTTATGACCTGCAATCAGATTGTGATGTCTGTTCCAGGATTTCTGATTGGAATCTTGATCACTTATATTTTCGGTCTGGCCCTGAGATGGTTTACGCCGGGAGAGTATATTTCCATAAAAGAGAGTTTTGGAGGATTTCTGGCGTATCTGATTGCCCCTAGTGTTGCAATCGCTCTTCCGAAAGCCGCGATGGGTGTTAAGATGCTGCGCAGCTCCGTGATTTCTCAGCTGCGCATGGATTATGTGCGGACTGCTTACAGCAGAGGAGGGAAACCTTCTCATGTTATGTATAAACATGTGTTGAAGAATGCACTGATTCCTGTACTGACCTTCTGGGCTATGACCATTGCAGATATTATGGCAAATACGATTATTATGGAACAGGTATTTACGATTCCGGGCATGGGAAGTCTGCTGATCACTTCCATATCAAATCGCGATTATCCGGTTGTACAGGGAATTATTGTTCTGATTGCAGCAATGGTGGTACTGGTTAATTTTGCCGTGGATGTGCTTTATGCAAAGATCGATCCACGAATTCGGATCCAGGCATGAAAGAAAGGAGCACATATGAAGAAGAAAAGCAGAACTTTTATGACAGGTCTTTGTCTCGCAGCTTTTATGTTTGTATTTTTGCTGATCGGTTCTTTTTATACTCCTTACGATCCGGACGCTATGAATGGAACGGCAAAATTTGCTGCCCCTTCTCTGTTCCATCTGTTCGGATGTGATCAGTTTGGAAGGGACATTTTCAGCCGTGTGATGAAGGGAACCGGGACGACTTTTTTTGTGGCATTTGCCACAGTCGTTCTGGGAGGAGGTACCGGTCTTGTGATCGGTGCCTTTACCGGATATTTCGGCGGTTGGCTGGATGAGGTGTTGATGCGGTTTAACGATGCAGTGGTTTCTTTTCCCAGTATTTTGCTGGCTCTTGTATTTATCAGTATTCTGGGACCTGGAAAATATAATGTAATACTGGCTCTGGCTGTGGTATTTATTCCGAGTTTTGCCAGAATGACAAGAAGTGAATTCCTCTCTCAGAGGGAAATGGATTATGTAAAAAGTGCAAGACTGATGGGTGTGCCGCATATGCGGATTATCTTTGTTCACATCTTGCCGAATGTTCTGCCTACTGTGTTTGCGACTGCTGCAATCGGATTTAATAATGCCATTCTTGCGGAAGCAGGGATGAGTTATCTGGGAATCGGCGTACAGCCTCCGGATGCCAGTCTTGGACGGATGCTTTCCGAGTCTCAGACGTATCTGGCTACCGCACCCTGGTGTGCATTATTTCCCGGAATTGCAGTGATTCTGCTGGCACTTGGCTTTTCCTTGATGAGTGACGGGCTTCAGAAGAAGGGAGGAAGATAAGATGCATTTACTGGAAATAAAAAATCTTGTGATTGAATTTCATGATACCGTTCCTCCTTCAAAAATTGTGGAAAACTTGTCTTTTTCTATGGAAAAGGGAGAAATCCTGGGAATTGTAGGAGAATCCGGTTCCGGTAAAACACAGACAGCTTTATCGGTTATGGGACTTCTGGAAAGCCATGCGAAAATGCCGCAGGGAGAAATCCTTTTTGGTGGGAAAGATATTCTGAAGTGTCAGGAGGAAGAGCTGCGTGAAATCCGCGGAAAGGAAATCGGAATTGTTTTTCAGGAGCCTATGACTTCCCTGAATCCTTTGCTTACGATTGGGGAACAGGTAGAAGAACCACTCAGGATTCACACAAAGGACAGTCCGGCAGAACGGAAAGAAAAGGCATTGGAAATGATGCGAAAAGTAGAGCTTCCTTCGCCGGAAGAACTTTATAGAAAATATCCGCATCAACTTTCCGGAGGAATGCGGCAGCGCGTTATGATTGCGGCTGCATTGATTACAAGCCCTTCCCTGATTATTGCAGATGAACCGACTACGGCCTTGGATGTCACCATTCAGGCACAGATTTTAAAACTTCTCAAGCGAATCAATCAGAAGGAAGGGACAGGAATTCTTTTTATTTCCCACGATCTTGGTGTGGTAAGAAAACTGTGTGACCGGGTGATTGTTATGAATCAGGGAAAAGCGGTGGAGCAGGGAATGGTAGAAGAAATCTTCCGAAATCCCACAGAAGCATATACCAGAAAACTTCTGGCTGCCATACCAGACAGAACAACCTCTTTAAGACAAAGAAACAGGGGAAAACAGAAGTCTGAGAAAGGGGAAATAGAGAAATGAAGCCTGTTCTGGAAGTAAAACATATCAGTACCTCTTATAAAGAAGGAAAACAGAAACAGAAGGTACTGGAGGATGTAAACTTTACCTTATATGAGAATGAGATTCTTGGATTAGTGGGAGAGAGCGGATGCGGAAAGACCACTTTGTCAAAAGCAATTCTCGGTTTTATAAAAACAGAAGAAGGAGAAATCATTCATTATACAAAAAATCCCCAGATGGTATTTCAAGATCCCTTTTCTTCTCTGAATCCGTCAAAAAAAATCGGATGGATTCTGGAGGAACCTCTTCGCATGCAGAAGATTCCAAAAGAAATTCGCAGACAGCGTGTGGAAGAGATGGCAGAAAAGACAGGACTTACAAAAGAACATCTGAAAAGAAGACCCAAGGAATTGTCCGGCGGACAGCGTCAGAGAGTCAGCATTGCGCTGGCACTTTTACAGGGGGCTGGTTTCATCATTGCAGATGAGCCGGTTTCTGCCCTGGATGTGACGATTCAGAAACAGATTCTGGAACTGCTGAATGAAGTGCAGCAGGAAATGAAACTTTCTATTTTGTTTATTTCTCATGACCTGAATGTTATTTATCAGATCTGTGATCGGGTGATGGTTATGAAAGAAGGAAAAATCCTGGAGCAGGGGACAGTAGAAGCGGTGTTTGAACATCCGCAGGCAGAATATACAAAAGAATTGCTGGATGCAGTTTGCATCTGAAGAAAGATAGTGCTAATATTTAAGGTACATGGACATAATAATACCATGTACCTTTTTTGTATAGATAAGGAGCGGTGAAAATGGATAGTAAATTCGTGAAAGAAGCAGCAAAAAATATACAGCAGGAACTGACAGAAATCCGCAGAACTCTGCATCAGAACCCGGAAGTGGGACCCTTCCTGCCACAGACAAAGGCATTTGTCAGAAAGAAGCTGGAGGAATATGGATACGAACCCAAAGAAATCTGTGAAAGCGGAATTGTAGCTACTGTGCAAGGAGAGGAACCGGGAAAGACCATTCTTTTGCGGGCGGATATGGATGCCCTGTCTATTAAAGAAGAAGCACCGGTTTCCTTTGCTTCCTGCAATCATGCCATGCATGCCTGTGGTCATGATATGCATGCCACCATGTTGCTTGGAGCAGCGAAATTACTAATGGAGAATCGTCATGAGATCAAAGGAACCGTAAAGCTGGTCTTTCAGCCTGATGAAGAGGGATTTACAGGGGCAAAGTCTATGCTCAAAGCCGGTGTACTGGAGGAGCCGCATGTAGATGCAGGAATGGCACTTCATGTAAATTCCGGTACTCCTTCCGGGATGATTTTGTGCGGACAGGGTACCTGTATGGCTGGCTGCACGTTGTTTCAGATTACGGTAAAGGGAACCGGATGTCACGGAGCCATGCCTGAGACAGGGGTAGATCCAATCAATATTGCGGCACATATTTATCTGTCTCTTCAGGAGATCATTGCAAGGGAAATCTCACCGATGAAGCCGGCAGTACTCACAATCGGTAAATTCTCAGGAGGGAAGGCACCGAATATTATTCCGGAAGAAGTGGTGCTGGAAGGAACGATCCGTACGCTGGATGTGGATCTTGCCGGACAGATCTACAGGCGAATAGAAGAAATTTCCACGCAGACGGCAGCGTTGTTCCGGGGAGAAGCAAAAGTAACAGAAATCGCATCTGCGCCGCCTCTTCAGAATGACCGGAATCTGGTCAGAGAAATGGCAGAATATGCCAAAGAAATCACAGCGCCGGAAAAAGTAATTTTATTTGAACAAGGAGGAATGGGATCGGAAGATTTTGCATCCTATACTTATGAGATTCCCTGTGCCTATCTGCTGCTTGGAGCAGGAACTGCCCAGGAAAACCCAATGTTCGGGAAACCAATGCACAACGATCATGTAGTCTTCAATGAGGAAATCCTGTCTCTTGGAAGCGGGATTCTTACGTACAGCGCGATCAAATGGCTGGAAAACAATTCTCTTGCTATTTCAAATATGAAGTGATAAAATTTTAGACAATAGCATCTTATCGTTGGAAAGCAGGAAAGGAAAGAGACATGAGAACCTTTAAAAAATCTTCAAAACTGGATAATGTCTGTTATGATGTAAGAGGGCCGGTTCTGGACGAGGCCAATCGTATGCAGGCAAATGGAATTAATGTATTAAAACTGAATATCGGAAATCCCGCACCTTTTGGATTTTCCGCTCCGGAGGAAGTGATTGAGGATATGATTTCTACTTTGCGGGATGCCCAGGGATATTCGGATTCCCATGGCATTTTTGCGGCCAGAAAGGCAATCATGCAGTATGCCCAGATAAAAAATATTCCCAATGTATCGATGGAACATATTTACACAGGAAATGGTGTCAGTGAACTGATTAATATGGCAACACAGGGACTGATCGATAATGGCGATGAAGTTCTGGTTCCATCCCCGGATTATCCGCTTTGGACGGGTTGTGTGACACTGGCAGGAGGAAAAGCGGTTCATTACATCTGTGATGAGCAGTCTGAGTGGTATCCGGATATTGCGGATATGAGAAGCAAGATTACGGATAAGACAAAAGCTATTGTTATTATTAACCCGAACAATCCTACAGGAGCCGTGTATCCACGGGAAGTTCTGGAGCAGATCGTAGAACTCGCAAGAGAACATGAACTGATGATTCTTTCGGATGAGATTTATGACCGGCTTACCATGGATGGAATCGAACATACTTCGATTGCTTCTCTGGCACCGGATTTGTTCTGTGTTACGTTAAATGGTCTTTCCAAGTCCCATATGGTAGCAGGATTTCGCTGTGGATGGATGATTCTCAGTGGTGCAAAACACAAGGGGAAAGATTACATTGAGGGACTGAATATGCTGTCCAATATGCGTCTTTGTTCGAATGTACCGGCACAGTGTATTGTACAGACAGCTCTTGGAGGCTATCAGAGTGTGAAGAATTATCTGGTTCCGGGGGGAAGAATTTATGAACAGAGAGAATATATTTACAAAGCCATCAATGAGATACCGGGCTTGTCTGCTGTAAAACCAAAAGCTGCTTTTTATATTTTCCCGAAAATTGATACAAAAAAATTCAACATTCTGGATGATGAAAAATTTGTTCTTGATTTTCTTAAGGAAAAGAAAGTACTTCTGACTCACGGAAAAGGATTCAACTGGAATCAGCCGGATCATTTCCGTATTGTATATCTGCCGAATGTGGAACAGTTAAAAGATGCGACAGGAAGACTGGCAGATTTTCTCAGTACTTACAGACAAAGTTTTTAATAGGTATCAGGCAGGAAGAATGAGAAACATACATACAACAAAAGAAAAGGAGCATGATTTTTCCCAGGGAAGTATCCCTGGGAATATTTTACGACTGTCACTGCCTTTGATCGCAGCACAGTTTATCAACGTACTTTATAATATTGTGGACCGTATGTATATCGGGCGGATTCCGGGTGCAGATACAGCGGCTCTTACTGGCGTGGGGGTCTGTTTCCCTGTCATTACAGTGATTATGGCATTTGCTTTTCTGGTAGGAACGGGAGGACCGCCTCTTTGTTCCATTGCAAGAGGCAGACAGGAAAATGAAAAAGCAGAACATATTATGGGAAATTCGTTTACCCTTCTGGTTGCAACAGGAATCGTACTGATACTCTTGGGATTTCTGGTGAAAAGACCGCTTCTGTATGCGCTTGGAGCCAGTGATGTGACCTTTCCCTATGCAGATCAATACATCAGTATTTATCTGTTGGGAAGTGTCTTTGTTATGATTTCCATTGGAATGAATGGATTTATCAATTGCCAGGGCTTTGCCGGAATTGGAATGCTTACCGTCGTCATCGGTGCTGTGCTCAATATTATTCTGGATCCGGTATTTATTTTTCTCCTGCACAGGGGCGTACAGGGAGCAGCAGCAGCTACCGTTCTTTCTCAGGCAGTATCTGCAGGCTGGATCCTCCGCTTTTTGACAGGAAAACAGACCCATCTCAAGCTGCGGCCGGCTTACTGGAAACCGGATTTAGCCTGTGTAAGAGAGATCGTCTCTTTGGGACTTTCCGGATTTATCATGCAGGCAACGAACTGTATGGTACAGATTGTATGCAATGTGACACTGCATAATTTTGGCGGAGATATCTATGTAGGGATTATGACGATCATCAATTCGGTCCGTGAGGTATTAACGGTTCCGGTTAATGGACTGACGCAGGGCGCACAGCCCGTAATCGGATTTAACTACGGTGCAAAAGAATATACCCGTGTAAAACAGGGGATCAAATTCATGTCTGTGATCTGCATTTGCTATACTTCCCTTGTATGGCTCCTGACTTTGATTATCCCGGAAATGTTTATTCATTTGTTTAACGGAAGCAAAGAACTCGTAGCGGTAGGAGTTCCTGCCATGCGGATTTATTTCTTTGGATTTTGCTTTATGTCTTTACAGTTTGCGGGACAGACTGTTTTTACAGGGCTTGGAAAGGCAAAACAGGCAATCTTTTTCTCTCTGTTTCGGAAAGCAGTGATCGTGGTGCCGCTTACCCTGCTTTTACCCCATATCGCAGGACTTGGTGTAAATGGCGTCTTTCTTGCAGAGCCGGTTTCTAATTTTATCGGAGGGACGGCATGTTTTGTAACCATGTTTTATATCATGTGGCCTGCACTGTCAGATTAGAAGTCAAAATAATATAGTTTTTAATCACAGAAACGGAGGAAATTTTATGATTCCGGTATTAAAATCGAACTATAGATTAAATATAGACAGGATTTTATTCAGGAGGAAAAGACAATGCCGACATGGTTAGATAATGCAATTTTTTATGAAATTTATCCACAGAGTTTTCTGGATACAAACGGAGACGGGATAGGAGATTTTCAGGGGATTATCAGAAAACTGGATTATATCAGGGAACTGGGATGTAATGCAGTCTGGCTGAATCCCTGTTTCCTGTCGCCATTTTCCGATGCAGGATATGATGTGGCTGATTATTGCAAGGCAGCACCCAGATATGGTTCAAATGAAGATTTAAAGGAACTCTTTCAGGCTGCACATGAAAGAGACATGCATGTGATTCTGGATCTGGTACCCGGACATACTTCTATTGAGCATCCGTGGTTTCAGGCATCTTTAAGTCCGGAAGAAAATGAGTTTTCTCATAGATATATCTGGACGGACAGGGCATGGAAAGGATTTGAGGGAATCAACAATATAAGTGGATGTGTGAGGGGACTTTCTGATAGGGACGGTTCCTGTGCAGTGAATTATTACAGCACGCAGCCTGCTTTGAATTACGGTTTTTATAAGGTCACAGAGTCATGGCAGAAGGATATGAATTCTCCGGAGGCATTGGCTACCAGGGAAGCTATGAAGGATGTAATGCGTTTCTGGCTTGGTCTTGGATGCGACGGTTTCCGTGTGGACATGGCAGGATCTCTTGTAAAGAATGATGAAGAGGGAAAAGGTACGATTGCCCTGTGGCAGGATTTCCGTGCATTTCTGGATGAAGAGTTTCCAGATGCTGCAATGATTTCCGAGTGGGGACAGCCGGACAAATCTCTGGAAGGAGGCTATCATATGGACTTCCTTCTACATTTCGGTCCTTCTCACTATATGGATTTGTTCCGCAGTGAGAATCCGTATTTTAAACGGGAAGGAAAAGGAAACATTGCTGAATTTATCAATACTTACGTAGAAAATTATAATAAGACAAACGGAAAGGGACTGATCTGTATTCCTTCCGGTAACCATGATATGACACGTATCAAAGAAAAACTGGATGATGAAGAAGTAAAAATTGCATTTGCATTTCTGCTGTCTATGCCGGGAGCACCTTTCATTTACTACGGTGATGAAATTGGCATGAATTATCTGGCAGGAATCCGTTCCGTAGAAGGTGGATATGAAAGAACGGGATCCAGATCTCCTATGCAGTGGGATGACAGCACCAATGCAGGATTTTCCAGTGCCAAACCGGAAGAACTGTATATTATGACAGATCCGGATAAAAAACGCCCTACTGTGAAATCACAGAAAGCAGATGAAAATTCTCTTTATTATGAAGTGAAGAAACTAAATGGAATTCGTCTGGCTCATGAGGCGCTCCAGAGCAATGCACCTGTTGAGTTCCTCTATGCAGAAGAAAATGCCTATCCTCTGGTGTATAAACGTACAGGAAAAGAAGAAACCATTGTTATTGCAGTCAATCCTTCCGGAAAGGAAGTGACCTGCAGAATTGATACAGAAGACGGAAAAGAAATTATTTATGCAAATAATGGGGAAGCTGTGCTGAAAGACGGGATGCTGACAGTACCAGCAGCCAGTGCAAGTTTCATTAAAATCAAATAGCAGCAAAGCTGCAGAAAATTCAACAACGACCACGAAGGAGCAGAAATGTTTCTTTGTGGTCATTTTCTTATTCAGAAATAAAGCATTCGTAAAATATTTATAAATCAGCTATTTCAAACTTGCAATTTCTGGAAAATGAGACTAAACTATGTTAGTCGACTAACTAAACAAGAGCCAGGAGGTGAGGAAGTGGATAGTTTGCAAAGTTTATTTACCCATATCATACATCTCTATTATGGAAAGGCATTCAGAAAGCTGAAGGAACTGGAGGTGCATCCCAAACAGGTTCCCATGTTGTTTCTTCTGGGAAGAAAAGAGGGGCTAAGTCAGCGGGAAATCTGTGAGGAAATGAAAATCAAAGCTTCTACAGTTGCAGTATCCATAAAACGTATGGAAAAATCGGGGCTGCTTGTCCGCAGGGAAGATGAAAAGGATCAGAGAATCTGGCGTATTTATCTGACTGAGCGAGGAAAGCGCATTGGATGTAGTCTGAAGGAAATTGTAGAAGAAAGTGAAGCGGCAGTTTTTCAGGGATTTTCGGAAGAAGAAATGCATCTTATGAAATGCTTTTTCAGGCGGATGATCGAAAATCTGGAACAGGTAAAATACGAATAAGGAGTGACGTTATGTTAAAGATGTTTCGGTATATGAAAGAGCGTTGGCATTACATTGTACTGATTATTGCTCTTTTATTTTTACAGGCATATTGTGATCTGGCTTTGCCGGATTATACTTCCAAAATTGTAAATGTAGGAATCCAGCAGAAGGGTCTGGAAGATGGGGTTCCGGATACGATACGGGAAGAATCTATGGAGCAGCTTTGTTTGTTCCTGGATGAAAAAGAGGCTGACCGGGTAAAAGAAAATTACACGTTAAAAGACGGGATTTATCAGCGAAAAGAGATTTCAAAAGAGGAAAGAGAGGAATTGAACCGGATTCTGAGTGTTCCTATGATGGCTGCACAGACTTTCAACAGTGAAGAGGAGGCAGCAAAGCTGGAAGAACAGATGCAGCTTCCGGAAGATACGGATTTGTGGCAGGTTCTTGCAGCAATGCCAAAAGAACAGTTTGCACAGATTTCTGCTGCTGTGACAGAGAAGATGAAGGAAATGCCGGAATCCATTCGCACTCAGGCAGCGGTACAGTATGTACTGCAGGAGTATGAGGAGCAGGGAATCGATGTGGATGCGCTGCAGATCCGTTATATTCTTTTCGCAGGTCTGAAAATGCTGGGAATGGCATTGGTGATCATGCTGGCCGCCGTTTCGGTTACGTTCCTGTCTGCCCGTGTGGCAGCTGTTCTTGGACGAAATCTGCGAAACAGTGTCTATCGGAAAGTGATTTCATTTTCCGGGGAAGAACTGAATCATTTTTCTACGGCTTCCCTGATTACGAGAAGTACCAACGATATTCAGCAGATTCAGATGGTCTTTGCCATGATTTTCCGTATGGTTCTGTATGCACCGATTCTTGGTGTGGGTGGTGTGCTGAAAGTGTTGCAGACGGATGTATCCATGACCTGGATTCTTGGCGTTGCAGTAGCATCTATTTTGCTTCTTGTATTTGTTTTGTTTAAAGTTGCAATGCCCAAATTTAAGATTTTACAGTATCGTATTGATGAGCTGAATCTGGTATCGAGGGAAATTCTTACCGGTATTTCGGTGATCCGGGCTTTTTCCAGGGAAAAACAGGAAGAGGAACGGTTTGAAGAGGCAAACGCAAGGCTGACCAGAACCAATCTTTTTGTCAATCGTTGTATGACTTTTATGATGCCGCTTATGATGCTGATCATGAATGGAATCACGGTGTTGATTATTTACAATGGATCCCACGCAGTGGATGCAGGAACGATGCAAGTAGGAAATATGATGGCTTTCATGCAGTATGCAATGCAGATCATTATGTCGTTCCTCATGATTACGATGATGTCTATCATGCTTCCAAGAGCCGGTGTTTCTGCAAAAAGAATCAATGAGGTTCTGGAAACAGAAGTTACGATTGAAAATCCGGAAAAAATTCTGACACCGGCTGCAGAGGAAAAAGGAGAAATCCGTTTTGAACATGTAAGCTTTGCATATCCGGGAGCAGACGAAAACACACTTACAGATATTGATTTTACGGTTCACAAAGGTGAGACTGTGGCATTTATCGGAAGTACAGGAAGCGGAAAGAGTACACTGGTCAATCTGATTCCCCGTTTCTTTGATGTGACAGAAGGAAGAATCACAGTAGACGGTGTGGATATCCGTGATATGGAACTTCATAATCTGAGGGAGCGGATCGGGTATGTTCCCCAGAAAGCAGTACTTTTTTCCGGAACGATTGATTCGAATATCCGGTATGGCAAAAAAACTGCTACAGAAGAGGACGCAGTGCATGCAGCCCAGATTGCGCAGGCGTGGGAATTTATTCAAGAAAAAGACAAAGGAATGCATGCAGATATCGCGCAGGGAGGAACCAATGTATCCGGCGGACAGAAGCAGAGGCTTTCTATTGCCAGAGCAATTGCAAAAAATCCGGAAATTTATATCTTTGATGACAGTTTTTCTGCTCTTGACTATAAGACAGATGTGGTTTTGCGCCGTGCATTGAAAAAAGAAACAAAAGATGCGACAACACTGATCGTAGCCCAGAGAATCAGTACCATTCTTCATGCAGACAAGATTCTGGTACTGGATGAAGGGAAAATTGCAGGACAGGGAACCCATAAGGAACTTATGAAAACTTGTGAGGTTTATCAGCAGATTGCCATGTCACAGTTATCAAAGGAGGAGTTGGCCAATGAGTAATGGAGCAAGAAGACATGGAGGCCCTATGGGGCACGGAAAAGGAATGACAGGAGAGAAGGCCAAAAACTTTAAAGGAGCCATGCTTCGCCTGCTGAAATACATGGAAAGATATAAAGGGCGTCTGATTCTGATGGTATTTTTTGCTGTGGGCGGAACCGTATTTAATATTATCGGACCGAAGATCCTTGGAAAAGCAACTACGGAATTATATACCGGTCTTGTATCAAAAATCAGTGGAGGAAGCGGAATCGATTTTGAGAAGATTGCCCGGATTCTGGCAGGTGTACTGTGTCTGTATCTTGTCAGTTCCTTACTTTCTTTTATCCAGGGATATATTATGACAGGAATTTCCAACGATGTAACGTATAATCTGCGAAAAGATATTTCGGAAAAAATCAACCGGATTTCGGTGAAATATTTTGAGAGCAGGACGCACGGTGAAATTCTTTCCCGTATCACCAATGACGTAGATACCCTGCAGACAGGAATCAACCAAAGTGTGACACAGTTGATCACCTCTTGCACTACGCTGGTGGGTGTTCTTGTGATGATGCTCAGCATCAATGTATGGATGACATTGGCAGCACTGCTGATCTTGCCGGTATCTATGATGATTATCGGTAAAGTGATGAAGCATTCTCAGAAATATTTCCAGGCACAGCAGAAATATCTGGGTGAAGTCAATGGACAGGTAGAAGAAATCTACAGTGGACACAATGTGGTAAAGGCGTTTAACAAAGAAGAGGATGTAATCGAAGAATTTGAGAAGGTAAATGAAAAGCTTTATACTTCTGCATGGCGATCTCAGTTTTTCTCAGGAATTATGATGCCTGTTATGCAGTTTGTGGGCAATCTCGGATATGTGATGGTTGCACTGCTGGGTGGCTTCCTTGTCATTAAGAAAAGTATCGAAGTGGGCGATGTACAGGCATTTTTCCAGTATATCCGAAACTTTACACAACCCATTCAGCAGATCGCACAGGTTACCAATATGCTGCAGTCTTCCGCAGCAGCTTCGGAACGTGTATTTGAGTTCCTGGATGTGGAAGAGGAAGATCAGACGGTGGAACATCCGGCAGATGTAGAGACGGTGGAGGGAAATGTGCAGTTTTCTCATATTTCTTTTGGATATCGTCCGGAAAAAATGATTATCCATGATTTCAATGCGAAAGTAAAAGCAGGACAGAAGGTTGCAATTGTCGGTCCTACCGGAGCAGGCAAAACGACCATGATTAAGCTGCTGATGCGTTTTTATGATGTGAATTCCGGAGAAATTTTAATTGATGGTCACAATGTGAAAACATTTAATCGAAGTGAATTGCGGGAAATGTTTGGTATGGTTCTGCAGGATACCTGGCTGTTTCATGGAACCATCATGGAAAATATCCGATATGGACGTCTGGATGCAACGGATGAGGAAGTCATCGCAGCGGCCAAAGCAGCGCATGTGCATCATTTTATTATGTCCCAGCCGGGAGGGTACCAGATGGAACTGAATGAAGAAACCAGTAATATTTCGCAGGGACAGAAACAGCTTCTGACGATTGCAAGAGCCATTCTGGCAGATAATAAAATCATGATTCTGGATGAGGCGACATCGTCTGTTGATACCAGAACAGAAGAGCGGATCCAGAAAGCCATGGACAATCTGATGAAAGGACGTACCAGCTTTGTGATTGCACACAGATTGTCTACGATCCGGGATGCAGATTTGATTCTTGTTATGAAAGATGGGGATATTATTGAACAGGGAACCCATGAATCCCTTCTTGCAGAAGGTGGATTCTATGCAAATCTGTATAACAGTCAGTTTGAAAAAGCAGAAGTGATATAAAATATACGCTTTAAAGTGTAAAACTTTAAACTGTTAAAATATTTTTTGATTTTTGGGTTGACAAATCCTGTAGAAATCAGTATGATTTGAGTATCAGAAAAGAAAGGAGTTTTACCATGATGCACAGTACAAGCGTATGGACAACTGGATTTTACTATGGTTATCTGGGTTATTATTATAACGCAGGTTCTTTGTGCTGTGGTAAAACATCTGTCCGTGAATTCTGAAATCAGGAGGAACAGGATTTTAACCGGTGTTTGCCAGGCAGACACCGGTATTTTTTTTGGAGGAAAAGATATGATTATTGTATTAAAGAAAAATGCGGATGAGAAAAAAGTAGAAGAATTGAAAGAAAGTTTTCTGGAAAAGGGATTGAAGCTGCATATCTCTCAGGGAATGAACACGTTGCTGATTGGTCTGATCGGGGATACCACGGAACTGGATGAAGAGCAGATCGGAGCTATGGAAGTGGTAGAGTCTGTAAAGCGAATCCGGGAACCTTATAAAAAAGCGAATAAAAGCATGCATCCGCAGGATACGATCGTGGATGTATGCGGAAGAAAGATCGGCAGCGGCAACTTCCAGGTGATCGCAGGTCCTTGTTCCGTAGAAACCAAGGAACAGATGATTGAAGTGGCACAGGATGTGCAGGCTTCCGGTGCCGGGCTTTTAAGAGGCGGTGCATTCAAACCGAGAACTTCCCCATACTCTTTCCAGGGACTGGGAAAAAATGGCCTGGAACTGCTTCTGGAAGCGAAAAAAGCAACCGGTCTTCCGATTGTGACAGAGATTATGAGTCCAAGTCATCTGGAACTGTTTGAAGAGGTAGATGTGATTCAGATCGGAACAAGAAATATGCAGAACTTTGAATTGCTCAAAGAAGTTGGAACAGTGAATAAACCGGTCCTTTTGAAACGTGGTATGGCAAATACCCTGGATGAACTGTTAATGAGTGCAGAATATATTATGGCAGGCGGAAATGAAAATGTCATTCTGTGTGAACGCGGAATCCGTACATTTGAAACTTCCATGAGAAATACCCTGGATATTTCAGCAATTCCTATGTTGAAATCAAAAACACATTTACCTGTCATCATCGATCCAAGTCATGCAGCAGGTATCCGTTTTATGGTGGAACCGCTTACCATGGCGGCCATTGCAGCAGGAGCAGACGGTGTGATGATCGAGGTGCATAATAATCCGGAAAAGGCGCTTTGTGATGGAAAGCAGTCCTTGACACCGGAGATGTTTGATGATGTAATGAAGAAGGTAAAGAAAACAACAGAATTTTTCGGAAAGGTAATGTAAAAAGGATAGGATAAATGAAATCATTGGTTCTTGCAGAGAAGCCTTCGGTTGCCAGAGACATTGCCAGAGTTCTTCATTGCAGTAAAAAATTAAACGGAGCACTCGAAGGGGAACAGTATATTGTGACATGGGCCTTAGGGCATCTGGTCACACTGGCAGATCCGGAAGGATACGATAACAAATACAAAGAGTGGAAAATGGAGCATCTTCCTATGATGCCCGCAAAAATGGAGCTAGTTGTAATCAAACAGACTGCAAAACAGTACAATGCGGTAAAGACTCAGCTTTACAGAAAGGATGTCAAAGAGATCATTATTGCGACGGATGCGGGAAGGGAAGGAGAACTGGTAGCCAGATGGATACTGGAGAAGGCAAACTGCAGGAAGCCGATAAAGCGTCTTTGGATTTCCTCTGTGACAGATAAGGCAATTCGGGATGGATTTGCCAATCTGAAGGATGGAAGGGCGTATAATCATCTTTATGAGGCTGCGTCTGCAAGAGCAGAGGCAGACTGGCTGGTGGGAATCAATGCGACAAGAGCACTGACCTGTAAATACAATGCGCAGCTTTCCTGTGGCCGTGTACAGACACCAACGCTGGCTATGATCGCTAAGCGGGAAGAAGAAATACGCAATTTTAAGCCGGAAGACTATTATGGGATGCATGTGACGGCAGGAGCCGTACAGTTTGTCTGGCAGGACAGAAAAAGCGGATCTTACCGCTCCTTCAATCAAGACCGAATGCAAGAGCTGAGGAAGCAAATACTGGGAGCAGAGTTGGTTGTAGAATCCGTAGAAAAAACCGCAAAAAAAACTTACGCACCGGCTTTGTATGATCTTACAGAACTGCAAAGAGATGCTAATCGAAAGTTCGGATTTTCAGCGAAAGAGACATTGAATATTATGCAGCGTCTTTATGAAAATCATAAAGTACTCACTTATCCGCGAACCGATTCCAGATACATAGGATCGGATATTGTAGGAACGTTGCAGGATCGACTGAAAGCCTGTGCAGTAGGTCCGTATCGGAAAATGGCAGGGATGTTGTCCATGAAACCGATCAAAGCAGGAAAGTCTTTTGTGGACGACAAAAAAGTCAGTGATCATCATGCAATCATTCCTACGGAACAGTTTGTCCAGCTCGATCATATGACAAACGAAGAGAGAAAAATTTATGATTTGGTCGTACGGAGATTTTTAAGTGTATTGTATCCGCCTTTTGAATATGAACAGACAACGATAAAATCCAGTGCTGCTGGTGAATGTTTTATAGCAAAAGGGAAAATTGTCAGACATGCAGGCTGGAAAGAAGTATATGAGGGAAATTGGTCAGAGGAAGAAGAGACAGAAGAGGAATCCAGACCCAAAGAGCAGACACTGCCGGAATTAAAAAAGGGACAGAAACTTTCTGTTGGAAAGGTGGATCTGGTCAAAGACCAGACAAAACCACCGGCTCATTTTAATGAAGCGACACTTTTGTCTGCTATGGAAAATCCGGTGAAATATATGGAAACGCATGATGCAAAAGCAGCCCGGACACTGGGAGAAACAGGCGGTCTTGGAACGGTCGCTACAAGAGCGGATATTATTGATAAACTTTTTCATACATTTCTTATGGAAAAGAGAGGAAATGATATTTTTATTACTTCAAAAGCCAGACAGCTTCTGGAGCTGGTACCGGAAGACCTGAAAAAACCGGAACTGACTGCAGACTGGGAAATGAAGCTTTCGAAGATAGCAGAAGGAAAACTGAAAGATGCTGCCTTTCTGACTGATATTCGCGCATATACACAGACGCTGATTCAGGAAATTAAAACAGGAGACGGTACCTTCCGACATGATAATCTGACGAATGTGAAATGTCCCGTCTGTGGAAAAAGAATGCTTTCTGTAAATGGGAAAAACAGCAAAATGCTGGTATGTCAGGACCGGGAATGCGGACACAGGGAGACAATTTCCAGAACGTCCAACGCCAGATGCCCGAAATGTCATAAGAAGATGGAATTGTATGTAAAGGGAAAAGAAGATACCTTTCTTTGTGCATGCGGTTATAAGGAGAAACTTTCTGCTTTTACGGCAAGAAGAGAAAAGGAAGGCGCCGGAGTCAGCAAAAAAGATGTGCAGCGTTATCTGAACAAACAGAAGAAAGAAGCAGAAGAACCAATCAATTCCGCATTTGCCGATGCATTTGCAAAATTGAAGTTATAAAGAAAAATGCAGGGACGTCGTCAGACGTTCCTGCTGCCTTTATTCCAGTACATGATCCAGACCTTGATTCAATATGGTTTCTACATGCGAATCTGCCAGTGAATAGTATACCGTTTTGCCCTCTCTGCGAAATTTGACGAGTTTCATCTGCTTCAGAATGCGAAGCTGATGGGAAATTGCACTTTGTGTCATATCAAGAACAGAAGCAATATCGCAAACACACAATTCCTGGGCAGACAATGCATAGAGAATACGGATTCTGGTTGGATCTCCGAATACTTTGAACAGATCTGCCAGCGCATATAGCGTATTATCATCTGAAATGGCTCTTTTTTTAATGTTTTTATGGGTATGCACACAATCGCAGACTTCTATGTTTTCTGTTATTTTCATCAAACTATCCGTCCTTATTCTTGTATTTCCTGAGCTTTAGTGTAAAGGAAAAAGAAAAATTGTGCAAGTATTTCTAAAATATATTTAAAACTCTTTATAAAAAATTTCCTTGTGACATGTATTTCCTTATGGTAAAATGTCGTTATGCTAAAGCGAAGAAGACAAGAAAAGGGGGAATCTAATATGGGATTCAATATGAAAGTTACACCGGAGATCGAGGCCCTTACAAAAATTTGCCAGGATAACAGCAAAATGGACGTGTCTCTTTATGGGAAGTATGATGTAAAAAGGGGTTTGCGTGATATTAATGGAAAAGGGGTATTGGCAGGACTTACGCAGATTTCCAATATCGTTTCCAGTAAAATTGTAGATGGAAAAAGTGTTCCGTGTGATGGAGAGTTATATTACAGAGGAATTAACATCGAAGATTTGACCAAAGGTTTTCTTGAGGATAAACGATTTGGTTTTGAAGAAGCTACCTACTTATTGTTGTTTGGAAATCTTCCTACCGGGCAGGAACTGAAAGATTTTAGCCGTATACTGGCAAATCAGCGCTGTCTTCCGAGAAACTTTGTGCGGGATGTCATTATGAAAGCGCCCAGCAAAGATATGATGAATACGCTTTCACGAAGTGTGCTTACCTTGTATTCCTATGATTCCAATCCAGAGGATATTTCGCTTCCGAATGTTCTGCGTCAGTGTATGAATCTGATCAGTATCTTTCCGATGTTGTCTGTGTATGGATATCAGGCGCACAGACATTATAACCAGAATAAGAGCCTTTATATACACAATCCAAAAAAAGAATTGTCAACAGCAGAAAATATTCTGCGTATGCTTCGTCCGGATAAAAAATATACACCGTTTGAAGCAACGATTCTGGATCTGGCACTTGTGCTTCACATGGAACATGGTGGTGGTAATAACTCGACCTTTACAACTCATGTGGTTTCTTCATCCGGAACAGATACCTATTCTGCGATAGCAGCAGCACTTGGTTCTCTGAAAGGACCAAAGCATGGCGGTGCGAACATTAAAGTTGTCAGTATGTTTGATGATATGAAGAAACAGGTTCGTGACTGGACAGATGAAGAAGAAGTTTCCGAATACCTTCGTAAATTGCTTCATAAAGAAGCTTTTGACCGAAGGGGCCTGATTTATGGAATGGGACATGCAGTCTATTCCATATCAGATCCGCGTGCCCGGATCTTTAAGCAGTTTGTAGAGAAGCTGGCAGAAGAAAAGGGACGAATGAAAGATTTCAGGCTTTATGAAATGGTAGAGCGTCTTGCGCCGGTCATCATCGGTCAGGAACGGCATATATATAAAGGAGTCAGTGCAAATGTAGACTTCTACAGCGGCTTTGTCTACAGTATGCTGGAACTTCCTCTGGAACTGTATACACCGATGTTTGCCATTGCACGTATTGTAGGATGGAGCGCTCACCGAATGGAAGAACTGATCAACACAGATAAGATTATACGTCCGGCCTATAAAAATGTGCTGGAAGAACAGACTTATCTGCCATTATCAGAAAGATAATACGTATACAAAAAAGAGAAATGAGGATAGAATTATGTTCCAGACCTTTTTTCCGGATGAATATCTGGATTCTGCTTATGTGATTGATTATGAAAAACTTTACAGCCAGGGATACCGGGGACTGATTTTTGATATTGACAACACATTGGTACCTCACGGTGAACCGGCAGATCAAAGAGCCATTGCTCTTTTTGCAAGATTGAAAAAAATCGGATTTCAATGTTGTCTTCTTTCTAATAATCAATATGAGAGAGTGTCTTCTTTTAATAAAGATGTACAGGTGCACTTTATTGAAGATGCACATAAACCTTCCAGAAAGAATTATCAGAAAGCCATGGAGATTATGGGAACGGAACAGAAGAATACCGTTTTTATCGGTGACCAGCTTTTTACAGATGTATATGGAGCAAAAAGAACTGGAATTCGAAACATTCTGGTACGTCCCATTCATCCAAAAGAAGAGATTCAGATCGTATTCAAACGAAAATTAGAGAAAATCGTACTTTATTTTTATCAGAAAGAGCAAAGAAAGCGAAAAAACAGTTGAAAAATCGAGTAAGGTATTATACAATGAAGTACAGTGGAAAAAGTGATTATTTTCCAATGGAAGAATTTAAGGAGGAATATTCATTATGATATCAGCAGGAGATTTCAAAAACGGTCTCACTCTGGAAATTGACGGCAATGTAGTACAGATTATGGAATTCCAGCACGTAAAACCTGGAAAAGGCGCTGCCTTTGTAAGAACAAAATTAAAAAACGTGATCAATGGCGGTGTAGTTGAAAAAACTTTCAGACCTACTGAAAAATTCCCACAGGCACGTATTGATCGTGTAGATATGCAGTATCTGTATAATGATGGTGATTTATTCTATTTCATGAATAACGAGACATATGATCAGATTGCAATTGACAACGAAACAGTTGGCGATTCTCTGAAATTTGTAAAAGAGAACGAAGTTGTTAAAGTATGTTCCTATAACGGAAGCGTATTTGCAATTGAGGCTCCTTTATTCGTTGAACTGGAAATCACAGAAACAGAGCCAGGATTTAAAGGTGATACAGCTCAGGGTGCTACAAAACCAGCAGTTGTTGAAACTGGTGCAACCGTATACGTACCACTGTTTGTAGACCAGGGTGATAAAATTAAAATCGATACAAGATCAGGTGAATATCTGTCTCGTGTTTAATCAGTGAAAAAAGTCCGGATTTCTGATCCGGACTTTTTTGCGGAATCGAAACAGTTACGGATTTTTAAAAATCCAGAGTTTGCTTGGAACGGTCAAAATAGTAAACGTGATCGGAAAGAACTTCTTCCGGCTCTACATTGGTTGTATTTACTTCCTGGACCATGAGTTCAAGTTCGGATTTGGAATAAAGACCGGAATCGGGGATCAGAATGCATTCGTGAATACTGCTTGGCAGTACAAAGAAATTACTGTTGAGAAGTGCAGAAATATGTGAGAGAACATGGGGATAGAGAAGCGCAGAGGCTCCGAAATAGCGTTCCTGATTGGAAAGAATAAACATGTGCTCCTCCGGAAGATCTTCAGGAATGGGCGTATTGGACAGATGACAGATCAGTTCTTCAATTCCCTGAAACTGAAAGGGAAGCCGTCTGCTGGTATTTAGACAGGCATCATGGAAAAGATCATCCAGGGTTACTTCCCAGCTTGCCATATGTTCGTTGTAAATCAGGATACTGCTGTTTGGAAAATCAGACTGTTGGATTCGGAAGTAAAAGACGATTGCAAGATCCAGATAGGGGATATGTGGAATTTTACTGAGCAGTGTCTCATTGCGTTGGTAATTTACCAGTTTATAGCAGATATGCGGCCGGACGTGTCGGTAATCACTGAGAACACGGCGCAGATTTTCCGGTTCATCCATGCGGTATTCATGATTCAGCGCCAGGATTTTCCGGGCGATCTGTTGAATGGAAATTCCTTTCCTGTGCCAGGAATAAAAATCTTTCAGATAAAAGCTGGGGGCGATACACTGGCCTTTTTTCATGATAATAACCGTGTCCAAGGTAGTGCCGTTGTTTTTTTCCACGGGATGGATTTCAACCCGGGCATCTTTTCCGACCAGTGTCTGCAGAGCAGGAATCAGCTGCTGCTTGAATGCGTTGTAGTTCATAGGGAAATGACCTCCTGAATAAATTTATTATATTAAAGAACTGCGCAGTCTGACCAAAGAAACTACAGAGTTCTGTAATATTGAATGATAAAATCCGGGATTAGAAAAAGAATCGAATAGAAAAGATCCCTGAAAGAAAGGGAAAGAAACTAACGCTCCAGATAGAAGAGAGAAGCTGTGTCTTCTCTGATTAGATAAATATAGCATGGAACGTGTGGAGCTGCAAGGGAATATTTATAAATTATTTATTAAATAGCAGGAAGAGAAAGGAAAAAAAGCGCAGAAGACTTTACAAGTTCATATATCTGTGTTAGAATATTAAAAGTGTGATTTCCAAGAGAAATAAGCACAATAAGCACTCGTAGCTCAGGGGATAGAGCAGTGGTTTCCGGTACCACGTGTCGGGGGTTCGAATCCCTCCGGGTGTGTTTAATGCTTTGGGGAAAGCATGGAATAAGGGAATGAAGGGTAAGAGTCTTACAAGGAGGACAAACAGAACATGTTAGACAATTTCAGAGAATGGCTGTCAGATAATCTGAGGTATATTCTTCTGGGCTTGGCTATTTTGATCGTACTTGTGTTGTTGTTCTTTGGTATTAAGGCGCTGACCAGCGTATTTTCAAAAGATGATGAGCCAAAGACACAGGCAGAGGAACCTGTAGAGTCATCGGACGATGCAGAAAAAGAAGAGACACAGGACGAGAAAAAAGACGAGAATGTATTACAGAAAAATGCATATCCGGAAGTGAACTCTTTGATTGATTCCTTCTATACAGCATGGGGTCAGAAAAATGTAGAGCAAATGAAGGAACTTACGGATAGTTTTGATGCTACAGATGAAGCAAAGGTTTCCAATGCGTCTTATATTGAAAACTACAGTAATGTAACTGTTTATACAAAACAGGGACTTACAGAAGATAGTTTTGTGGTATTTGTCTCTTATGACCTGAAGTTTACAGATGTGGAAACAGCAGCACCGGGACTGTCACAATTATATGTTATGAAGAATGATGAAGATCGTTTTATTATTCATAATGATGACAGTAATGAAGAAATCAACGCATATATGGCGGAAGTAACACAGGATGCGGATGTGCAGGCGTTGATTACAGAAGTAGAAACTCGTTTGAATGAAGCAATGGATGCAGATCCGGAGTTAAAAGCTTTTGAGGAACAGCTGGGAGAAGAAAGCAATCTTGCAGTCGTTGCAGATGACGGAGCAATGCTTACTGTGAAAGAGGATTGTAATTTCCGGAGAGAAGCCAGCACAGATGCAGAAGTTCTGGATCTGTTATCTGCAGGAACACAGGTAAAGAAAGTGACCAATGGACCGGAAGGCTGGATTGAAGTCGAGTATGAAGGTCAGACAGGCTATATTTCAGATACATTATTGCAATAAATGAAAAAGAAAATCGCTGATTGGAGGAAATTCCAATCAGCGATTTTTTCAGTTGTTTATTAGCGGAAAGAACCATAAGTGTTTCCATTGCCAAGAGAAACGCCTTTGGCTGCTGCAAGCTCGCTTACGGTAACCATCTGGAAGCCTTTTTCTTTTAATGCCGGAACGATTTTATCGATGGCATCTGCAGTCGGTTCATGGATATCGTGCATAAGGATAATATCTCCGTCCTGTGCAGCCATCACGGCATCATAGGTGCTGTCGGCATCCCTTGTCTTCCAATCCAGTGTGTCCACGGACCAGAGAATCAGTGGATAGCTCACTGCATTTTTGGTAGAAGCATTATAAGCTCCGTAAGGAGGACGGACCAGAGATGCTCCGTGTCCTACAATCGAGATGAGCTGACTATTGGTAGAACTGATCTCATTCTGAATACCGGCTGTATCCAGGGCAGTCAGTTTTTGGTGATCAAACGTATGACTGGCCAGTTCACATCCTGTGTTTTCCATCTTTTTTATAATCTCCGGATATTTGGAGATATTGTTTCCGAGCATAAAGAATGTAGCTTTTGCCCCATTGGCAGACAGGGTGTTCAGAATTCGGTCTGTGTATTTTCCGGGTCCATCATCAAAAGTGAGGGCTACCATAGGACCGGAAGCTGTAGCGGAAACTGCTTTGGAAGTACCATCCCAGACTCCTTTGGCGTTGAAGGTGTATTTTCTTCCGTCAATGATAATCTCTCCGGTTGCCATAGAACCGTCTTCTTTCATGTAATACCATTTGTCTTCCAATTTGATCCAGCCTGTCCGGGGATGTCCATTTCCGTCCAGATAATACCAGGTACTTGCGTCCTGGAACCATCCGGAGAAAGCTCTGCTTCCGTCCTCGTTCAGATAATAGGTTGTTCCGTTTACGGTAATTTTTCCGGTCATGATTGTTCCATCTTCCCCAAGGTAGTAGTTATTTCCGTCTTTTTCGGCCCAGGCATTTGTAACCATATGACCATCTGCATCCAGAAAATACTGGGTTCCGTTATCGGTGATCCATCCAATGGTCATAACACCATCTTCCCGGAAATAGTACCATTTATTTTCGATTTCCGTCCAGCCTTTTGAAATCGTACCGGAATGATTGAGATAATAATAATTCCCATCTTTCTGGATCCATCCGGTTGCCATGGAACCGTCTTCGTTCAGAAAATAACTGGAATCGTCTGCCTCGATCCATCCGGTTGCCATAGAACCGTCCTCTTCCAGATAATACCAGTTTTCCTTATCCTGAATCCATCCGGTTTTTGGTGTGCCGTCTGTATTGAGGTAGTACCAGACATCTTCGTCTTTGAGCCAGCCGGATGCGGGAGTACCATTTTGTTTCATATAATAGCGTTGTCCCTTGTCTGTGAGCCATCCGGTTTTTACATAGCCATTTTCATCAAAATAATAACGGGTACCATCTATTTCACGCCAGGTGTTTTTGATAAGGACTCCGTCGTGATAGACATATTTCCGGCCATTTTCGTCGTAGATCCAGTGATCTTCCTGTAAAGCCTCCTGTTTGTTTTCATAAGTATCCATGGCACTCTTGACTGCAGCGAAAATATATTTTGGCGTAATAATCAGCAGTATGCCAAGGATGCAGGTAAGGATAAGAATACCTGTGTTTTTCGTTGAGTTTTTCATGTTTTTTGCCCCTTTGAATCTTGCATATTTTTGGAGTGTCTGTTCCTTCAGGAATATTATACGCTTTTACAGGAAGAATTTGCAACCGGAAGGAAGAAAAATGTCGAAACTGACGCTTAAGATTTCTTTAAGGTTTCTTCTGACTGTCCTTGAATTAAACCGAGTAATTATGTTATACTTTCTCTATTGTAGAAATAAAGGAGCGCGAAACCATGCGTTTGAATAAATATCTCAGTGATGCAGGCGTCTGTTCCAGAAGGGAAGCGGATCGACTTGTGGAAGAGGGAAAAATACTGGTAGATGGTGTTCAGGCAACACTTGGTATGCAAGTGACCGCAGAACAGGAGATTCTGGTAAACGGAAAAAAAGTAGAGCGGGAAGAGAAAAAAATACTTCTTGTTTTTCATAAACCACGTGGAGTGGAATGTACCACCAGCCCAAAAGTAAAAAATAATGTGATTTCCTATATTGGTTATCCCATTCGTGTGTATTATGTGGGAAGATTGGATAAAGACTCGGAAGGTCTGCTGCTTCTGACAAATGAAGGAGAACTTGTCAATAAAATTATGCGTGCAGGAAACTGCCATGAGAAAGAATACGTAGTAACGGTGGATAAACCGATCACCCGGGAATTCATACAGAAAATGAAAAACGGGGTTCCGGTTCTTGGAACAGTTACCAGAAAATGTCAGGTGTTTCAGACAGGAAAGCGAACATTTCAGATCATTCTCACACAGGGAATGAATCGGCAGATCCGTCGCATGTGTGAGTATCTTGGTTACCGGGTAAAAAGATTAAAACGAGTCCGGGTTATGAATATCTGTCTGGGTGATTTGCCGGTTGGGAAATACAGGGAAGCCACAGCAGAAGAGATGCAGGTGCTCAGAGAAATGATTCGTGATTCTTCGGAAACGACCGTAAAGAGAGTTTGATTAAGGAGGAAAGATTTTTGGATAAGACAGCGAGAATGAAAGAACTGATTCCTCTCTTAAATGAAGCAGGAAAAGCATATTATCAGGAGGACAGAGAAATCCTAAGTAATTATGAATATGACCGCTTATATGACGAATTGCTTGCTCTGGAAAAGGATACTGGAATTACGCTGGCCGGAAGTCCTACCGTCTCTGTAGGATATGAGGCGCTGAATGAATTGCCGAAAGAGGCCCATGAAAGTCCGATGCTGTCTCTTGATAAAACAAAAGAAATAGAAACTTTGCGGGAATTTATCGGCGACCACAAAACGTTGATTTCCTGGAAACTGGACGGTCTTACGATTGTTCTCACATACAGAGACGGAGAACTGCAAAAGGCAGTAACCAGAGGGAATGGTGTGGTAGGAGAGGTGATTACCAACAATGCAAAGGTATTTCGGAATATTCCTCTGCAGATTGCCTATAAGGGAGAATTGATTCTCCGGGGAGAAGCCATTATCACGTATTCGGATTTCAGAAAGATCAACGATGCCATTGATGATGTAGATGCAAAGTATAAAAATCCCAGAAATTTGTGCAGTGGTTCGGTGAGACAGTTAAACAACCGAATCACAGCAGGGCGAAATGTATATTTTTATGCGTTTTCTCTGGTACATGCAGAGAATGTAGATTTTCAGAATTCCAGGGAATGCCAGTTTCAGTGGCTGGAAAGTCAGGGATTTGATGTGGTGGAATATCGTGCAGTCACAGAAGCTACATTAGATGAGACCATTGCATATTTTTCCGGCAAAATTGCAGAAAATGATTTTCCTTCCGATGGACTTGTGGCATTGTATGATGACATTGCGTATGGAGAGTCTCTTGGAAGAACGGCAAAGTTCCCGAGAAATGCGTTTGCTTTTAAATGGAAAGATGAGATCCGGGAAACTGTTTTAAAAGAAATCGAGTGGAGTCCTTCAAGAACCGGGCTCATTAATCCGGTTGCCATCTTTGAACCGGTAGAACTGGAAGGAACAACAGTGAGCAGAGCGAGTGTTCACAATATCAGTATTTTAAAAGAACTGGAATTGGGAATTGGAGATAAAATTCAGGTATACAAGGCAAATATGATCATTCCTCAGATTGCGGAAAATCTTACAAGGAGCGGAAATCTCGATATTCCGAAAAAATGTCCGGTATGTCAGGGAGAGGCCAGAATACAGAAAACCAATGATGTAGAAGTACTGTGTTGTATGAATCCCTGTTGTCAGGCAAAAAAAATCAAATCTTTTACACTTTTTGTGAGTCGTGATGCCATGAATATTGACGGTTTGTCCGAAGCAACTTTGGAAAAGTTTATTATGAAGGGATTTATCAAAGATTTCGGGGATATTTATGAGATTGAAAAATTCAGAGATGCGATTGTGAAGATGGAAGGCTTTGGAGAGAAATCTTATGAGAATCTGAAAGCCAGTATTGAAAAATCTTCTCATACTACGTTGCCCAGACTGATCTATGGACTTGGCATCGCGAATGTAGGAGTAGCCAATGCAAAAGTAATCTGTAAAGCATTTGCATATGATTTGGAAAAAATCATACATGCAACCCAGGAGGAAATCAGTGCGGTGGAGGGAATGGGACCTGTAATCGCAGAAAGCTTCACCCGGTATTTTTCTGACAAAGAAAACAGGGTGAAACTGGAACACTTGCTTACCCATCTGACTTTTGAAGAAGTGAAGAGAGAAGCAGGAAATCCGTTGGCAGGAAAACAGTTTGTAATTACAGGCAGTGTCCATCATTTTTCCAACAGAAGTGCGGTGAAAGAATATATTGAGGCACGGGGCGGAAAGGTTACAGGAAGTGTTACCTCCAAAACAGATTATCTGATCAATAATGATACAGCATCTTCCTCTTCAAAAAATAAAAAAGCAAAAGAACTGGGAATACCGATTCTGTCAGAAGAGGTATTTTTACAATTGGCCGGAGAGCAATGACAGGAGGGGTTTGAATGAGCCAGTGGAAAGAAAAAGGAATCAAGAGTATCAAGACGGTTATTTTCGGCAGAACATTGATTGTGATCGGAGCGTTTCTTATTCAGTTTGCACTGTTGATTTCCTGCTTTTTATGGATGCGGGAATACAGTCTCATGGTATATACAGGATTCAGTATTTTAGGTATGGCGGTTATCCTTCATATTTTTAACAGCAGAGGAAATCCGGATTTTAAACTGGTATGGATGCTGCCGATTTTGCTGTTTCCTGTATTTGGCGCATTGTTTTATTTGTATATATCTTTTCAGCCGGGAACCGGATATATTTATAGGAGACTGACGATGCTGGGGCATCAATCGAAAAAATATCTTAAGCAGAATTCGCAGCAGAAAGAAAAATTGAAACAAGAGAATCCACAAATGGACGGTATGGTTTCTTACATGATGGAACATGGAAACTGCCCGGTATACGGTCAGACAAGTGTTACGTATTTCCCTTTGGGAGATGACATGTTTCCGGAGATGCTCAGACAGATTGAAAAAGCGGAAAAATTTATTTTTATGGAATATTTTATATTGGAAGAAGGCTATATGTGGGAGACGATTCTGGAACTTCTGAAAAAGAAAGTAAAAGAAGGGGTGGAAGTAAGAGTCTTGTATGATGGAATGTGCGTGTTGACACTGCTTCCCAGTTTTTATCCCAGGATATTGGAAAAAGAAGGAATCCGCTGTAAGATGTTTGCACCTATAAAGCCCCTGTTTTCCAGTCATTATAATAACCGCGATCACAGAAAGATTCTTGTGATCGATGGAAAAACAGGATTTACAGGAGGAATCAATCTGGCAGATGAATACATAAATAAAAAGGAGCGCTTTGGTCACTGGAAAGACACGGGTCTTATGATACAAGGTGCAGCTGTACAGAAATTCACCTGTATGTTTCTGGAAATGTGGAATGTATCAGAACGAAGAGATCCGGATTATGAGACATTTCTGACAGCTCCCGATACAGACAGACAGGACGATGGTTATGTGATTCCATATGACGTGATGCCCTATGGAACCGAGCGGATGGGAAAGCAGGTCTATCTGGACATCTTGAATACTGCCTGCAAATATGTGCATATTATGACACCGTATCTGATATTGGATTATGAAATGATCACAGCTCTGACCTTTGCCGCCAAAAGGGGCGTCGAGGTAGCAATCATTATGCCGCATATACCGGATAAGAAATATGCATTTGCATTGGCGAAGACCTATTATAATGAATTGCTGGAGGCTGGTGTACAGATCTGGGAATACGAGCCTGGTTTTGTTCATGCAAAAGTTTTTGTGTCGGATGACAAAAAAGCAGCTGTCGGAACAGTAAACCTGGATTACAGAAGCCTGTATCACCATTTTGAGTGCGGAGTGTTTTTCTATGGGAATTCTGAAATAAAAAAAGTGGAGGAAGATTTTCAGAAAACAAAGGAAAAAAGTATATTTATCACGCCTGCAGATTATAAGAAATTGAAACTGACAACGAGACTTGAGGGCAAGGTACTGCGTATTGTAGCCCCTCTTATGTAAAACGCAGCAGAAAGGAAATTATTATGCCAATTAAAATACAAAGTGATTTACCAGTAAAAGAAATACTTGAGAAAGAAAATATTTTCGTAATGGATGAAAATCGGGCGGTTCATCAGGATATCCGCCCCATCCAGATTCTGATTTTGAATCTGATGCCGCTGAAGGAAGAAACGGAGCTGCAGCTTCTTCGCTCTCTTTCCAACACTCCTTTGCAAGTGGATGTATCTTTTTTGATGGTCGCAAGCCATGAGGCGAAAAATACAGCTACCAGTCATCTGAATAAATTCTATGAGACATTTGAACAGGTGAAAAACCGGAAATTTGATGGAATGATTATTACCGGAGCACCTGTGGAGCAGATGGAATTTGAAGAAGTGGATTACTGGGAAGAACTGAAAGAAATTATGGAATGGACAAAAATCAATGTAACCTCCACCATCTATTTGTGCTGGGCTGCTCAGGCAGGACTTTATTATCATTACGGACTGCAGAAACGGATGATGGATCATAAAGTATTCGGATTGTTCAGCCATAAAGTCAAGAATCGTAAAATTCCTCTGGTAAGAGGATTTGATGATGAATTTCTGGCTCCGCATTCCCGTCATACAGAAGTGCCGGCAGCAGATATCCATGCCTGTGAAGCATTGACGGTGCTGGCAGAATCAGAAGAGGCAGGTGTATTTTTGTGCATGGCACAGGAAGGAAGACAGATTTTTGTAATGGGACATCCGGAATACGATCGTGTAACATTGGATGGGGAATATAAAAGAGATAAGGGAAAAGGACTGGATATTCAGATTCCGAAAAATTACTATCCGGATGATAACCCGGATAACAAACCATTGCTTCTGTGGCGGGCACATGCAAATAATCTGTATACCAACTGGCTGAATTATTATGTTTATCAGATTACGCCTTATGATCTGGCAGGAACTCCTTTTTAAAAGGAAGAGGGGAATAAATGCGGAATCTTGTATTGACGGCGGATTTGCATATGGGCTATAATTCGGTACAGAAATGAAAGAAGAGAGGAGAAAAAATTTGGGAAAAGAAAAGAACAAAACAGTTTATACAAGCGAGTATGAACTGGAAGGAAAAATCCCGCTTGGTAAGGCGATTATCTTGGGCATGCAGCATGTACTTGCCATGTTTGTGGGAAATTTAACCCCAATTTTGATCATTGGTGGGATGTGTGGTCTTGGAGAGGCAGGCCTGATGCGGCCGATTCTTCAAAACGCCATGCTTGTAGCCGGTATCATTACTTTAATCCAGTTGTGGACGGTTGGACCGGTAGGTGCAAGACTGCCTATTGTTATGGGAACCAGTTCCGGATTTATCGGAGTCTGTAAAGGAATCGCAGCTGCCTGTGGAGATGGCGTTATGGCATACGGGGCGATTATGGGAGCCTGTCTGATCAGTGGATTTTTTGAAACTGCACTGGGATGTTTTCTGAAACCTCTGAGAAAATTTTTCCCGGCAGTCGTAACCGGTACGGTAGTAACTGCTATCGGATTATCTTTGATCAGTGTTGGAATCAATTCTTTCGGAGGCGGAAATGCAAATGGTGACTTTGGATCTGTTCAGAATCTTTTTGTTGGAACGGTCGTAATGATCACAATTATTCTTTTTAAGCATTTTACAAAAGGAATGACAAGTGCTGCTTCGATTCTGATTGGAATTGTAGTTGGTTATGTGTTGTGTATTATCATGGGTGTTGTATTGCCTACTACATATACCGATGCAGAAGGAGTTGTAAAAACCTGTTCCTGGGTAATTGACTGGTCTAAATTAAGAGATGCCGCATGGTTTGAGGTTCCTGTTTTTATGCCGGTAAAAATGCGGTTTGACTTAAAAGTCATTGTGCCTATGCTGATTATGTTTATTGTTACTGCGGTTGAAACAGTGGGAGATATCTCAGGAATCACAGAAGGCGGTCTTGACAGAGAAGCAACAGACAAAGAACTGGCAGGCGGTGTAATGTGTGATGGTCTTGGATCCTCAGCTGCAAGTTTATTGGGCGTGCTGCCAAATACTTCTTTCAGTCAGAATGTAGGACTGGTTGGTATGACAAAGATTGTCAATCTGTATGCGATTTCTATGGGGGCCATTTTCCTGATCATCTGTGGATTTGTACCGAAAGTGGCAGCGCTTGTGGAAATCATGCCGCAGTCCGTTCTGGGAGGCGCGGCAGTTATGATGTTTTCCTCTATTGTTGTAAGTGGAATCAAGCTTCTTACCAAGAATGGTGTGGATTCCCGTGTGGTAACGATCGTATCCGTTGCACTTGGGTTTGGATATGGTCTGGGAACGACTTCGGATGTTCTTGCACAGCTTCCGAGCTGGGTAGGATATGTATTTGGCGGATCCGGTATTGTACCGGCAGCAGTTGTCGCACTGGTCCTTAACATTGTGATTCCGGAAGGAGCCGATCCTCTCGCACAGAAAAAAGAATAAAAAATACATAATTTGATACAAAAAAAGAAAAGGAATTGATTTGGGTCAGTTCCTTTTCTTTTTGGTATCAAGAATTAATTGTCTTCTTCTGTCATGGTATAAACAGCCTGGCGTTTTTTAGCCATTTCATCACTTTCCAGATATTCATCGTAAGTTGTGATTTTATCAATCAATGCGCCGTTTGGCATAATTTCCATAATACGGTTTGCAGTGGTCTGAACAATCTGGTGGTCATGGGATGCAAACAGGATGACACCCGGGAATTTAATCATACCGTTGTTCAGCGCAGTAATGGATTCCATATCCAGATGGTTGGTCGGTTCATCAAAGATCAGGATGTTGGCACCGGAAATCATCATCTTGGATAAGAGACATCTTACTTTTTCACCACCGGACAGTACACGCACTTTTTTGACACCGTCTTCTCCCGGAAAAAGCATTCTTCCAAGGAAACCACGGACATAAGTAGCATCTTTGATTTCGGAATACTGTGTCAGCCAGTCAGCGATGGTTAAGTCATTATCGAATTCAGCAGTACTGTCTTTCGGGAAATAGGACTGTGATGTAGTTACGCCCCATTTATAAGTTCCTTCGTCCGGTTCCATTTCACCCATAAGGATTTTGAAGAGAACCGTTTTGGCCTGTTCATTACCGCCTACAAAAGCAACCTTATCATCATGGCCCAGTGTAAAGGAAATGTTATCCAGAACTTTTACACCGTCAATTGTCTTGGAGAGACCTTCTACCATAAGCACTTCATTTCCAATCTCGCGGTTTGGACGGAAATCAATATAAGGATATTTACGGCTGGAAGGACGCATATCATCCAGCTGAATTTTTTCAAGGGCACGTTTTCTTGAAGTTGCCTGTTTGGATTTGGAAGCATTGGCAGAGAAACGGGAAATAAATTCCTGGAGTTCTTTGATTTTTTCTTCCTTTTTACGGTTGGCTTCTTTCATCTGTTTAATCAGGAGCTGGCTGGATTCATACCAGAAGTCATAGTTACCTGCGTAAAGCTGAATCTTTCCATAGTCAATATCTGCTGTATGCGTACAGACTTTATTTAAGAAGTAACGGTCGTGAGAAACAACAATGACGGTATTTTCAAAGTTGATCAGGAATTCTTCCAGCCATTCAATGGCATTCAGATCCAGGTGGTTGGTTGGCTCGTCCAGAAGCAGAATGTCCGGATTGCCGAAAAGTGCCTGAGCAAGAAGAACCTTTACTTTCTGGCTGCCTGTCAGATCACCCATAATCGCATAATGGAGATCTGTTTCGATCCCAAGACCATTCAGCAGCTGAGCAGCATCGGATTCTGCTTCCCAACCGTTCATTTCTGCAAATTCTCCTTCCAGTTCACTGGCACGAATACCATCTTCATCGGAAAAATCCTCTTTTGCATAAATGGCTTCTTTTTCTTTCATGATTTCGTAAAGTCGCTGATTCCCCATAATAACGGTATCCAGTACAGGATAAGCGTCATATTTGAAATGGTCCTGCTGAAGGAAAGAAAGACGCTGGCCGGGAGTAATGGTGATATCTCCGTTGGTTGTTTCAAGCTGTCCGGAAAGAATTTTAAGGAAAGTAGACTTTCCGGCACCGTTGGCACCGATCAGGCCATAACAGTTCCCTTCTGTGAATTTAATATTTACATCTTCAAACAGTGCTTTTTTGCCGATTCTCAAAGTAACATTATTTGCTGCAATCATAATTAACCCTCACTTTATCTGCAATCATATGGTCAGTGCATAATCTCTTCCTATTTTACAGTAAAATGTGGAATTTGCAAGTATTTCTTTTAAAATACTTGATAAATTAAGTTTACATGGTTATAATGGACAGGATTAAACAGAAAGAAGGAAGAAATCATGAATGAATGGTTGGATTCACTGGCAGGACTGATTACACAGTATGCCTGGATCGCACCGGTACTCAGCCTTGCAGCCGGAATTCTTACATCGTTTACGCCATGCTCTTTGTCAAGTGTGCCTATGGTTATTGCATATATTGGCGGCACTTCCGGTTCCAATACAAAGAAAGCTTTTAGACTCTCTCTGACGATGGCGGCAGGTATGGCACTGACGTTTGGAGCTATGGGATCTGTTGCGTCTGTGATCGGACATTTTATGCATGAGGCGGGAACCTGGTGGTTTACGATTCTTGGAATTATTATGGTACTGATGGCATTGCAGACATGGGATGTGATTACGATCATTCCTCATGCACACCATATGCAGAAAATAACCAGAAAAGGATATGCAGGAGCATTTCTGGCAGGAATTCTGAGCGGATTGTTTGCATCTCACTGTGCAACGCCGGTTATGATCGCACTGCTGGCTATTGCGGCACAGTCGGGGAATACGCTGTGGGGAATTTTTCTGATCGCGATTTATGCGATCGGTCACAGTATATTGCTGGTTCTGGCAGGAACCAGCTACAGCCTGGTAGAAAGCTGGATGAACAATCCACGATATGAAAAAATCAGCAGATGGATGAGGAATGGGCTTGGGCTTATTATCCTGCTGATTGGACTGGGAATGATCTATATGGCATTGGGACATGTGGATTAAATAAAAAACCATAAGAAGAAAGCTTTTGGAGGAACAGAAGAGATGCTGATTACCAGAGAATGTGATTATGCAGTGCGTATTGTAAGGGCGCTGGCAGATGGTGAAAAATTATGTGTGAGTCGGATATGCGAAAAAGAGGCATTGACATCTGCATTTGTTTATAAAATTTTAAAGAAGATGGAAAAAGCGCAGATTGTAAAAAGCTACAGAGGAAGTAGCGGAGGATATGCGCTGGATAAGAGCATTCATGAAATCACTCTTCTGGATATTTACAGTGCAGTAGAACCGGAACTTTTTGTGATTGAATGTATGAATCCGAAAAAGTCCTGTATACGGAATCTGGATGCAGAAGGATGCAGAGTTCACAGGGAACTGCATCGGATTCAGGATGTGCTGATGCGGGAACTGAGTTCCAGAACAATTGGTGAAATTATGGAACAGTAAGGAAAAAATTTGTTTTTTTAGAAAAACATTACATTTTATTTCTTTATTGAAATGGACATGATTGATAAATCGTGTTATAATTTTGATAGACTTCGGGGAGCGAAGTGTACATTGTTTATTACTTTTCAAGGAGGAAAAAAAACAAATGGCTAGAAAGATGAAAACCATGGATGGTAATCATGCAGCAGCTCATGCATCCTATGCATTTTCTGATGTTGCAGCGATTTATCCTATTACCCCGTCATCTGTAATGGCAGAAGCAACAGACGAGTGGGCAACACAGGGAAGAAAAAATATTTTCGGACAGGAAGTTCAGGTAACTGAAATGCAGTCTGAAGCAGGTGCAGCAGGTGCAGTACACGGATCCCTGGCAGCTGGTGCCCTGACTACAACATATACAGCATCTCAGGGCCTTCTGCTGATGATCCCAAATCTTTACAAAATTGCCGGTGAACAGTTACCAGGTGTATTCAACGTATCTGCTCGTGCACTTGCAAGCCATGCACTTTCTATTTTCGGCGATCATTCCGACGTATATGCATGTCGCCAGACAGGATGTGCAATGCTTTGCGAATCTTCTGTACAGGAAGTTATGGACTTGACACCAGTTGCACATCTGGCAGCTCTGAAAGGTAAAGTTCCGTTTATTAACTTCTTTGACGGTTTCCGTACTTCTCATGAAATTCAGAAAATTGAAACATGGGATTATGAAGATCTGAAAGATATGGCAGATATGGACATTATCGATGCATTCCGTAAAAATGCTCTGAATCCAAATCATCCATGCCAGAGAGGTTCTGCTCAGAACCCGGATATCTTCTTCCAGGCAAGAGAAGCATGTAACTCCTACTATGATGCACTGCCAGCAGTTGTACAGGAATACATGGACAAAGTAAATGAAAAACTTGGCACAGATTACAAACTGTTCAACTACTATGGTGCAGCTGATGCAGAACACGTAATCGTTGCTATGGGTTCTGTAAACGATACAATTGAAGAAACAATTGACTACTTAGCAGCAGCAGGCAAAAAAGTTGGTGTTGTTAAAGTTCGTCTGTACAGACCATTCAGCGCAGAAGCACTGATCGAAGCAATTCCGGATTCTGTAAAATTGATCACAGTATTAGACAGAACAAAAGAACCAGGTGCTCTTGGCGAACCATTATACCTGGATGTTGTTGCAGCACTGAAAGGAACAAAATTCGATGCTGTTCCGATCTTCACAGGACGTTACGGCTTAGGTTCCAAAGATACTACACCGGCTCAGATTGTTGCAGTATACGAAAATACAACTAAGAAGAAATTTACACTGGGTATCGTTGATGATGTTACAAATCTGTCCCTGGAAACAGGTGCTCCGATCGTTACCACACCAGAAGGAACGATCAACTGTAAATTCTGGGGTCTGGGTGCAGACGGTACGGTAGGTGCAAACAAGAACTCTATCAAGATCATCGGTGATAACACAGATATGTACGCACAGGCTTACTTTGATTATGACTCAAAGAAATCCGGCGGTGTTACAATGTCTCACCTGCGTTTTGGTAAAAAACCGATTAAATCTACTTACCTGATCCACAAAGCAAACTTTGTTGCATGTCATAATCCTTCTTATGTAAGAAAATACAACATGGTTCAGGAACTGGTAGACGGTGGTACATTCCTGCTGAACTGCCCATGGGATATGGCAGGTCTGGAAGAACACCTTCCAGGACAGGTGAAAGCATTTATTGCTAACCATAACATTAAATTCTATACAATCGATGGTGTTAAGATCGGTATCGAAACAGGCATGGGCCCGACACGTATTAACACAATCCTTCAGTCTGCATTCTTCAAACTGGCTGACATTATTCCGGAAGCTCAGGCAATCGATTTAATGAAAGCAGCAGCAAAAGCTACTTACGGACGTAAGGGTGATGACGTAGTTGCAAAGAACTGGGCAGCTATTGATGAAGGTGCAAAACAGATCGTTGAAGTTCAGGTTCCGGAAAGCTGGAAAGATGCAGCAGATGAAGGACTTGAAACAACACATGCAGAACAGGGAAGAAAAGAAGTTGTTGACTTCGTTAACAATATTCAGGCAAAAGTTACTGCTCAGGAAGGTAATTCACTGCCTGTATCCGCATTCAAAGATTATGTTGACGGTACTACACCATCCGGTACATCTGCATACGAAAAACGTGGTATTGCAGTAAATATTCCTGTATGGAATCCGGAAAACTGTATCCAGTGTAACCGTTGTTCTTATGTCTGCCCGCACGCAGTAATCCGTCCGGTAGCTATGACAGAAGAAGAAGCAGCAAATGCTCCGGCAGCCCTGGAAATGACAGGATTAAAACAGTACAAATTTGCAATTGCAGTATCTGCTCTTGACTGTACTGGATGTGGTTCCTGTGTAAATGTCTGCCCAGGTAAGAAAGGTGCAAAAGCACTGGCTATGGAAAACCTGGAAGCAAACAAAGAAAGCCAGAAATTCTTTGATTATGCAGTAACTCTTCCGGAAAAAGAAGATGTTATCGCTAAATTCAAAGAGAATACAGTAAAAGGTTCTCAGTTCAAACAGCCACTCCTTGAGTTCTCAGGTGCTTGTGCAGGTTGTGGTGAAACACCATACGCAAAACTGATCACTCAGCTGTTTGGTGACAGAATGTACATTGCAAACGCAACAGGATGTTCTTCTATCTGGGGTAACTCCTCACCATCTACACCATACACGGTAAATGCAAAAGGACAGGGTCCTGCATGGGGCAACTCTCTGTTCGAAGATAACGCAGAGTTTGGTTATGGTATGTTACTGGCTCAGAAAGCAATCCGTGAAGGATTAAAAGCAAAAGTTGAATCTGTAATGGCAAGTGAAAAAGCTTCTGAAGAAGTAAAAGCAGCTTGCAAAGAATGGATTGACACATACAGCGTTGGCGCTACCAATGGTGCAGCAACAGATAAACTGGTTGCAGCATTAGAAGGATGCGAATGTGAAACATGCAAAGACATCGTTAAGAACAAAGATTTCCTGGCTAAAAAATCCCAGTGGATCTTTGGTGGTGACGGATGGGCTTACGATATCGGATTCGGCGGTGTTGACCACGTATTAGCAAGTGGAAAAGATATCAACATTATGGTATTCGATACAGAAGTTTACTCCAACACAGGTGGACAGTCTTCTAAATCTACTCCTACCGGTGCAATCGCACAGTTTGCTGCAGGTGGTAAAGAGACTAAGAAGAAAGATATGGCTTCCATCGCTATGTCTTATGGCTATGTATATGTAGCTCAGATTTCCATGGGTGCAGACTTTAACCAGACTGTAAAAGCAATTGCAGAAGCAGAAGCATATCCGGGACCATCTCTGATTATTGCTTACGCTCCATGTATCAACCATGGTATCAAGAAAGGTATGGCTAAAGCTCAGACAGAAGAAGAACTGGCAGTTAAATGTGGATACTGGCACAATTTCCGCTTCAATCCGGCTGCTGAGAACAAGTTCACACTTGATTCTAAAGAGCCTACTGAAGATTACCAGGCATTCCTCGACGGAGAAGTTCGTTACAATTCTCTGAAACGTTCTAATCCTGAAAAAGCTGCAAAACTGTTCGCTCTGAATGAACAGCAGGCAAAAGACAGATACGAATATCTGAATAAATTAGTTACTCTGTACGGAAAAACAGAAGAGTAATTCCTTTTAGAAAAGTGAGGCGCTGCATTTGCAGCGCCTCTTTTCGTAAATATAGAAGTTTTCTTGTATGGGAAAAAGTTAATAAATTAACAAAATTTTCTGAAATCTTCTCTTTTTTTCACTTAAAATTTGTGATATACTAAAAACAGAATTTAAGGAAAACGAGGAGGTATCTTAATGGAATTGGAAAACAGAATGTTTAAGGTGTATGCATCCGGAGATGAAAAAATTCAGCTGAAGATTATCCCGGGACATTTTGCTACATCCCAGTCTCATATTACCCATTATCTGGAAATGACAACCATGAAGACCCGATGTGCGGAAGCGGGACGGATTGCCAGATATCTTGCTACCAGGTATGAGACAACAACACCTGTTGATTCCATTATATGCCTGGATGGTCTGGAGGTAGTGGGTGCGTTTCTTGCAGAAGAACTGGCGAAGGCAGGGGTTCTGTCTATGAATGCACATAAGACAATTTATATTGTGACTCCGGAATTTAATGGAAACGGACAGCTCATGTTCCGTGACAACATCCAGCATATGGTGCGTAACCGGAATGTAGTAATTTTGATGGGGTCTATTACAACAGGTGAAACTTTGAGAAAATGTATTCAAAGTGTATTGTACTATGGTGGTACGATTCAGGGGGTATCGTCTATTTTCAGTGCAATCAATAAAGTGGCAGGTATGGATATTAATTCTGTATTCTATAAGAAAGATGTTCCGAATTATGAATCTTACAAACCAGATGAATGTCCTATGTGCAAAAAGAAAGAAAAACTGGATGCCATAGTCAATGGATACGGTTATTCGAAATTATAAGAAATAGAAAATAAAAGGGGACAAAAATCAGCGGATGTATCAGGGAAATACATCCGCTGATTTTTGTCCCCTCCATCCGTTTTACAAATGAGCGAAATGTGGTAATATAGGAAAAGAGCAAACAAGAGAATACAATTTTGGAGGTTATCAATGAGAAAAGAAAATGTTCCTGCTTATGAGCAGATTATGGAACAGGAAATTCCGGATATACATGCGAAAGGTTCTTTATGGAAGCATAAAAAAAGTGGTGCCAGAGTGATGATTCTGGAAAATGAAGATGAAAATAAAGTATTTAACATTGCGTTCCGTACACCGCCTGCAGACAGCACAGGGGTGGCACATATTCTGGAACACAGTGTGCTTTGCGGTTCCAGAGAATTTCCTTTAAAGGATCCTTTTGTGGAACTCGTCAAAGGATCCATGAATACGTTTTTGAATGCAATGACTTATCCGGATAAAACCATGTATCCGGTAGCAAGCTGCAATGAAACAGATTTTAAAAATCTCATGCATGTATATCTGGATGCAGTATTTTTTCCGAATATCTATGAAAAGGAAGAAATTTTCAGACAGGAAGGCTGGCATTATGAGATGCAGAAACCGGAGGGCCCTCTTACTTTAAATGGAGTGGTCTACAATGAAATGAAGGGTGCTTTTTCTTCACCGGAAGAAGTCCTGGACAGAGAAATATTTAATTCCCTGTTTCCGGATACCCCCTATGGCGTAGAGTCCGGAGGAGATCCTTCTGTGATTCCGGAGCTGAAATATTCTCAGTTCCTTGATTTTCACAGCCGCTACTATCATCCCGCCAACAGTTACATTTATCTGTATGGAAATATGGATATGGAAGAACGTCTCAACTGGATGGATGAGAAATATCTTTCCAAATATGATGCGATTCCTGTAGATTCTGCGATAGCGAAGCAAAAACCGTTTGACGAGGTAAAAGAAATCAGCATGGAATATCCGGTATCGGAAAGTGAACCGGAGGAAGAAAATTCCTATTTATCCTATAATATTGTAACCGGTGACAGTTTGGACGTGGAACAAAGTACAGCATTTGAAATTCTGGACTATACGCTTCTTTCTGCAGCAGGTGCGCCATTAAAACAGGCTCTTCTGGATGCAGGTATGGGCAAAGATATTATGGGTTCTTATGAAGATGGTATTTATCAGCCGTTCTTTTCAATCGTAGCAAAGAATGCGAGACCGGAAAACAAGGATGCGTTTGTGAAATTGATTCGGGATACATTAAGTGAAATTGCAGAAAAAGGAATTGACAGAAAGGCTATTGCGGCAGGGATTAATTATCTGGAGTTCCGTTTCCGGGAAGCAGATTATTCTTCTTTCCCGAAAGGATTGATGTACGGAATTGATGTGTTTGACAGCTGGCTCTATGACGATCAAAGACCGTTTGATTATTTGTGCAGACTGGAAATCTTTGAAAGGCTTAAGAAAAAAACAGATACTGGATATTTTGAAGACTTGATTAAAAAATATCTTCTGAATAATACCCATGCATCCATCGTGACAGTCAACCCGAGAAAAGGATTGGCGGCAAGAAGAGAAAAAGCATTGGAAGAAAAACTGGAGGCATATCGGCAGTCTCTGTCAGAAGAAGAACAGAAAAAAATCATGGAAGATACGGTTCATCTGAAAGAATATCAGGATGAACCGGAAACAAAGGAAGCACTTGCCAGCATACCTATGCTGGAGAGAAAAGATCTGGGCACCGAGACCGTGAAGATTTATAATACACCGGAAAGACTTGAGGATACGCTGGTGCTCCATCATAATCTGAATACGAATGGAATCTGTTATCTGACACTTCTCTTTGAATTGAAGAAAGTGCCGGAAGCATTGCTTCCTTATGTGGGAATCTTAAAGTCCGTTCTGGAGTACGTCGATACAAAACATTATAAATATGGAGAATTGTTTAATGAAATCAATGCAAACAGTGGTGGAATCCTGTTTGGCGTTCAGGCATTTGCAGATGCAAAGAATAACCAGAATGCAAGACCTATGTTGGGAATCAAGGCAAAAACTCTGTATGATAAAATTCCTTTTGTATTTGAAATGATTCAGGAAATTCTTTTTACCTCCAGGCTGGATGATGAAAAACGTTTGTATGAAATTATTGCGAGAATGAAATCACGACTGCAGATGAGCCTTTCCCAGGCAGGTCACAGTACGGCAGTTATGCGGGCATTGTCTTATTTCTCTGCAAATGCTTTTTTCCAGGAGCGTACAGCAGGGATTGATTTTTATGGGTTGCTGGACGACATAGAGACACATTTCCAGGAAAGAAAGGAAGGATTGATTAAAAATCTGCAGACACTTATGGGGATGATTTTCCGTCCGGAAAACCTGATGGTAAGCTGTACAGCAGATGAGGAAGGGTATGCGCTGGCAAGAAAAGAAATTCTTCCGTTTAAACAGGGACTTTATACAGAAGAAATGGCGGATGTAACATTTAAACCGGTTTATGAAATCAAAAATGAAGCTTTTCAGACTTCCGGACAGGTTCAATATGTTGCGACAGCAGGAAATTTCCGGGAAGCAGGATATGAGTATACCGGTTGCCTCAGAATTCTTAAAGTCATGCTCAGCTATGAATATCTTTGGATGAATATCCGTGTAAAAGGCGGGGCATACGGCTGTATGAGCAATTTCAGAAGGAGCGGAGACAGTTATCTGGTATCTTACAGAGATCCGAATCTTGCAAAAACCTTTGAAACTTTTGCAGGCACAGCAGATTTTATCCGCAATTTCCAGGCAGATGAAAGAGAAATGACAAAATATGTAATCGGAACAATCAGTGAACTGGATACACCGATGACACCATCTGCCAAAGGATCCATGTCTCTGGATGCCTGGTTCAGCCACGTTACAGAGGAAGATCTGAAAAAAGAAAGAATGGAAATTCTGCAGGCATCTGTGGAAGATATTCGCGGGCTGGCAGATATTGTAGATTCTGTTGTAAAACAGAACCGGATCTGCGTGGTTGGCAGTGAAGAGAAAATTCAGCAGGAAAAAGAGTTCTTTAAGACAATCAAACATCTGCTGTAAGAGAAAAGGAGCGTATATGGAAAAAAATTATAAATCAGGATTTGTAGCAATTATCGGACGGCCGAATGTGGGAAAATCTACTTTGATGAATCATCTGATCGGTCAGAAAATTGCAATCACATCCAGAAAACCACAGACAACCAGAAATAAAATTCAGACAGTTTATACCTGTGAAAAAGGTCAGATTGTATTTTTGGATACACCGGGAATTCATAAGGCGAAGAATAAACTGGGCGAATATATGGTAAATGTGGCAAACCGTACTTTTAAAGATGCAGATGTGATTTTATGGCTGGTAGAACCGGGCACCCATGTGGGACCCGGTGACCGGCATATAGCAGATCAGCTGAAAACCTGCAGACTTCCTGTAATCTTAGTCATTAATAAAGTAGATACCGTGAAGAAAGAAGAAATAATGGGATTTATTGAGGCCTACAAAAATCTTCTGGATTTTGCAGAAATTGTGCCTGCGTCTGCTCTTCGGGCACAAAATCTGGATACAGTCATTGATAGTATTTTTCAATATCTTCCGTATGGACCACAGTTTTATGATGAAGATACCGTTACCGATCAGCCGCAACGTCAGATTGTAGCTGAAATGATCCGGGAAAAAGCTTTGCGGACTTTGGACGAAGAAATTCCTCATGGAATTGCAGTTACCATTGATAAAATGAAAGAACGTCCGGATGGAAAACTGGTAGATATTGAGGCAACCATTATCTGTGAAAGAGATTCTCATAAGGGGATCATCATAGGAAAACAGGGAGCTATGCTGAAGAAAATCGGAAGCGCTGCAAGATTCGAGATTGAGCGTATGCTGGAACAGAAAGTAAATCTGAAATTATGGGTCAAAGTAAAGAAAGACTGGCGTGACAGTGATTATATGATTAAGAATTTTGGGTATGATAAAAAAGAACTATGACAGAGACAATACAGGTAACCGGTATGGTAATCAAAGCGGCTCCGGTAGGGGATTTTGACAAACGTCTGGTGATTCTTACAAGAGAGCGGGGAAAAATAGCAGTGTTTGCGAAAGGGGCCAGAAGACAGAACAGTTCCCTTCTGGCAGCGGCAAATCCTTTTGTTTTCGGAACTTTTTCTATCTATGAGGGGCGTAGCAGCAGTCAGTTGAAATCTGCATCAGTAAAAGAATATTTTACAGAGCTTGCCTCGATACAACCGGGAATTTATTATGGATTTTATTTTCTGGAACTTGCAGATTTTTTTGCACAGGAATATACGGATGAGAAAGATATGCTGAATCTGCTGTATATTACTATGAAAACATTGGTCAGAGGAAAACTTGACAATCATTTGATCCGGTGTATCTTTGAATTGCGTACTATGGTGATTAACGGAGAATATCCCAATATGTTTTCCTGTATGCAATGCCGGAAAGAAGAGAGACTGGTATGGTTTTCAGCAGAACACTCCGGTATGTTGTGTGAGAAATGCGGAGAGAAAAATCATAAAACAGGTATCCGTATGGATACATCCACACTCTATACCATACAGTATATTATAACAGCAGGGGTGGAAAAACTGTATTCTTTTACAGTCAGTCCACAGGTCCTTCACACCCTTGAGAAAGTTATGAAACTCTATCTGGGAAAATACATAGACAGACCATTAAAGAGCCTGCAGATCCTGGAAGTGGTGGAACCGGAGCAATAACGCTTTACAAGAAACAGATTTGCGGTTATAATAACAGGAAAAAACAGACGAAAGTCAAGGAGATTATTACAATGGAAAAAACAATGGAAAAAATAGTGGCGCTTGCCAAATCCAGAGGATTTGTATATCCAGGTTCAGAAATCTACGGCGGTCTTGCCAATACATGGGATTACGGTAACCTTGGAGTTGAATTAAAAAATAACGTAAAAAAAGCGTGGTGGAAAAAATTTATTCAGGAAAGCCCGTTTAATGTAGGAGTAGATTGTGCCATCCTGATGAATCCGCAGACATGGGTCGCATCTGGACATCTTGGCGGATTTTCGGATCCTCTGATGGATTGTAAAGAGTGCCATGAACGTTTTCGTGCAGATAAGATCATCGAAGATTTCTGTGCAGAGAATGGAATTGCACTGGAAGGCAGTGTAGATGCATGGACACAGGAACAGATGAAAGCCTTTATTGAAGAACACCAGATTCCATGTCCTACCTGCGGAAAACATAATTTCACAGATATCCGTCAGTTTAATTTGATGTTCAAAACTTTCCAGGGTGTTACAGAAGATGCAAAAAACACAGTATATCTGAGACCGGAAACAGCACAGGGTATTTTTGTTAATTTTAAGAATGTGCAGAGAACATCAAGAAAGAAACTTCCATTTGGTATCGGACAGATTGGTAAATCTTTCCGTAATGAAATCACACCAGGGAACTTTACTTTCCGTACACGTGAGTTTGAGCAGATGGAACTGGAATTCTTCTGTAAACCGGATACAGACCTGGAATGGTTTGCATACTGGAAACAGTTCTGCCTTGACTGGCTGTATAGTCTTGGCTTGAAGGATGAAGAGGTACGTTATCGCGATCATGATCAGGAAGAACTGAGTTTCTACAGCAAAGCGACTACAGATGTGGAATTCCTCTTCCCGTTTGGATGGGGTGAACTGTGGGGAATTGCAGACAGAACCGATTATGACCTGACACAGCATCAGAATGTATCCGGTCAGGATATGACTTATTTTGATGATGAAACAAACGAAAAATATATTCCTTATGTAATTGAACCTTCCCTTGGAGCAGACCGTATGGTACTGGCATTTCTGTGCAGCGCTTACGATGAAGAAGTTCTGGATGCGGAAAAGAAGGATGTACGTACGGTTCTTCATTTCCATCCGGCCCTGGCACCGGTAAAAATCGGTGTACTTCCGTTGTCAAAGAAACTGAACGAGGGCGCTCTGAAGGTATTTGGAGAACTTTCAAAACTGTATAACTGTGAATTTGATGACAGAGGAAACATCGGTAAACGTTATCGTCGTCAGGATGAAATCGGAACACCATTCTGTGTTACTTACGATTTTGAATCAGAAAATGACGGAGCTGTTACAGTACGTGACCGTGATACCATGGAACAGGAAAGAATTAAAATCGAAGATCTGAAGGCTTATTTTGAAAAGAAATTTGAGTTTTAATTAAAAAAACTGTCACACAAACCGCTGAAAAGCTGTAAGTGTGACAGTTTTTTTGCTTTTTCTGTATAGATATTATTCGATTACCAGAATATCTGCAAATCCGGTCATTTC
>JALFGN010000060.1 GCA_022777285.1 Blautia sp.
TTTGCTTATTGTGTCAGGCACCAATGTGCATCAAAGAAACGGTCATCTTATTATTTACAATGGCCGGCGCCTGCCTCATCGTCTTCCTGGTTCCCGGACTTTTCGTCCTTTTTCCCGGAATCCTCTGCGGCATCGCCAGCCATCTGATTGAGCCTGGTTTAAAAAGGCTCTTGCTATTGATTAATCCAGTTCTTTATAGTCAAAACTGCGGAATTCTGCTGTCTGATCGTATCCGGAGTAGTCCACGCATGCCATGCCGACAAATGCTCCGGTGAAGAATCCACCGTATGACTGGAGTACGTAATCATCGGACAATACAGCGGCATCCAGTGTGCCCGGAATCTCTGTATAGTTCTTTCCGTCAAAGGAATACTCGTAGCTGTAAGACTGCTTTCTTACTTTTGTGCGAAGCCATACAAATTCAACATCATCCGGTACCGGAATCGCATCGTCGCGAAGGAACGAACGATATCCGCCACGATTGCACTCTGCCACTTCGATCACGCGGCCATTTTTCTCGTTCCACGTAACGAAAGCGAATGACCAGTGCTTATCATTGTAAAAATTTGTCAATCCAGCCATCTGCTGATAGTTGAACGGATCAAATTTTACTTTCACTTCGGCATCAAAGTTAAATGCCTGCCAGCGTTTTGCCACCAACGAAAGCTCATGCTTATTGCTGAGGGATCCTTTTCCGACCAATGTCAGCCTGCCATCCCCTGTCGTACCCATTTCCTCGGTAAATGGTACGCGGAGGGTATTCCACTCATCATGAAGTTTTGGTGTGTCAAATTCATCATGCATCGAATGATCTGCAGGTGCTTCTGTCAAGATTGCATCTTTCGGCGCATCCACAAGCACTTTTCCGCCATGTCCGCCCTCGATACGAGGCCAGCCTTCTTCATCCCAGTATACTTTCTGAATTGCCGTCTCACGGCCAAGCGGACACCAGCCGCGTGGGTCGATCGAACTTTCATTTTCGTGGTGCCACGGTCTTCCACACAAACTTGCATAATACCACTCACCGCCGGGGGTCTCTACGAGAGCACCATGTCCCTGCTTCTGGATCTCAAGTTCCGGCGTATCAAAGTTTGTAATAAACGGATCGCCAGGCTCTGTCTCAAAACTCAACGCATCTAACGTCTTTGAACGAGCTACTACTTCCTGATGTGTCCAAACGGTTCCACCCTGTGCAGCAAACAGATAATAATATCCGTTGATCTTATACAAATGTGGTCCCTCAACCAGTTTAACGTCCGTTCCGGCGTAGATCGTACGTGCTGTCTCCGGTTTTAATTTCATTGTCTCTGTGTCAAATTCTGTCACTGTAATACCGTCAAAAGCATGGTGGTATTCGCGATGATCCCATGTCTGCTGAACAAGGTATTTGCGTCCGTCATCATCATGGAACAACGATGCGTCAAATCCCACACCATTGATACGGATCGGATCCGACCATGGTCCGCGGATATCTTCTGCCGTCGTCAGATAATTGATCATATCTTTGAACGGTCCTTCGGTTACTTTTACATCCGTATAAATCAGCCAGAATTTTCCATCTGCATAGGAAAGATCCGGCGCCCAGATACCTCCCGATGACGGATTTCCTTTCATATCAAGCAATGTCGTAGTGGACAATGCGGATGGAAGAAGATTCCAATGTACTAAATCTTTTGACTCGTGCAGACGAACTCCCGGAAACCACTCAAACGTAGAGTTCGCAATGTAATATGTATCATCCACACGGATAATAGATGGATCTGCATTAAATCCCGGCAAAACCGGATTTTTAATTTGCAACATAACTGTATGCCTCCTTACTGTTAATCTATCTCTATCATACAGGAAAATGGGGGGATTTGCAAAGGGAAAAAGAAGAAAAAGAAGAATTTATTCATCCCGATATGTCCGGTATCAAGACGTCACAGAACCGGAAAAGATTCCGCAATCGGATGATTCCGATTAATCTTCTCAAACTCCCTTCCTCCCAGGGTATTGTGGGTGAGAAGTCTTTTGTTGCTTCCCGCTGATGCATTTTTCCGGTATTGTCCAGGGGTACAGCCGTTACGCTGACGGAACTGTCTGCAGAAATGCTCTACATTATTATAACCACATTGCTCGGAAATGTCGCGGATGGAGTATTCGCTGTACTCTAATAAATCCTGTGCACGGCGCAGACGTCCTTCGATGACATTGTCCATGCAGGAGGAGCCAAATTGGCGGTGATAGAGAGTCTGAAGATGACTGGGACTTAAGTGAAGCTTCGCAGCCATCATGTTTATATTCCATGGAAGCTGAGGATTATTGTAGATCATCTTATGCAATGCAACCAGCTCATGATCGTGAATACCCGGGGACTCATTCTGGATTCCTTCTCTTAATTTGGAGAACAGAACCCGCAGCAGGTGAGTAATGTTTGATTCGCTTTCAGAGGAGAAAAAGGCGGACTCCCAGGTTAGTAATTTAAAAAGCTGATGACAGTATTCCGGATCTGTTACGGGAAATGGGGTGTTTGTTAACGGAAACAGCTTCACGAAGGAGTGATCGGAACGAAAACGAATCCAGTCATTCCGGTATTCTTCACCGGCAGCACGGTAATAAATCCTGCTTCCTGGTGTATACAGAATAGCAGAATTGGCGGCTGTCCGCATTAGTCTTCCGTCTATGAGCAGCTCCGAGGGAGAGTCGAAAAGAAGCAGAAGATAGCCTGTAAAGCCATTCGGAACATCATAAATTGGACGTTCGATGCCTGACACAATAAACAGCATTTTATACAATCGTTATCTTTTATTAATAACTCAAACTTCCCACACCATTTGGTGTGATGAACCCTGAAAAATCAATACTTTAACACATAAAATAAGGCATAAATCACTTGCATGTGGTATAATTGAGTTACGAAATACAATCACACAGCAAGGAGATTTATGCCATGTCAAGTATACCACATAAAACAGAAAACGGAAATGAGATTTTTGATTCTTCCACAAAATTTTTGAAGGAATTCCAAGTCGGAAAGCTCCTTTTTCAGTGCAATGCCGGAAAAATGAAAGGAATCCCTGTGATGGACATCTTCCGTTACCTGTTTTGTCTCATTTTCTCTGACAGAAGCATGTATATGCAGAGAAAGACAGGTGTATTTGAAGGCGGCTTCTGCAAAAATACAGTTTACCGTTTCCTTAACAATACGAAAACCAACTGGCAGCGTTTTACCACACTGCTTTCTGCAAGAATCATAAATAACTTTATGAAACCATTGACATCTGATAACCGGAAAGATGTCTTCATTATTGATGATAGTCTGTTTGACCGTTCCCGTTCCTGTAAAACAGAGCTTCTTGCAAGAGTATTTGACCATTGTTCCATGAAATATAAGCGGGGATACCGGATGCTGACACTTGGATGGTCAGATGGAAACTCCTTTGTTCCGGTTAACCACTGTCTGCTTTCTGCTGCAGAAGATAAAAATCTGCTTTGCGAAGCTTCTTCCTATGATGGTCGTTCCCTTGCCGGAAAACGCAGGAGACAGTCACGCCGTAAAGCAACAGAGGTTATGCTGGAACTGATCCACATGGCACAAAAGTCAGGATTATCAGCAAAATATGTGCTGTTTGACAGCTGGTTTTCATCCCCTAAAGTGGTTGCCGCATTAAAACAGGAGCATGGTCTGGACACGATTGCCATGGTCAAAAAGAGCAGCAAGATAAAGTACGGATATCAGGATGGACGCTTTAACATCAAAGAAATTTACAGCAAAAACCGTAAACGCCGGGGACGCTCTAAAAATCTTCTTTCTATAAATGTAACTGTTGGTGAAGAAGAAATCCCTGCCAAAATCGTCTGCGTCCGCAATAAAAGCAAGAAGAAGGACTGGCTGGCAATCCTCTGTACAGATACTTCTTTATCAGAAGAAGAAATCATCCGTACTTATGGAAAACGGTGGGATATAGAGGTATTTTTCAAATCCTGCAAATCCTATCTCCGGCTGGTAAAAGAGTGCCGCAGCACTTCTTATGATGCATTGAATGCCCATACAGCAATTGTATTTACACGGTATATGATGCTTTCGGTTGCCCAAAGAAGGAATACCGATGACAAAACGCTCTGTGAGCTGTTTTTCTGTCTGATGGACGAACTGGATGATATTACATTCAGTCAGTCGATGCAGATCATCATGAATGCCCTTATGGATTCAGTTATGGAATACTTCCATATCACAGAACAGGAGCTGGAGAAGTTTACTGCCAGCTTTATTCAGAGACTGCCAAAATATATGCAGGAAGCATTAAAATACGGGCAAAGTGCGGCATGATTGCTATTTTGTGGGTTAAAGTATTGATTTTTCAAGGTGCGAAGCCCATTTTTAATGTGGGAAGTTTGAGTTCATTATCTGTACAGGTTTTTCCTATCGCAACATTCCCTTTGTTGTACATTCCTACAGTCAGCATATCCATATCATTGTAGCAATACGGCGCTGATTGAGATAAATGTTCCAGCTGAGATTTGAAAATTCCTGTAAACGAGCGGAAATTATCATAAATATCCCCTGTTGACCGGTACATATGCGCACCTATGGAGCGCATCCAATTCCAGGAGTCATGTCTTCCCCAATTACAGGCAGAAAACAGAATATCTCTTCCTGTTGCTTTCAATGCCATGCTCATCATATGATAACGTTTTATACAGTCTGCATGCTGTGGAAAATTACAGAAATCATATTTCAGAAAATCAACGCCCCATTCTGCAAATAAAGCTGCATCCTGAAATTCGTGATCATAACTGGATGGATAGCCGGCACAGGTAAGCACTCCGGCACAGGAATAAATACCGAATTTCAATCCTTTCTTATGTACATAATCCGCAACTGCTTTCATTCCATTTGGAAATTTTTCCGGATCCGGTACAAGATTCCCTTTTGAATCTCTTTCTTTCATTGCCCAGCAGTCATCAATTACAACATATTCATACCCTGCTTCCTTATACCCCTCTTCTTCCATTACATCTGCCATCTGGAAAATCAACTGTTCTGTGATTTCTTCTCCAAATGTATTCCAGGGCTTCTGTATATAGAACAGACGGTTATGCATCTTCCTTTTTGTGCTTTCAAATACAATCAGACAGGCTTTTTGTTGTATTCCTATGTAAAAAAAGAAGGTTTCAAAAACCTCCGTCCTTTGGGGCATACGAGTTTTCTTGAAATCTTCTTTTTTATGATTTCTGATTCTTTATGATTTTTTCTTATTTTGCATTAATGTAGTTGATCAGACCTTCTGCTTTGATGATTTTCTGCATAAATTCAGGAAAAGCCTGGCCCTGGAAAGAAGTTCCTTTTGTTTTATCGGTAATGATACCACTGTCAAAATCCACTTCCACTTCATCTCCTGCTTCAATTGCCTTTGCAGCTTCCGGACATTCGATGATTGGCAATCCGATGTTGATTGCATTTCTGTAGAAAATGCGGGCAAATGTTTCTGCGATTACACAGCTGACACCAGCTGCCTTGATTGCGATCGGTGCATGTTCTCTGGAAGAACCACAGCCAAAGTTCTTATTTGCAACGATAATGTCTCCCTTTGTGACATTGTTGACAAATTCTTTATCAATATCTTCCATGCAATGCTGTGCAAGTTCTGCAGGATCTGATGAATTCAGGTATCTTGCAGGAATGATAACGTCGGTATCTACATTATCGCCATATTTAAATACTGTTCCGTTTGCTTTCATGTCTGCATTCCTCCTATAATCCAAGTTCTTCCGGTACGGATATTTTTCCTGTTACTGCACTTGCTGCTGCAACTGCCGGGCTTGCCAGATAGACTTCAGAATCCACATGGCCCATACGTCCTACAAAGTTTCTGTTTGTAGTGGAAATACAACGTTCTCCTTCTGCAAGGATACCCATGTAACCACCAAGGCAAGGACCACAAGTCGGAGTGCTGACAACAGCTCCTGCTTCAATAAAGATTTTCAGGAGTCCCTCTTCCATCGCCTGCAGATAGATGCTCTGTGTTGCAGGAATGATAATACAACGAACGCCTTTTTTCACTTTACGTCCTTTCAGTATCTCTGCTGCACAACGCAGATCGTCGATTCTTCCGTTTGTACAGGAACCGATAACTGCCTGATCTACCACAACATCTTCCGTGATCTCATCCATGGTCTTTGTGTTTTCCGGCAGATGCGGGAAAGCGATTGTCGGTTTCAATGCACTTAAATCAATGGTATATTCTTCATCGTAGACAGCATCTTCATCTGCTTCATAGATTTTATAAGAACGTTTGGAATGTTCTTTCATATAAGCTTCTGTCAGTTCATCTACCGGGAAGATTCCGTTCTTTCCACCGGCTTCAATTGCCATATTTGCAATGGTAAAGCGGTCATCCATTGTGAGATTTTTGATGCCTTCTCCTGTAAATTCCATAGATTTATAACGGGCACCATCTACACCGATCATGCCGATAATGTGCAGAATCACATCTTTTCCGCTTACCCATTTAGACGGTTTTCCGATAATATTAAATTTAATTGCAGAAGGTACTTTAAACCATGCCTTACCAGTCGCCATTCCTGCTGCCATATCTGTACTTCCAACACCAGTAGAGAACGCACCCAGTGCTCCGTATGTACAAGTATGAGAATCCGCACCGATTACCACATCACCGGCTACCGTCAGACCTTTTTCCGGAAGCAGTGCATGTTCAATTCCCATCTGTCCTACATCGAAATAATTGGTGATATCATGCTTGCAGGCAAATTCACGCACACATTTACAATGCTCTGCGGATTTGATATCTTTATTAGGAATAAAGTGATCCATTACCAATGCAATTTTATCTTTATCAAATACATTTTTTACTGTCATTTTGTCCATCTCATGAATTGCAACAGGAGATGTAATATCATTACCCAAAACCAGATCCAGATCTGCTTCAATCAGCTGACCAGCTTCTACTTTGTCAAGGCCTGCTGCTGCTGCAAGAATCTTCTGTGTCATTGTCATTCCCATGGGTATTCCTCCTTTTCGTTTTGTCTATTGCTATTCTAGCATATGTTTTGTTATAATAGAAATACATATAAAATATATCAGGCATAACCTATGTTTATAAAATAGAATGGAGATCTTAATATGGAACAGAATTTATCTTTATATCGCGTCTTCTATACCGTTGCCAATGCAGGAAATATCTCAAAAGCTGCAGAGCAGCTTTTTATCAGCCAGCCTGCAATCAGCAAATCCATCCGTAAACTGGAACAGAACCTGGATGTCACCCTTTTCTCCAGAAATTCCAGAGGCGTACAGCTTACCGAAGAAGGGGAGATTCTATATGACTACGTACAAAAAGCGTTCTATGCCCTTCAGACCGGCGAATCACGAATCAAGAAAATCAACGAACTCGGAATTGGTCATCTGCATATCGGTGTCAGTACCACACTCTGTAAATATATGCTTCTCCCCTATCTTCAGGAATTTATCAAATTACATCCACATATCCGGATCACCATCGAATGCCAGTCTACCAATCACACTTTACAACTCCTGAAAGAAAATAAAATCGATGTGGGGCTGATTGGAGAACCGGAACGTTTGCATCATATCCACTTTGATAATCTGGGTGAAATCGAAGATATTTTTGTCAGTACGAAAACCTATCTGGAAAATCTGTCTATGCGTACCGGACGTAAAAATGACATTTTTCACACAGCTACCCTTATGTTACTGGACAAAGAAAATATGACCCGCCAGTATATTGATGATTATCTGGCTGTTCATCACATTGAAACCAATAATCTTCTGGAAATCTCCACTATGGATCTTCTGATTGAATTCGCAAAAATCGGTCTTGGTGTTGCCTGTGTGATCCGTCAGTTTATAGAAAAAGAACTCCAGGAAGGCGCCCTTGTGGAGATTCCCCTTCCTTTTCCAATCCATAAACGAAACATTGGGTTCGCATATCTCGATAATCTTCAACAGACGACGGCTGTCCGGGATTTTATCAATTTTTACAACAGCAAAACCGAATATTCCCTAAAGAAAAACTAAGGATTTTCATAAAGAAAGCGGCTTTTAAGCCGCTTTCTTTATCATTTCCAATTTTAGTTTTCAATCAGTTTGTTTGTATCATTCCAGCTGTACAGTTTACGCAGTTCTGCACCAACTTCTTCTAACTGATGAGAAGCTTCTCTTTTTCTCATAGCACCAAAGTGCATGCATCCTGTCTGGTTTTCAGAAATCCAGTCTTTTGCAAAGGTACCATCCTGAATGTCTGACAGGATTTTCTTCATTGCTTTCTTTGTTTCCTCTGTAACAATCTTCGGACCTGTGATGTAATCACCATATTCTGCTGTGTTGGAGATGGAATAACGCATTCCCTGGAATCCGCTTTCGTAAATCAGGTCTACGATCAGTTTCATTTCATGGATACATTCAAAGTAAGCATTTTCCGGAGCATATCCAGCTTCAACCAGAGTTTCAAATCCGGCTTTCATTAACGCAGTAACACCGCCGCACAGTACAGCCTGCTCACCGAACAGGTCCGTTTCTGTTTCAACTTTGAAAGTAGTTTCCAGAACACCAGCTCTTGCTCCGCCGATACCTGCCGCATATGCCAGAGCTTTGTCTTTTGCTTTTCCTGTATAATCCTGCTGTACAGCAACCAGACAAGGAACCCCTTTACCAGCCTGATATTCACTTCTTACTGTATGACCAGGTCCTTTTGGTGCGATCATGGTAACGTCTACATTTGCAGGTGGTTTGATCTGTCCAAAGTGAATTGCAAAACCATGAGCGAACATTAACATGTTGCCTTCTTCCAGGTTTGGTTCAACGTCTTTTTTGTACATTGCAGCCTGTTTTTCATCGTTGATCAGAATCATGATGATATCTGCCTGTTTTGCAGCTTCTGCTGCTGTGTAAACAGTTAATCCCTGTGCTTCTGCTTTTGCCCAGGATTTACTTCCTTCATACAGACCAACGATAACATCTACGCCAGATTCTTTCAGGTTCAGTGCATGTGCATGTCCCTGGCTGCCGTAGCCGATAATTGCAACTTTTTTTCCTTCTAATAAAGATAAATTACAATCTTCCTGATAATAAATTTTTACTGCCATTTTTAGTTTCCTCCTAAGTTTTGTTTTATGTTAGGGAATAAAAAAATCATTCTCCAGCTAACTATGTAATTATTAATCTTCGTCTTCTTCCAGATAGAAGACATCATCAATCCCTCTGGAAAGACCGGTAATACCTGTCCTTGCAAGCTCCAGAATCTCATAGCCCTCCAACAGGTCAATGAAAGCTTCCAATTTCGATTTTGTACCTGTAAGCTCGATAATCATCGACTCTTTTCCAACATCAATAATGTTTGCCCGGAAAATATCTACAATCGAAGAGATTCCAGGTCTCTGTTCCGGCTCTACGCGAACTTTCACAAGAATCAATTCACGGTTAACACTCTGTCCGTCTTTCAGGACTTTGACAGTGAGTACATCTTCCAGTTTTTCTACCTGTTTGGTAATCTGTTCAAGAATCAGTTCATCCCCGCGGCATACAACTGTCATACGTGAATAATTCGGATCAGTTGTAATACCTACAGAAAGGCTGTCAATATTATATCCTCTTCGGCTGAACAGACCGGAAACCCGGCTTAAGACACCAGCCGTATTTTCTACCAGAATTGATAAAATCCTTTTGTTCATACAGCACCCTCTCCTATACTGCCCTGTTTTTATCAAAGCAGCTTAACTTTTCTTGTAATTCTATCAACTATTTATTTTTTTGTCAATGGATTTAGAACGTTATAACTAATTAGTATGCAAATCATAACTGAAAGCTATAACAATCAAGGTTTTGCCTGAAAGAAAGATTTTGTCGACACACTGCATAACTGTCAAGGTTCACTGCATACACCACAGCATGGACAGAATTCAAAGAAGCAGTCTTCTTTTTCTGTCCATGCTTTTAGAACATTTCACAACTTTCATCAAATTTCATGCTTTTTATTGGCTTTCATTCTTGCCATCGCTCTTGCCATAGAAGCTTTGGAAATATAATATTCCTGCATACTTTGTTTCTGCCGAAGCTGTTCCTGTGCACGTTCCATCGCTTCCTGTGCGCGCTTTACATCAATGTTTTCCGGTTTTTCGATGCTGTCAGCAAGAACGGTCACACGGTTGTTGATAATCTGTGCAAAACCATTTCCCACAACAGCCATATGCCATTGTTCATCTTCTGTCTGAAACCGCATTTCTCCCGGAACAACAGAAATCATCATATCTGCATGATGTGCCATAATGGAAAATTCTCCGTCTCGTGCAGGAAGAATGATATTGATGCCTCTTCCGCGATAAAATTCTTTGTCGCTTGCTATAATATTCAGTCCGAATGTTTTCATACTCCGTACCTCTACTGTTCAGCTTTTGCTCTTTCCAGTACTTCATCAATGGTTCCTGCATTGAAAAATGCACTTTCCGGGCAGTCGTCCACTTCCCCTTCGACGATCATTTTAAATCCACGGACGGTTTCTTTCAGAGGCACATATTTTCCCGGAATGCCGGTAAATACTTCTGCCACATGGAACGGCTGAGAGAGGAATTTCTGTATTTTTCTGGCACGGGCAACAACTTTTTTGTCTTCGTCAGATAATTCCTCCATACCAAGGATTGCAATAATATCCTGCAGTTCTTTGTATTTCTGCAGATATTGCTGTACCTTTCTTGCCACTTCATAATGTTCTTCCCCGACAACATCCGCCTCGAGGATTCGGGAATTGGATTCCAGCGGGTCTACAGCCGGATAAATTCCCTGTTCTACAATCTTTCTTGACAATACGGTTGTGGCATCCAGATGCGCAAATGTCGTTGCAGGTGCCGGGTCTGTCAAGTCATCCGCCGGAACATAGACCGCCTGTACACTGGTTACCGAACCATTCTTTGTAGAAGCGATTCGTTCCTGCAGTTCCCCCATCTCCGTTGCAAGGGTGGGCTGGTATCCAACTGCAGAAGGCATACGTCCAAGAAGTGCAGAAACTTCAGAACCAGCTTGTGTAAATCGGAAAATATTATCAATAAATAAAAGGACGTTCTGATGTTCCTGATCCCGGAAATATTCCGCCATCGTCAGTCCGGTTTCTGCAACACGCATACGAGATCCCGGGGGCTCATTCATCTGTCCGAATACAAGAGCTGTTTTTTCCAGAACACCGGATTCTTTCATTTCTGACCACAAATCATTTCCTTCACGGGAACGTTCTCCTACACCGGTGAAAATGGAATATCCACCATGTTCGGTAGCAATATTACTGATCAGTTCCTGAATCAATACCGTTTTTCCAACACCGGCACCACCGAACAGACCGATTTTACCACCCTTTGCATAAGGAGCCAGCAAATCAATTACTTTAATACCGGTTTCCAGAATCTCCACAACAGGACTCTGCTCTTCAAAGCTCGGAGGGTCTCTGTGAATAACCCAATGCTCCACATCATCCAACTGTTTTCCATTATCAATAGTTTCTCCAAGAACATTAAAAAGACGTCCCAGTGTCTCTTTTCCAACCGGTACGGATATTCCGGCACCGGTGGCTGTAACTTCCATATCTTTATGAAGACCGTCACTGGCAGCAAGCATAATACAGCGTACAGTGTTATTTCCAATGTGCTGTGCCACCTCCATGACCAGTTTTTTTCCGCCATTTTCAACGGTCAGCGCGTCTTTGATCGATGGAAGGTTATGGTTTTCAAATTCTACGTCAACTACAGGTCCCATTACCTGTACGATTTTTCCTTTTTCCATGAGGAAACCTCCTTCCTGCCTATCTATTTATCCTTTATTCTTCTGTGCCTTGGCACCTCCGATTACCTCCGTAATTTCCTGGGTAATGGCGGCCTGACGCACACGATTGTATTGAATCGATAACTCCTTCAGCATTTCTTTTGCACTGCTTGTAGCTGCATCCATAGCCATCATTCGGGAATTATGTTCGCTCGCATAGGACTCTACAAGACAGCCATAAATAAACCCGTGCAGATAGTTTGGAACGATATGATTCAAAATCTCTTCTGCTGAAGGAACCATCTCGATTTCCTCCTGATGGATATCCATGATCAGCTGAGCGGATGTGTGGAACGTGTTTCTTTTCAGAGGAAGCAGCTGATCCATTTCTGCCTCCATACTTACCGCATTTACCATGCGGGTGTAAATAATATACACTTCATCCAGCTCTTTTTTCAGATACCGGTTGATCATTTCTTCGGAAATCACCCGGGCTCTGTGCATGGTTGGTTTCTGCACTGTAAAGCGGAAATTCATATCCACATCCATATTCTTTTTGGCAAAATACTGACGTCCCACTTCTCCAAGTACAAAAAGCTGTGCATGGGTATCCTTTTTCAGACATTCTTCTGCAATTCTAAATACATTATGATTATAAGCACCTGCCAGCCCTTTATCTGCAGACACGACAATATAACCTTTTTTCCGTTCGGCAGATGGGATATTTTCCCGATTGTCAAAATATTTGTGTTCCATATCCGGCATATGACGAAGTACGCGGCTGATTGCAGACTGAATCCCATAAAAGTAAGGTTCTGTATCTGCCAGTATCTTTTTGGCTCTTTTCATCTTGGAAGAAGAGATCATATACATGGCATTTGTGATTTTCATGGTATCCTGAATACTCTTTATACGACTCTGTATCTCTTTTGCATTTGCCATATGATCACCTGCTCTTGCTCTTGAATTCCTCTGCCACTTCAAGGATTCTCTGTCCAAGTTCTTCAGAAAGAACTTTCTTTTCTTCTATTTCTTTTCCGATTTCCGGATAATTTCTGTCAAAATATTCCAACATATCCATCTGGAATGCTTTGATGTTTTTCAATTCTACGTCCAGCATAAGCTTATGTGTCGCAGTCCATAAAGTAATCACCTGTTCATGATTGGAAAGTGGCCTGCAAAGAGGCTGTTTCAACAGTTCCATCAAGGATTTTCCATAAGCCAGCTGCTCTTTTGTCGCTTCATCCAGATCAGAAGCAAACTGTGTGAATACTTCCATTTCCCGATACTGTGCAAGATCGATACGCAGACTTCCGCTTGCTTTTTTCATAGCCTTTGTCTGGGCAGCGCCGCCTACACGGGATACCGACAGACCTACATTGACTGCCGGACGGTTGCCTGCAAAGAACAAATCACTTTCCAGGAAAATCTGTCCGTCTGTGATAGAAATTACGTTGGTAGGAATGTATGCAGATACATCTCCTGCCTGCGTTTCAATAATCGGAAGCGCTGTGATAGAACCACCGCCCGCTTCGTCACTCAGACGGCTGGAACGTTCCAACAATCTGGAATGAAGATAGAATACATCACCAGGATATGCTTCACGACCCGGTGAGCGTTCCAGAAGCAGGGATAATGCACGATAGGCAACTGCATGTTTTGACAAGTCATCATATACGATCAGAACATCTTTTCCCTGATACATAAAATACTCTGCAAGCGCAGTTCCTGCATAAGGTGCAATATATTGTAAAGGTGCACAGTCACTTGCCGTAGCGGCAAAGATCGTGGTATATTCCATAGCGCCATATTTTTCCAGTGTTCCCGCAAGCTTTGCCACCGTAGATGCCTTCTGTCCGATGGCTACATAAATACAGATGACATCTTTTCCTTTCTGGTTCAATATTGTATCAATGGCAATCGATGTTTTCCCAGTCTGTCTGTCACCGATAATCAATTCACGCTGGCCACGTCCAATCGGGAACATGGAGTCAATGGCCAGTATTCCGGTTTCCATTGGTACGGAAACAGATTTACGGTCAATAATACCAGGTGCTTCCTGTTCAATGGGTCGATACTCCGAAGCTTCGATCGGTCCTTTTCCATCAATGGGTGCACCAAGAGCATCTACGATTCTTCCTATGTAATTTTCACTTACAGGAATACCAGCTCTTTTCTTTGTACGGATTACTTTTGTTCCTTCTTTGATACCGGTATCTTTTCCAAAAATTATGATACCAATTTCATTTCTCTTAATATCCTGCACCATACCTTTGATGCCATTTTCAAATGTGACGATTTCTCCATACATTGCATGGTCTATGCCGTAAACAGTTGCAATTCCGTCCCCAACCCAGATTACATTTCCCACTTCGCGAACATCGGCTGCCACGTGGAAATTTTCGATTTCTTCTTTCAGAATGGAAATTATTTCTTCTGAATTGATTGAACTCAAGCCGTTCACCTCCAGGTTAATTTTTGTTGTAATGCATCGATTCTGCCTTTCAGGCTGTAATCGATTTCTTCATCTCCTGTGCGGATCAGAAATCCGCCGATGAGATCTTTCTTTTCTCTCAGTTTCACTACAGCATCCGCTGTATGATATCTGTCACAGAGATATTTCCGGATTCCATTCAACTGTTCTTCTTTTGGAGGAATCACATAAAATAACTCTGCATTTAAAATGTTTTGCTGCTCATTATAATATTCCTGATATTTCTTAAAAATCTCCTTTGCGTTCTGTGCCTTCTGATAACGACACAGGACTTTCATGAAATTGCGCAGTTCTTCCGGAAAAATCCGGTCGATCACCTTATGCTTTTCTTCCTGCGATACAATCGGGTTTGTCAGTACCTGCAAAATCTCGGGTATAGACTCCAGCATAACCGCTGTATCTGCTGCTGTTTCCGGTGATATTTTTAATTCATAAAGTACTTTTTCATAATTACTTTCTGTCATCTGCATCACCTGCTTCTGCTAAAAACTGGTCGTACAGCATATGGTTTCCTGTCTCACAGCTTCCCTGACTCAGCATTTTTCTGGCTGCTTCCATAGCCAGTACAGCAATTTCACTTTTGGCGCCGGACAGCGCTTTTTCTTTTTCCTGTTCTGCCATTGTACGGGCATTTTCAATGATACGTGCTGCCTTTTCATTGGCATCCTTTAAAGTATGTTCACTGATGCTTCTTGCATCGGTACGGGCATCTGCAAGAATCTGAACCGATTCTTCTTTTGCTCCGCTGATCGCAGCTTCATACTTTGTTTTTAATTCCTCTGCCTGCGTCTGTACCGCCTGGGCATCTTCAAACTGCTTTGCGATGAGTGCCTTACGTTTTTCCATGATTCCTGTAATCGGGCCGATCAGAAATTTTTTCATCAAGAGATAAAGAACAATCAGGTTAATTATGGTCCAGAGAAGGTCCCAGCCTAACTTCAGCACCTGTCTTCACCTGCCTTCCTTATTTCACGAATAAGATTAACAAACCAATAACAAAGCCATAAATTGCAGTTGCCTCTGCAAGTGCACAACCAAGTAATAATGCCTTACTGATCTTACCTTCTGCTTCCGGCTGACGTGCGATTGCTTCTACTGCTTTTGAAGTTGCCATACCAATACCGATTCCTGCTCCTAAACCTGTTAATACTGCGATAGCTGCACCAATTGCTGTTAACATATGTCATTTCTCCTTTTCTGCTTTTAGAATAAAAATTATTTTTCTCACTCTTCAATCTGTTCTTTGATAAAGAGTGATGTTAAGAAAACAAATACATAGGCCTGAATCAGACCGTCAAAAATATCAAAATAAAAACTGAATGGAATCGGCAAAACAACCGGTAAAATCATTTTTATCAATTCCATTACTACAAAAGCACCGATTACATTTCCGAATAATCGCATACAAAGCGATACCGGACGGATAAAAATTTCCATAATATTAATCGGCGTAACAATGGCCATGGGTTCTGCAAAACTATGAAGAAATCCTTTCAGTCCTTTTTGTCTGAAACCGGAATATTCAATCAGGCAGATACTCATAATCGCAAGCCCTGCCGCCACATTCAAATCTTTTGTAGGCGGTTTCATTCCCAGGAGTCCGATTAAGTTGGCCACACCGATATAAAGCGCTACGGTAATCAGATAAGGTACATAACGCTTTCCTCTCTCTCCAAGAATATCGACAAAGAAATCCTGAAGAAAGCCAATGCCAGCCTCTAAAGCAAGTTGTTTTTTTCCTGGATTTTCCACCTTCAGATTTCTTACAAGTAATATTGAGAGCAGAGTCAATGCTGCCATAATGATCCATGTGACTACCGTAGATTCTCCAACCGGTATTCCTCCGAAAACAGGAATCGTAAAAACGATCTCACAATTAAGCTCTTCCGTAATCTTCTCCGCAATACTCGTAGGACATCCTCCCTTTCTTTTTTAAATTTTCAGAAATTTCATAACTCCTTTCCTAATATTTTAAATTTATTTTAGAAAACATTACTGCTAAAAAATAAATTTGTCAATCTTTTGACTATTTCACTTTTTCTTCCCTTTTTTTGACTTTTTTTCGTCTATTTTTTCTTCTCTTTTTCCCTGTTTATTTTAAAAACTGTTGATTTTTACAGAAGAATCTTCTGTTTCTTTCCATTTATCCCTTAAATTGTATGGTTTGTACGAAATTCAGTCATTATTTTTGTGCAAAAAAGTTTTCTTATTAAAAATACCAAAAACAAAAACGCCTCATTTCCTGAAAATGAGACGTTTTTTTGTACGTTTTATACATATATGACAATCAGTATCCTAATTCTGGAAGAACGTTCTTTGGTTCATCTAAAATAAAAAGATCCGCTCTTTCATCGGAATGATGATATTCTTTATGAATGATAATCAGATTGGAACCTTCAAAATATTTAATATATTTTGAAAACAATTCGGAATCCAAAGTTGTACCCAAAAGCACCAGCACATCAGCATTTTCAATTTCCTTTGTAGCCCTTGTCATCAGCTGACTGTCCATCATTTCCCCATACAACGCAACCTGCGGACGTATGACACGACTACAGGCTTCACAAAGAGGTACCTTTGAGCTGTTTTTTATATAATCCAACGAATATTTTCTTCCGCAGTGCGGACAAACATTTTCATAAATACTTCCATGGAGATTGATCACGTTTCTGCAAGATGCTTTCTGTGGATATTCATACATATTTCCGGTAATAATACACTGAAGCTTTCCGCGGCGCTCCATATTGGCCAAGGCATAAAAAGAAGCACTTGGTTCCCGATCTCCCTGGAGAACTTCTTCTCTGTAAAATTGAAAAAACTGTGCCGGTCTGTTATTGTAATATACAGATGTAAAAATATCTTCCGGGGATTCTCCATAGATCCGTTCTACTTCGTAAGCCTTTTCCGGGATTTTCATGCCTGTGTAGCCGCATTCTGCCATCATACCAGAACCACACAAAGCAACGGTATATTTGCTGTCATCCAGTTTCTTCTTCAACACTTCTATCTTCCTGCTCTTATCCATATAAAGACCCCCTTCGTTTCACTGCTTACATATATTTTACCATATTTTTGCATTTTAACAAAGCTTTTTTGTGACTTTTCACAATATTTGTGTTAAAATAATCATTGTTACGTTTATTTTGAAAAGAAAGCGAGGAAATTTTTTAAAATGGAGAAACTAATCATTGCAGGGGCTGGTCCTGCCGGGGTTTCAGCAGCCCTGTATGCAACCCGCCTAGGAATTACTCCTCTTGTGATCCATAATGGAGCCGGTGCACTGGAAAAAGCAGTCAAAATAGAAAATTATTATGGTCTGCCGGAAGTTATTTCCGGTAAAGAGCTCTACGAAAATGGCTTAGATCAGCTTCGTGCTCTGCAGGTTCCCATCATCCAGGAAGAACTGGTCTCTGTGGCATACGATGGGAATTATACTGTAAATACTGCATTTCACACGTACCAGGCAAAAGCCCTGATCCTCGCAACCGGCGCCCGCAGAAACAAACTCACATTAAAAGAAGCCAAAAAATATGAAGGAAGCGGCATCAGCTACTGTGCTGTGTGCGATGCATTTTTCTACAGAGGAAAAGCAGTTGCCGTTCTTGGAAACGGTGAGTATGCCCTTCATGAAGCAAAAGTTCTGGAACCTCTGGCTTCAAAAGTCACAATTCTGACAAATGGACAGATACCAACCTTCGAAAAAGAGGCACTTGGAAGTATTCTTGTAGATACCGGAACTTTATCCATGGCAGGCGGAGAAACTGTATTGAAATGGATTGCTTTTGAAGACGGACGAAAACTTCCCGTTGACGGACTGTTTGTAGCACTGGGCACTGCCGGAAGCACAGACATTGCAAGAAAACTGGGATTGATTATTCAGGAAAATCATATTATGATTGAAGCAGACACAAGCACTGCTTTACCCGGTTTCTTTGCCGCAGGGGACTGTACCGGCGGTATGCTCCAGATTGCAAAAGCAGTCTACGAAGGAGCCCTGGCCGGAACCAAGGCAGTGGATTATCTGAAAAAAACACATCATTAAAAAACAAAAAGGAGAAATGTATTATGGCAATGCAATTAAACGAAAAAAATTTTTCAGAAGAAGTATTAAAATCAGACGTTCCCGTTTTAGTGGACTTTTGGGCTGAATGGTGTATGCCCTGTAAAATGCTTGCACCGGTGATTGAAGAATTATCTTCTGAAGCAAACGGCACTTATAAAGTCGCAAAAGTCAATGTAGACGAAGCACCGAGTCTGGCTGCTCAGTACGAAGTCATGAGCATCCCTACCGTTCTCGTTTTCCGAAACGGACAGATTACAAATAAATCCATCGGTGTAGTTCCAAAAGCCAGCCTTCTCGAACTGTTAAAATAAAACAGGAAAAAGAGAGAACATCGAAAAAGGGATTGCTTTTCTTATCTGGGGCAATCCCTTTTTCGGTTCTTTCTGTCAGAATATCTTCTTCTCTTCTTTTAAAGTCCTGAGGAATCCCTCACACCCCTCCAGAATATCCGCATAAGTTGCAGAAAAATTACCGGTATACCATGGATCTGCAATGTCTCGGTTACTGCCTGCAAATTCCAGTAATTTAAAAATCTTTTTGTCCGGATCCTTCCCTACGATTCTTTGAATATTACCCATATTCCAATCATCCATCCCCAAAAGATAATCATATTTGTCATAATCCTTCTTCTGAAGCTGAACAGCACGCTTTCCCTTACAGGAAATCCCATGACGGGCCAGTTCTTCCCTGGCCGGTGGGTATACAGGATTTCCAATGCCATTCCAGATTTCTTCTGTGCTGGTGGCTGCGGATGCGATTACAAACTGGGCCTCCAGTCCCTGATTTTTTACCATGTCTTTAAAAATGAATTCTGCCATAGGTGAACGGCAGATATTGCCGTGGCAGATGAAAAGTACTCTTATCATATATTTTTAACTCCTTACTTATCTCGGATTATCTTGGTTTTTCCTTATTTTATCTGCATTTCCGGGCTTTTCTGCTCTATCAGCGATTTTTCCATTTCTCGGCTTTTCATGGCTTATTTTGGCACGTCTCGGAAATCATTTGGCCTAAAATCTGGCCTAAAATGGCCTCCGATTTCAAATTTAGGCCAGCCGATATCTGCCGACTCTCCATGTCTGAATTTCCAAAAATCAAAAAAAATTTAGGCCAAATCCTTAGGCCACAATCCCGTTCAAACCCTTGTAAATCCTAGCTTTCCGCCACTTTACATTTAGGCCACGCCTCTACCTTACCCTTGTCACTCTTCATATTCAACTGACGCATCTCTTTTTCAGCTTTTGCCTGCTTCTTAGCAAGTTTATCTACCTCTTCTTTCGCATCATCCAGCTTAAGATGTGTATAAGTATTAAGAGTGACACTGATGTCTGAATGACCCATAAGATACTGCAGCACCTTCGGATTCATTCCAGACTTGGCCATATTAGAACAGTACGTATGTCTGCAGACATGAGGTGTAATTCTCGGAAGCTGAACGCGATAAATACTGTTGTAACGATCCACTGCATGCTGGAAGTACTTCTCCCAGTGCATGGCCACCATCGGCTTTCTATCCTTATCAAAAAAAAGGAATCCGGAATACCCATCAATCATAGGCTCTACCTTCGGTGGTCTGCGGTTCGCCAAAATACGTGCAAAGCATTCAAACACATCATCCTGCATCGGAATCACTCTGGTACCGGCATAAGTCTTTGTCGTATCAATGTAGACTGATGTCCCGGTCTTCTGTAGCTGATGATCAATATTGATGGTTCTATTCTCCATATCAATATCATGGATTGTCAGTCCAGTGAACTCCGAAATACGCATTCCTGTATGAAACAGAATGTACATACCGTCATAATACTTTTTGTAGTGCGTATCATTTCTGATAAAATCAAGGAAATCTCTTTCCTGTTTTCTTGTAATCGCCTCGCGAGTAACAGAGTCATTTACCAATACTGTTGCAAGCTGAAATCCGAACGGATTCTTTCTAAGGATATCATCATCAACCGCCATCTGAAACGCTGGTCTTACAACGCCTCTGATACAATGGATGGAAGAAAAGCTCTTCTTATCTTCCTGCTGCAGCTTGATCAGCCATGCCTTTGCATCTGACAATTTCACTTTATCGATCCGCTTACTTCCAAATGGATCCTTACTCAATAAATTGATGACCGTACCATAACCAGACTTGGTAGTCTTCTTGACACCTGTCTTGGTGGCAACATACTTTTCAACCAAATCCAAGACTGTCAGACCTCCGCCATCCGGAACAATCATGTCATTCAAATCTCTGTTAATTAACTTCTCCTGTTCTCGAAGAGGTGATGTGTCTTTTTTACCGGCCGGAATATGATCTGTAGCTACCAATCTCCAGCTGTATACTGATTTACGCTTTCCATTGGCATCTATATATCTGTAACGATATCTTCCGTCCGCTTCCTGGTACTCTCCTGTGCGAAGAATGCGATTTCTATTGTCGCGTCTCTTCTCGCTCATCTGATCTCGTCTCCTTTCAGAATAGGAGAGCCCCATTGAGACTATTCAATTATAGAAACATAGTATGTATCAGACTATGTATAAAAACAATAACACAAATGGGGCTCATTTTCCATAGCAAATTTCTAAAAAAATTGTTAAAAAATTTCAGATTACATTCATCTTCTCATCCAGATACTTCTGAAAACGCTCACGCTTGATCTGAGCACGGTTACCATTCCAGAGAATGAAATCTGCATCCGCATTTTCCTGAATAAAAACTTTCAGCTTTTTGTATCCAATTCCAAAATATTCAGATGCTTCATTCAAAGTTAATGTGTACTTCTGCCACCAAGGCAGCTCCTGTCTCTTGTTTATCATAACAAGCACCTCCATAAACGTAGTGAGGACACTTCCTCCTACATATCCAAGGACATTTTTCCGAGAGAGGACGAAAAAATCGGAGAAAAACCAAGAAAACGTCAAAAAAATAACCCACCTATACACTTTCATGTACCGACGGGCTATCTACTACTTACACACGATCACAATAGTCAAGGCAAATCCAACCAGCTCCAGACTTCAGATGTCCCCATCCACCATCAGAACCTTTTCCTTCCTGTACTTTTACAATGGTAAAAACACCTTTACCGGTATACTTACCAGTAGTCTCATAATCAGTTCCAGGACCTTTTCTAATGTTCAGTCTTTCCACATCAACGCTCACTAAAAAAGGACATTTCGTATTCTCTTCCGGATAGATCACGTTTCCATCCTCATCAAACACAAAATATTCTTCATTCTTATCCACCATATCTTTGGCATTTTCCAAAACATGGTATGCTCCAATCTGTGATTTTGCTTCAGACCAGCTCTTACGAACTCGATACCATTCTTTTGCTGGCACTTCGCTACTCTGAGTTGCTCTTCCTCCACCAAGAGCTGCAGTAACCTTCTCAGCCACGTCCCCTAATCTCGCATAAAGCCAGTTTCCAGGACAGCTCTTATTTGCAAACCAGCGATGAACGGTAATGAGCATTTCATCTGCAGTAGGATTATAATTCAGAGATTTATCCTTATCTGCAAACCATAAAAGCTTTTTCTTACCATTTCTCTTAC
>JALFGN010000074.1 GCA_022777285.1 Blautia sp.
GCTACAGGTATGGAACACGTTTTGCGGATTCTGGAATCAGAGAAGGTGGACGAGTGCTATATGCATCTGGAAGCAGATGGATATGTGGGAGACTTGTATTAAAGAATTACATGAGAAATGGCTGCCTGCTCATTGGAGAAATGACAGCCATTCTTTATAAGATACATCATTCATCTATTCTGTTTTTTGCGGTTCGTTTTTGGAAGTGAAATTAATATATTTGGCACGTTGTAAAATTGAAATAACTGCATCAATGCTTTCAGGATTGGAGAAGCTCATGATAAAAGGTTCTTCTTTAAATTCCATGGGTTCGAACCCAGGATTCTGATCTGGATTCTTGAGTATATGGATGGGACGTGCACTCTGATTATAAAATGCCAGTTGTGCGGAATCTGTAGTGTTACCGATGACACCAATGCCTACATCCCCTTTTCCAAAGTCTATTCTATGTTTATTTAAGTTGATCATTTTCAAAAATCTCCTTTTTCAAAAATAGCATATTTAGTAATTTTCTATTATTCCCGAAGTAGGGATATCTTTTAAAAAGTCACTGTTGGAAGTAATCGGAGAATCTACAATCTGAACGCCGCTTCGTTTCATCATTCGGAATTTGAAATCAAGAAGTTCCGGTGGAACTTTCAGTTCTGCGGCAGCCTGGAAAAAGGACATATCAGCGTTAAGCATCTCCAGGACATCTTCATCTTCCAGAAGATAATCAGCGGCAAAGCAATTCGCTTCATATTCACATTGTGATACTCCATCGAATAATTCAAAATCATGAAAACACTTGATCTGAAGGGTTTTCTGATGAAGGAGTGCGTGACCGATCTCGTGGATCAGGATAATCTGCTGTATGATTTCCGGCAGGTCGCAGTTAATGACGATGCAGGTCTTTCGACATTCCCGCATACAGAAGCCTTTGCAACAGTTTGGATCAGTTCCAAGCGGAAGCTTCTTAACAATAATATGCATAGCGGCTGCAAGGCGGTACGGATCACTTTCCTGATATTTTGCTTTTACTTTATTAACAGTGTCTCTTATACATTTTGAACTCATAAAAACACCTCGATATTTCATAAGATAGTTTGCTGCAAGTATAGAGTAGCAAAAGTGCTGTACGAAAATACGGACACCTATGAATCCCTTTCCGTTTCAGTGTTTTTCTTTTTCCGTCCAAATGTCTTTTTAGCTTCCATCTTACAGGAAAGATATGCTTTGGTTACAGCCTGATAGAAAGCATCTTTTGCTTCTTCATCGAGTTCGCCACCAGCAAAAAGAGCACGGTTGGCTTCGAGAATCTCATTGATGTCCCTGGCACCTTTTTCACCAAGCTGTCCATTGACTTCATCAATATAATCCATTTTTTCAATTCCGTAAGAAGGATCTGTGATCTCATCATGTTTCAAATAATCGTAAGAGACATTCAATGCATGAGCGAGCTTTCTCATAGTAGAGATTCGTGCGATGGTGCCGGAACTTTCATAAGCTGCGATCGCACGCTGGGATACGCCGACCAGTTCTGCAAGTTCTTTTTGTGTCAGATGATTTTGTTCTCGTTGATATTTAATCTTGTCTGAAAAATTCATAGTGGGATCCTTTCCAAGTTTTTGAAATCGTAACTTCATCAACTTTATAAAAACTATTGACAGAGTTCATTATCACGTATAAAATACAAACAAATGTTCGTGAAGTTAGTAGAAATTATAATCTATAAACTTCACAAAGTCAATATGAAGCAAAGAACTTTTATTATGATTTTTAAGACTGGTAGGTGAATGTTATGAGCAGGACAATTCTTCATTCAGATATGAATTGCTTTTACGCAAGTGTTGAGATGCTGCATCATCCAGAACTTGCCGGGAAGCCGATGGCAGTCGGTGGTGATCCGGAAGCAAGACATGGAATTGTGCTGACTGCAAACTATATTGCGAAGCGAGCCGGAGTAAAAACAGGCATGGCATTGTGGCAGGCAAGACAGGTTTGCCCAGAAATAATCTTTGTACCGCCTCGCATGGATCTTTATTTGAGGTTTTCCAGAATGGCACAGGAGATTTACAGTGAATACACAGATCAGAGAGAACCATTTGGGATTGATGAAAGCTGGCTGGATGTGACCGCCAGTACTTCTATCAAGGGAGATGGAATGAAGATTGCAAAAGAGATCAGCAGTCGGATTAAATATGAACTGGGGGTTACCGTAAGTATTGGTGTTTCCTGGAATAAGATATTTGCAAAGCTCGGTTCTGATTATAAAAAGCCGGATGCCATTACAGAGTTTTCCAAAGACAATTACAAGGATATTGCATGGAAACTTCCAGTAGGTGATTTACTCATGGTCGGAAGAAGCACTGAACGGACGATGAAGAAACTTGGCATTTGTACAATCGGAGATCTGGCAGGAGCAGAACCTTCTATATTAGAAACATATCTTGGAAAGATGGGATTGGTACTTCATACCTTTGCAAATGGATGGGATGAAACTCCAGTTTTGGTAGAAGGATATAAAGTACCGATCAAGTCTATCGGGAACAGTACAACAACGCCAAGAGATCTTGTTAGTGAATTGGACGTGAAGATTATTTTGATGGCTCTTTCAGAAAGTGTAGGAGCCAGGCTTCGTGAAAATGGTTTTCAATGCAGGACAGTAGAAATCTCGATTCGGGATAATGGATTGTATCATTTCACGAGACAGTGCAAGTTGGACAGGGCAAGTAATCTTACAGAAGAAATTGCCAGAACTGCATTTGAGTTATTCCAGAAAAACTATAATTGGGAACATCCAATTCGTAGTCTTGGTGTTCGAGGATGTGATCTGGTATCAGAAGAGATGCCGTATCAGCTTGATTTATTTATGGATGAAACGAAGAGAGAAAAAATCAAAAAGATGGACCAGGTGGTAGATGAGATCCGTGGAAGGTTTGGCTATCAGAGTATTCAGAGAGCATTTATGTATCAGGATAAGATACTGGCACAGCTGAATGCTAAGGAACATACGGTTCATCCACAGGCATACTTTCATGGATAGGAGAGAGCAGGTGTTTTGTAATGACAGCTAAAGTGTATGTAGATGTCCTGGCAGTATTCAGCCGGGAAGGAGAATTGATCCCTACAGCGTTTGTCTGGGAAGATGGACGTAAGTATGCGATTGATAAGGTTTCAAAACCGGAGCGTTGTGCCAGCCGAAAAGCTGGCGGAACCGGATATCGTTATACCTGTCAGGTGGGTGGAAAAATCTGTCATCTGACTTATGAAGAAAATTATAAATGGTTTATGGAACGTAAATAACGGCGTCCTAAAAGGGAGCCCTGAATCAGGGCCCCCTTTGGAGAGATAGATATTCGATGAGAACATCAGCAGTCGGGGATACATCCTTTCCCGTGAGAACCGATTGCTTTCAATAGATCATACAGTTGCCGATCAGCCAGAAATAGAAGCT
>JALFGN010000003.1 GCA_022777285.1 Blautia sp.
TGTACTGATCGGATTCCCAATCTGGTGGTATGTGGCTCCAACCATCATCAATACCTTCCTTGAAAGCTATGACTTCTCTGATAAGAAGATTGTACTCTTTGCAACATCTGGTGGAAGTGGTTTTGGAAACACAGTAGCAGAACTGAAACCATCCGCTCCTGGAGCAGAAATCGTAGAAGGAAAGCTTCTGAATCGTGCGACAGATAAAGATATCGATGCCCTGATCAAGATGCTGTAAGGGAGGCAACTCCGGATGAAAAAGTTATGGGCAGTTCTCCTTTGCTTTGTACTTCTCTTTGCTATGACTGCGTACGGAAACAGTGCTCCGACTGCAAGCGAAGAGATAAACGGAACCAATGAATCGGATGAAGTTGTTCTGGAAGAAGTTTCTGAGGTTAAAACTGCAGTGGTCTGCTTCTCCGGAACCGGAAACACCATGGCTGTCGCAGAGACGATTGCCGATGTAACCGGTGGTGATTTATTTGAGATTATTCCTGCAGAAAAATATGCAGACGCTGTATCCAGACTTACATATTGTAACTGGTAAACGATTGAACAATGTATCTGAAGAAGATGTGACTGAGTGGATCAGCAGTCTTGCTGAGTAGCAGGTGGCACATCTGCACCTTGAGAAGATATTCGTTTTCAGCTATAATAATAAAGACCTATAAAGAGTGCGCGAGAGACAAGCTCGATGACCGCACAGCAACCTGCATTTGCAAGGTGCTAAAGCTTGACCGATGGGAGTTATGTGTTTGTTATTTATGGCTCCTGTCGGAAACGATGGGAGTCTTTTTTTAATGCAAAAAATCTGCGAAGAGTGTCAGTGGGCAGGAATTGATTCGTGTTCCAATAGTGATCATGATAATACATCCTCCTGTGTTCTTTGTAATGGCTCTTTCTCCGGAACCTTTATGCCGGCTTCGCGGATCATAGTGTCAAAATTATGTTCAATTACCTGCAGGGTCTTCTGTTGTTTTTGGAGATCCTGCTTTTCTTTTTTGGCAAAGGCAAGTTCTTCTTCCTGTTCCAGCTGCTGTCTCTGCAGCTTTTCGGAAGACGGAAGTTTGTGAATGCCAAGTTCAGCCAGTTCTTTTAAAGTGACATCGTGCAGCTGATATTCTGCCTGATATTGTTTGCGGTAGAGTGCTTTGTTCGGAGCATCCTTCTCAGCACAAACTACATCACGACATGCACGATAGACTTCACAGTGCTTCTTAATAATCTTCTGATTTTGAATAGCTGTTTGTGTTTGCAGGATCTGATCATCCGTAGCTTGAATAGAAGCCTCCAGATCAGAAATGTGATTTTGGAATTCTTCATAGTTCAATAGATTGTGCTGTGAAAGATAACAGAAAGTCTTGGCTGCCTCTTTCAGATTATTTTTTCTGGCCCACTGATCAAAACCAGAGCGATTGCCATCCGCAACATAGGAGGTCATCTGTACAAACATCCTTACTTTAAATGATGCATTCTGAGGAATGCAGGCTTTATGACGATTCTTCTCCAGACGTCTCAGGATACTGTCCTCTGTATAATAGGCTCCCAGAGTTTTGACATTGGTGAAATGTTTCTGATCAGGAGTCCGAAAAGCCAGGTACTTTCCCTGTCTGATTTCATATCCGGCTTCTTTCATCTTCATCAGAAATTCGTCAAAGGAAACGGAAGACCAGATGGTAGGGTCCACGTTGTATTTGAGTTTTGCTTTCCAACTGTTTCCCCGTTTGTACTCCATATTTTCTTTATATGATTTTGCTTTCTGTCCGGTGGGCATGGACTCTTTCAGACCATATTCCCGGCAAATGCGATTGCTGAGTTTACAGATCTTGTGATAGTTCCGTTTGTTGGAAACATACTTATGGTAGTCCACAAAATTTGTTGCGTTAAAAATCAGATGACAATGGACGTGATCCTTATCAACGTGAGTGGAAAGAACATACTCATGTTTCCCTTTCAGCGTTGCATCAGCAATTTTTGTCGCAACCTCATGAGCGACATTCGAATCTGTGATTTCACCTGGTTTGAAGGAAATGATCATATGCCAGGCAAGGTTGTCTCCCTTCTCCACCACATTATCTTTTCCCATCTTTGCAGTCATAGCAAATTCCAGATCGGCAGTTTCCGGTGAACAGCCATAGAAAGAAACCAGGTTCTGGTCATCGGTTTTATCCGGATTCGTGATATAACCGACAGCTTTCTTTACTGTAGATTTGATGCCGAAAATCGATGATGAATTGCCATTTTCATAAAGAGATTTGGGAGGATAAATTATGTTTGGATTTGATAAGATGTTTGATTTTAACCGTGATGGACGTTTGGATACATTCGAGAGAGCTGCACAGTTTCAGTTCATGGATAATATGATGAAGAGCGGAGAATCTGATTTGTTCGATGATGATGACGAGCAAGATGTCTTTGCTGAAGCAGGGCTTGATTACGATGAATTAGAGTTTATGGATCCGGAAGAAAGAAGAGAAGTATTGGAAGATGCAGGACTTGACCCGGATGAGTTTGATTTTTAGAAGAGAATATTAGTAATGTGAATAGCTGAGGCTGGAAAAATAGTCTCGGCTATTATGTTTTTCGTGAAGTGGATAAAACTGAACGGGTGTTTATTGTTCATTGCGGGGTGCGAGTGTATCATTGTGGGAGTGCAGATAAATGTTTGACAATAATAGAAAACTGTAGAAAATAACAAGATAGTTTTGAAAAATCGAAAGTTGCTTATGACAAAAATTCATGTGTGGGTTATAATGATAACAGAGATATTTTTGTTCCGTTTATAGTTTAAATCACGACATGAGGTATTAATATGAAGGTTTCATACAATGGGCTCTGGAAACTTTTGATTGATCACGAAATGAAAAAGATGGATTTGGTTGAAGAATTGGGAATCAGTACAAGTACGCTTGCAAAGATGAGCAGAGGAGAACCTGTTTCTATGCAGATACTGGCAAAAATCTGTGACAAACTGAATTGCGATTTTGGTGATTTGGTTTCTTATCAGACAACCGCGAAAAAGTAAGAAGAGTTGATTTTGGAATAAGAGTTTGCATAGAAGGGAGCGACTAAAATGATTAAAACTATTTCAGATGAATATGTGTATAAAAAAGAAGTTGATTGGTCGCTCTTTAATTATGGTTTTGCAATACCGATTGAGCATCAGGTGGTATTCAGCCAAGTTGCTGGACGATTTATTCAACGGGGTGAATCCAAGGACGTAAATCTTTATCTTAATGGAAAGTCTTATAAGGCGAAGCTGAATAATAATCGAATTGATAAGAAGTTTGGTCCTCATGCAGATATTGTTCAGATACGATATACACAGAACAGTGATTTAGCACAAGCGCTTCGTGGTTGTTTTCAGAGAAGCTATGCATATATAAGTAAAATGAAGCAATTGCAAGAAAAGGGATCAAAAAAGCATACTCCTCTTCCAGATGATTATAAGGAATATCTGGCAGTTTATACTACCGAGTATGATGATACTTATGTACTGGAAACAATCAGTTCTCTTGATATGGAAGTTTTACGTGACACTATTAGTGAAAGGTCAGAGCGGATTATGGAAGTTCAGTTTAATTTCGATGTCAAAGATGATACTGCCGGTTTTAAAGAAAAAGAGCAGATTGTTAAAATCCGAAAGCTAAATAAGAAAATTGGAGATAATTTGAAGCGGCTCTACGGATACCGATGTCAAATCTGTGGACGCCGTATCGGTGAGGAATATGGCTCTCATGTGGTAGAAGCACATCACATAGATTACTTTGTTAAAAGTCTGAACAACGATGCAAGTAATCAGATTATTGTGTGCCCAAATCATCACAGTATTATCCATGATGTGGATCCGGTGTTTGATAGAGGAAGATTATTATACATTTATTCAAACGGATTTGAGGAGAAACTGGTGTTGAATCAACATCTGTAGGAGGCATTCTATGAATCAGGAAATATATGAAAACCTTAGGATGGGTTTTGAAACTGCATATATCGATAGCAGGATTTCTTCAAATCTTGCTTTTAAGCCACAATTTGTCTCAAATAATCATCAGGAAGGAAAAAAGGTGATATCCTCAATCGAGGATGAACTTTTGTCTTGCGATAAGTTTCAGATTAGTGTGGCATTTATTACGATGAGTGGGATTACTCCGCTTCTTCAGACATTAAAGGAACTGGAGGAGAAAAATATTCCAGGAGAAATACTGACGACAAATTATCTTTCCTTTAGTGAACCCAGAGCGTTAAAGAAGCTGCAAGAACTTAAAAATATTCAGTTAAAAATGTACGATGTGGATGCTGCAGACGAAGGATTTCATACAAAGGGATATATTTTCAAAAATAGAGAAATATATCGAATCATTATTGGCAGTTCCAATATTACGAGTGCGGCACTCACAAGCAACAAAGAGTGGAATACAAAAATCGTATCTGCAGAACAGGGAGAAATAGCGGAGCAGATTTTGGCAGAATACAATCAGCTTTGGAATTCACAATATGCCCTGGATTATGAGGATTTTATTGAGAATTATGTCCAGCAGTATGAAATCGTAAAGCATCAAAGAGATACTGCCAAAGATGAAGGGATTACTTCTCTTGAAAAATATAAACTTCAACCAAATTCGATGCAGGTGGGTTTTATCACTAACTTGAAAAAAATCCTGGCATTAGGAGAGAAACGCGCGCTTTTAATCTCGGCAACAGGTACAGGAAAAACCTATGCGTCTGCATTTGCCATGCGTGAGCTGGGATTTAAGAGAGTGTTGTTTTTGGTACATAGAAACCAGCTAGCAAAACAGGCGAAACGCTCTTACGAAAAAGTATTTAATAAGAAAGTTACTATGGGTATCGTAGGTGCGGGAAATCATGATTACGATGCTGATTATGTGTTTGCAACCAGAGATACTTTATGGAGAGAAGAACATCTGTACCATTATAATCCAACGGATTTTGATTGCATTATCCTGGACGAAGCACATCATTCTGCTGCAGATACTTACCAGCGAATCATGAACTATTTTACACCAAAGCTATGGCTTGGTATGACTGCGACTCCGGATAAGCGAGATGACAATATAGAAGGTCGAAACATCTATGAAATCTTTCATTATCAGATTGCTTATGAGATTCGTCTGCAGCAGGCTATGGAAGAAAATATGTTGTGCCCATTTCATTACTTTGGTATTAGTGATTTATCCATGATTGGTGATGGGAAAGGCAGGAATAAGACAATTACAACAGAAGATTTCAATCTTCTTACCAGTGATGAACGAGTAAAACATATCATAGAGCAGGCAAATTATTTTGGGTACAGTGGGGATCGGGTAAAGGGATTGATTTTCTGCAGCCGTATCGCAGAATCAAGAGAATTGTCGGACAAGTTCAATAAGATGATTAATCCGGATACTGGGAAGTATTTCAGAACTATTGCTTTAAATGGAGATGCCGATGAAAATGAGCGAGCAGAATCATTTGAGCGATTGGCCATGGATGAAGCGGATGCCACAGATGATATTCAGCCTTTGGATTATATTTTTTCTGTTGAGATTTTGAACGAAGGTGTGGATATTATTGAGGTAAATCAGGTGATTATGCTCCGACCAACCCAGTCTCCGATCGTCTTTATACAGCAGCTCGGCCGTGGGCTTCGTAAGGCGGCTGGGAAAGAGTTCGTTGTGATTTTAGATTTTATTGGCAATTACGAGAAGAACTTTATGATTCCGATTGCTCTGTCTGGTGACCGTACATATAATCCGGATACAATTCGGAAGTACGTGATTAGTGGTAATAGTACGATACCGGGAGCGTCTACGGTTCATTTTGATGCAGTCGCAAAGGAAAAAATCTTCCGATCCATTAATAAGATTCGTGGAATGAAAGCAATCATTAAAGATAGTTATACATCATTAAAAAACAGATTGGGACGAGTTCCATATCTTATGGATTTTTACGAAAATGGGGAGATCGATCCGCTTGTAATTATCAGGGAGTATAAAACTTATCAGGATTTTTTAGTTTCGGTTGAAAATGAATGCCATAGAGAAAAGATTACGGATCAGGAGAAGCTCACATTAGAGTATTTATCCAAAACGGTTCTCAGTGGGGTTAGACCATATGAATTAGAGATATTAAAACGCTTATTTCATTCAGATCTGATTTCATTGCCAGAATTAACAAATGAGTTGAAAAATACCTATTTGCATTCTTTTGATGAAGCCTCCCTTGAAAATGCGATTCAAGTATTAGAGGGACGTTTTGTCAGCAAAGAAGCAGAGTATCAAAAATACAAGAAAATAGATATTATTGGTGACCATGACGCAAAGTTTATCCGTAGAATGGTGAGTTATGCCAAAAGGCTCCAGCACAGTGAATTTTATAAACAGATGGATGATCTGATTCGTGTTGGACTTAGGAGATATCAGGATAAGTTTGGTAAGAATCAGGCTGCAGATAGTCCTTTTGTACTTTATGAAAAGTATTCCAGAAGAGATGTCAGTTTGCTGATGAACTGTGGGCGGGACCTTTCATCCATCATGTATGGAATGAAACGTATTGGAGATGATGTTTTTATTTTCATTACTTACCATAAGGTGGGAGCAGAGAGTGAAGAATTACAGTATGCAGAAGGTAAACCGGATTATGCGGATGCATTTACGGATAGTATGATCTTTCGATGGGATTCTCAGATTGGTAAGGGACCGGAAAGCAGTTATATGCAAAATGTTATGGGAGCGAAGAGGAAACATTTGATGGTCAAAAAAAGTGATGCGGAAACAAGCTTTTACTATATGGGGACTTGTGACATCCTATCAGCAGTAGGTGATAAAAAGATGGATAACAACGGAAAGATGAAGGACATCACGAAGGTTACAATGAAAATGCATCAACCAGTTAGAGAAGACCTGTTGAAGTATTTGGAGAGCAATCTGTTAGATGAGGAGGGCAAAGCTGTATGAAAACGATAAGAGTTGTTGCAGCAGTTATTCGAGATAAAGAAAAGATTTTTGCAACTGCCAGAGGTTATGGAGAATTTAAAGGGCAATGGGAGTTTCCCGGCGGCAAAGTGGAGCCAGGAGAAACACCGCAACAAGCACTTAAACGAGAAATTATGGAAGAGCTTAACACAGAAATTGAAGTTGGTGAGTTGATTGATACCATTGAATATGATTATCCGACTTTTCATCTCTCTATGGATTGTTTCTGGGCGAAAGTTAGTGTAGGGGAATTGGAACTCAAAGAAGCGGAAGCTGCGAAGTGGCTTACAAAAGATGAATTAGATAGTGTAGCGTGGCTACCGGCTGATATTACGCTAATTGGGAAGATTAAAGAGTGTATGAGCATCTGATTGTATTCTATCTCAGAAATAACGGTGAAGTGTATGATCTATATAGTAAAAAGAATCGATGAAGATTTGAACTTCGGATGTGAAGAACGAGCTGAGGGAGCACCTGTCATGGCGGTAGTTACACTTATGAATTCTTCAGATGAAGAGTTGAGAGTAAAGGCAGAAGATGCTATGCTCTATGAGCGTAATATCAACGAAGGTGACAAGGTCTACTTTGACGAAGAGAATAAATTAGGAAAAATTTAAGAGCGGATAGCTGTCACTGCTTGAAAGGAAGTATGAAAATGGATCCCACGATTGATTACTACAACCTTAATGCAGAAAACTTCATAGAGAATACACAGAATGTTGATATGCATCTGGCCCAGGATAAATTCCTTCATTTGTTGAATGAGGGAGCCGCTATCCTCGATTTCGGTTGCGGTTCCGGCCGTGACACGAAATATTTTCTGGATAAAAGATGCCGGGTTACAGCGACCGATGGTTCAGCTGAGCTTTGCAGACAAGCCAGTGTTTTTACCGGCATTGAAGTGCAAGAAATGCTGTTTCAGGAATTGGATGATATAGACACTTATGATGGCATCTGGGCATGCTCCTCTATTTTGCATTTGCCAAAGAATGAGCTGCTTTTGGTGATTCGAAAAATGAGTGATGCGCTTAAAAGTACCGGCGTAATCTACACTTCCTTCAAATACGGTGATTTTGAAGGTGTGCGTAACGGCCGGTATTTTACAGATTTTAATGAGGATTCCTTTAAGGAATTCATAGCAGGGATTCCGGAGCTTACGATAGAAGACTATTGGATCACCGGTGATGTTAGACCAGGAAGGGGTGATGAGAGGTGGCTGAATTTGATTCTACGCAAATAGGATATTCCTTACATATCAATGGAGAGTACCACAACACCTTGGATATCGAAGGCTTCTCTCAGATGATGAAGGATCCTTCCTACTGTTATAAATTTTACTGGCTGGAAGCCATCGTGGATATTATTTCGGAGGGAACTCAAGATACAACTTTTGATGCAATTATCGATGAGATGATCTGCAATGCCTGGTACTCCGTAAGAGAATTTCATATTCACCTTAGTGGAATGCAGGCAGATGGACTTGTGAGAGATGGTCTGGAGCGTGCTGTTCTTAAACTGACAGAGCTCAGTGATCTGCCTGCAAATGCATCCAAGGTGGAAATCAAAAATGCAATCCGGGAGCACAATGCCGACTTGAAACTTGCTAAGGAACAGCTGACCAATATGGTTCCCGGTCGGGCATTGGCGGGCTTTTTCTCAAAAAGTGCAGAAGAAGTGCCGTGGGGAAGTATTCGTAGATTAACCGAGTATATCAGACGAATCGATAGTACTGTAATTCGACTGCCGTATACCTTTGGAGACAGCAGTAAACTGAAAAAGGAAGTCCATTTCAACTCAGACTGGATGAAGATGATCCAGGATAATACCGTAAATATTCTTGGATGGATTCAGTATGAAAAGGTGAAATGGCTGCAGAATAATAATCCGGAAGTCCCGGGCCTCATTTACAAACTGGCTCCGATGGATGAGAAGATGCGTAAGCTGAATAATGTGCGTAAGCTATGGGAAGGCATTCTGGATGTGCGAGAAGTCAGGGATGTCTTTACCGACAAGCCAATTGTTACAAAGCAGTATGATGTGGATCATTTCATCCCATGGTCTTTTGTTATGAATAATGAGCTTTGGAACCTGATGCCGATGGATTCTTCTCTGAATTCTTCCAAGAACAACAAGCTTCCGAAGTGGGATCCTTTCTTTATTGTGTTTGCAGAAAATCAGTTTGGTATGTACAAACTGATCCACGAGAAGGAAGAATTGCATAAACGTTTTGAAGCCTGTTACAGAGATAATCTTCATTCTATCTGGGCCAGTCAGGAATTATACAGACCTGGGAATACCAAGGAAGAATTCTACAATATCCTGCAAAAAAATATGCAGCCGG
>JALFGN010000073.1 GCA_022777285.1 Blautia sp.
GCCAAGCAAGTTTTATTATCATATACGCCGCCTGCGAGCCAAGGCATGTGAAATCACAGAACGAAAGGATACGCTTCCACAAAAACAGGAAGTTGTTCCGGTTTCTTTTGCAGAGCAGGAATTCTGTATCCCGCCAACCCAAACAGCAGGTGGGGAGGGGATTCATCCTGATACAGTCATCACAATCCGGATGAATGGAATCCAGCTTGATATCTCAAACAGGGCAGCCCGGGAAACGATCGCCAATACGGTCTCTGTGCTGCGGGCATTATGTTAGGCGACATCTCCGGTGTATCAAAAATTTTCCTGATCACCGGCAGAACCGACATGAGAAAGAGCTTCGATGGTTTGATGACGATCATCCGCGACACCTATCAGTTGGATCCATACGCCAATGCGGTCTATCTGTTCTGCGGAAGGGACAGCCGTAAAATCAAAGCCCTTTACTTTGACAAAACAGGATTCGTCCTGATGCAGAAAAGGCTGGATGGAACCGGACGTTTCCAGTGGCCGAGAAATGCTTCCGAAGCAAGGCTTCTTTCTAGGCAGGAATTCCGGTGGCTTATGGAAGGCCTGTCCATCGACCAGCCAAAGGCAATCAGGGCAGGTGGGCGGAAGAAAGATTTTTAACCTTTGTGCAAAACAGAGATTTTATAAATTTTCATTTCTGTTTCAGGTCAAAGACAATGGGCATTTATCCACCGTCCGCTTACTGCGGTTTTTGAATTTGTGGATGTTCCCGCTCCAGGTACGGCTCTGATTTTTTATCTGTGGATAACTTTCTTGAAAAAAAAGCAAAGTGGCATGCCATTTACAGCTTTTTGCCTTTTTTCAGGAAAGTTATCCCCCGTCATAATGACGAAGCGAAAATCCGACTGGTTTGCGGCCATCTTTCTTTTCCTTTATAATAAAGATAAGAAAGAAAAGGACGGATAAAGCCAATGCCTGTAAATCCTGAGGATATGATCCAGCTGCTTATGAAAACAAATGCGGACCAGGAAGAACGCCTGAAAGAAAAGGACCAGACGATCTCTGACCTGCGTGCCACTGTTGAGGAACTCCGCAACACGGTGACAGATCTTAGAAGTACCATTGCAAACCTGAATGAAACACTGAATGAGCTTAAGAGAAAGTTTTTTGGTACTTCCAGCGAAAAAGTAAAGAAGGAAAGACCCGTGGATCTGTCTGAACAGGATACAGAGCCAGAGGAAACTGTCGTGGTAAAAGAACATACACGTACCAGAAAAAAGAAATCCGTACGTGATGATCTGTACGCTTTGCTCCCCGTCCGGGATATCAAATGTGACGTACCGGAATCGGAACGTTTTTGCCCGGACTGTGATGCGCCTATGGAACATCTGGGGTACAAAACTGTCCGTGAGGAACTGAGGATCACCCCTGCGAAAGTAGAACGTGTCAGGTATCTTCAGGAGACTCTGGTCTGTCCGGTCTGCCGTGAGGAAGATGATACAACGATCCGGGCAGCCAAAACACCAACTGCCTTACTTCCCCATAGTCCGGCATCACCGGATATGGTGGCAATGGTCATGTACCAGAAAAGCTGTCTGTATCTTCCCTTCTACCGCCAGGAAAAAGACTGGTTCCAGAAAGGAGTCCCTCTGCCAAGGGAGACAGCAGCACACTGGTATAACTACTGTGCTCTGGAATACCTTGCCCCCGTATATGAGGCACTTCACCAGGAATTTTTAGGCCGGGAAGTGATCCATGCGGATGAGGTACCATGCCAGGTCCTTCATGAAGAAGGGAAGGAAGCCACCTCAAAATCTTATATGTGGATCTATCTGAGTGGAAGCGATGGGCTTCCTGGGATTGTGCTTTACGATTACCGGCCCGGCAGAAGCGGGGAAAACCCAATCGAATTCCTGTCCGGATTCAAAGGGCTGCTGCACTGTGACGGTTACTCTGCATACGGAAGGATCGAAGATGTGGTCCTGGTATGCTGCCTGGCACATTGCCGCAGGAAGTTTTATGAAGCTGTCCCGGCAGGAGGCCGGAAAAAGCTGAAGCTTCTGGATATCAATTCAGAAGAGGAACTGAAAGAGCCTTCTTCCAGAATGTCAGATGACAACGGCCTTCTTCCGGCAGAAAAAGGAGTGGCTTTCTGCAACCGTCTGTTTTTTCTGGAACGCTGCTATAAGGAACTTCCTGCAGAGGAACGGAAGCAGAAACGCCAGGAAAGGGAACCGGAAATATGGAATGAATTCTGGTCATGGCTGGGAACCCTGAATCCGACAGGCGGAAGCAAACTTGAAAAAGCAGTAAACTATGCTTTCAACCACAAAGAAACACTGATGAACTATCTTCTTGATGGAAGATGTGAGATTTCAAACAACGCAGCGGAACGGAGGGCAAAGTCTTACGCAACAGCCAGGAAGAACTTTCTGTTTCATGATACGGTTGACGGTGCAAATGCAAGCGCGATCGTCATGAGCCTGATTGAAACAGCCAAGGCAAACAACCTGAACATTTATCAATACCTCTACACACTCTTGCTGTATATGCCGGACTATAAAAATGAGCCCGCAGGCATAAAACAGCTGATGCCGTGGAGTGAATTCATAAAGGAAAACTGTTCAGGAATAACAGATACAGAAAAAATACTGCCGGAAAATCGAGGGGACCTTCCTATCTGAGGTCTCCTGGAAGTCGTACACGGGTGGTTATTCATCGCTTACATTTCCTCTCCCTCATTATATTAACATTTAGCTTTGAACTTTAGGTGCCTGACACAATAAACTATGTCCTTTGCGTTCCAACCCTTTGCCCAAGTCAGATCGTCCATCCATGCAGAAAGCAGAAGATCTGGATCGTCCACCTTCAAGCTAATTGTTTTCTTTTCCGAAGATTCTGTATATTCTTCATATTCGCAGCCTTCATAATATCTCTCTATATCTTTCTCATAGCTGTAATCCCGACCAATATACATGACCGTCTGAATGATTTTGATAACTTCCATATCCAAGCCTTTCATGTACTGGTTCAAATTACTTGCAT